>JBJMNJ010000001.1:0-13135 GCA_045804325.1 Gemmatimonadaceae bacterium
TCCACGCCGCCCCCGCCCCCGGCGGGTACGGGTGCGGGACATGGAGTGTCGTGTCGGCCACCTCGCGGGCGCCCGCCAGGCGCTCGACGTCCGGCCCGTCCGCCGGCGTGAAGGGCCGGAGGACGAGGCGCGCCGTCGTCAGCGTCGGGAGGTCAGTCGCCATCGCCCGGGAGCTCAGTACCCGCGCGGGCCGCCGGCCAGCAGGCCCGGCCCCGGAGCCCTCACACGCGCCGCTCGCAGCACGTCACGCCCCGCCCGCCTCACCCCCCGCCGGCAGCCGCCGGAACACCCGCCACGCCCACAGCGCCAGCGCCGCGCACGACACCGTGAGCGCCGTGTACCCCGCCACGAACCACGGGTCGTCCCGCAGGTGGGTGACGACCTCCCCCGTCCGCAGCAGGTGCGCCACCGTGACGAGCGCGAAGATCACCCCGGTGGTGCCGACGTAGGTGCGCATGCGAGTCCCCGTGGGCCGAGCGTCCGTGTGTGAATGAATGCGTGGGCGCGCGGCGTCAGCGCGCGCCGTACCCGCGCGCCATCGCGACCGCCGCGGCGACCATGGCGACGACCAGCGCCGCCTGCACGTACGAGATCGTCGAGATCGTCCCCGCCGACGCCGCACCCGGCCCCGAGGCCCGCGCTCCCTCGCCGCGCCCGGCCGCGGCGCGCCACCGGATCAGCGTGATCATCGGCCAGAGCTCGAGCAGCAGCACGAGCACGAGGCAGCCCATCTTCGCGAAGAAGACGTGGTTCGTCATGTAGTAGCGCGTCGCCTTCTCCGTCCCCGCGAACAGGCGCCAGAGTCCCGTCGCGAGCCACACGAGCGCGGCGATCCCCCACCAGGCGTCCGCCGTGAACGCGCGCCGCAGCGCCCAGGGGTCGCCGGCCTCCCCGTGGCCGCCGCGCGCGACGGCGGCCATGGCGCGCGCCCGCGCCCAGATGGCGCCGAGGCCGATGCCGAGGGCGAGGAGGTGCAGGGTGGCGAGCGTGAGGCGGAGCGCCATGGGCGGAGACGCTAACGCGCCCGGCTCGACGCCGCCAGCGCGGCCTCAGCGCATCGGCGCCGCCAGCTCCGGCATGGCCGCCCCCGCGCGCCGCCCCGCGTCGCGCCGCGCGGCGATCGTCCGCGCGGCGATCGTCCGCGCGACGTGCTCCGCGTCCCGTCCCACGCCGTGGATCATCGTGGACGACATCGCGAAGAGAAAGTGCAGCCCCACGAAGTAGACCCCCGGCTCGCGGCGCGCGACCCCGCGCTCGTGCACCGGCCTCCCCTCGGCGTCGAGGACCGGGAGGTCGATCCACGAGAAGTCGGGCCGGTAGCCGGTGCACCAGACCACGTTCTCGACGTCGAGCGTGCGCCCGTCCGCGAGCAGCGGCCGACCCCCGCGCACGCCGACCGTCCGCGCGACGCGCTCGACGCCCGCCGCGGACAGGTCGCCGGCTCGCGTCCGGATCAGCGGCCCGCCGCGGCCCACGGTGCTCGCCCGCGCCTTCCTGCCTAACGGCGTGCGCACCGTCAGCAGGCGGTGAAAGACGACGCGGAGGACCAGCCGCAGGAGGAAGAGTCGCGCGGCCAGGCCGGCGATCCGGAAGGGGAGCTGGCCCACGTCCCTGCCGGAGAGCCAGACCCGGTGGCCAGCGCGCGCGAGCTCCGTCGCGATCTCGGCGCCCGAGTTGCCCGCCCCGACGAGGAGGACGCCGCCCGGCCGCAGCTGCGACGGGCTCCGGTAGGCCGCCGAGTGGAGCTGGACGACGGCGGCGTCGAGCTCCGCGGCGAAGGGAGGCACGCTCGGGCGCTGGTAGTTCGCCATCGCCACCACCACGTGGTCGGCCTCGATGCGCAGCTCGCCCGCCGTCACGAGGTATCCGTCGCCGCGTCGCGAGACCCCGTCCGCCCGGACGCCGGTCCGCACCGGCAGATCGAAGCGCGCGGCGTACCGCTCCAGATACTCGGCCATCTCGTCCTTCGTGGGGAACACGTTGTCCCCGGCCGGGAACCGCATCCCATCGAGCCCGTCGAAACGAGCCGGCGTGAACAGCCGGAGGGAGTCCCAGCGCCTGCGCCACGAGTCGCCGACGCGCTCGTTCGCCTCCAGGATGACGAAGGGCACGCCGAGCCGGGCCAGGTGGTACCCGACCGACAGCCCCGCCTGGCCGCCGCCGATGACGACGGTGTCGACGCGCTCCGTTCCCTCCGTGTGCCGCATGCGCTCCCCCTGGCTCTCGTGTCCGCGACACGATAGGCGAGGGACGGGGGCGGCCGCGTCGGGAGGAATGTGCAGGGCCGCGTCCCGGGGACGTGGGTATTTCTACGCAGGCGGCGGCAGCAGGTGGTTCTGGTAGGCGTACGCCGTGGCGGCGGCGCGCGACGAGAGCCCGAGCTTCGTGAAGATGTTGCTCACGTGGCGGGCGACCGTTTTCTCGCTGATGCGGAGCGACGCGGCGATCGCGCGGTTCGTCCTCCCGGTGGCGACGAGGGCGAGCACCTGTCCCTCGCGCGCGGTCAGCTCCTTCGCGCGCCGCGGCCGCGCCCGTCGTGCGAGCCGCTCGACCCGCGCCACGTCCGGCGCGGCGCCGAGATGGGCGAAGGCACGCCGAGCGGCGTCCAGCTCCGTCTCGCACTCCTCGTCGTCGCCGAGCTGCCGGCACGCGGTCGCGATGAGGACGCGGACGCGCGCGACCTCGTACGGCGCCTGCAGCTCGTGCCACAGCGCCGACGCCTGGCGGAGCGCGGCCAGGCCGCCCCGCGCGTCGCCCTCGGCCAGGAGCACCTCGCCCGCCGCGTGCGCCGACAGCGCGCGGAGGAAGGGCGCGTCGAGCTCGGCGGTCATGCGCGACAGCTCGTCCAGCGCCGCGCGGGCGGACGCGGCGTCGCCCGCCGCCAGCATGATCTCGACGCACGCGGCGAGCACCCTGGCCCGCTCGCGCCGGCCGTGCGACTCCTCGGCGACGCGGCGGATGGCTGCCTCGGCGGCGGCGACCTTGCCCTGCGCGAGCCGGAGCCGCGCGAGGCCGGGCTGCGGCCTGCACCCGCGCTCGGCCGCCTGGCGGTACGCCTCCTCGGCTCGGTCGAACTCGCCGCGCAGGCGGTGCAGCTCGGCCTGCTGGTAGAGCGCCGCGCCCGCGGCGGGCTGCGCGGGAGGACCCAGCAGCCGCTCGCACGCGCGCTGCACCTCGTCGAGCGCGTCCGGCCAGTCGCCGTGCAGCTGGAGGATCTCGGCACGGCGCACGAGGCACACGCCCCGGTAGGCCACCAGGTCCGGCTGCGCGGCGCACCACCGGTCGAGCGCGGTCGTCCACTCGTGCGCGCGACGCAGGTCGAAGATCTCCCCGCACGCCTCGATGACGCCGCAGTAGACGATCCCCGTGATGACGGGCGACACCTCGTCGCCGGTCACGGCGACCATCACCTCGTCCAGCAACGCCACGCCCTCGGCCGTGCGGCCGAGCTGGATCAGCGCGCGTCCGCATCCGTGCAGCGCGAGCGTCACGAGGTCCGGGTCGCCGAAGCGCGTGCCGATCGCGGCGGCCTCCTCGAAGCACGCATGGGCGGTGGCGAAGTCGCGCGCGGCCGCGCGCTCGAGCGCTCGCGGCAGGAGCAGATAGCCGCGCGCCGCGCAGTCCTGCCCCCCCTCGTCGAGCAGCCGGCGCGCGCGGGCGAGCCACCCGCCGCCGCGCGCCCCCTCGCCGCCCTGCACGAACCCCATGCCGAGCCAGAAGGCGCAGCGCGCGGCGCGCGGCACGTCCCCCCGACTCAGGAACGCCTGGTAGGCGCGCTCCCACGCCTCGACGCGGTCGTCGTCCCGGCCGAGCAGGTGCGCGGAGATCGCGAGCCGCTCGAGGTCCTCGGCGTCGAGCGGCGACGCCGCGTCGGCCGCGGAGAGCGCGGCGTACGCCTCGCCCCACGCGCGCCGCGCGAAGCGCTCACGCCCGCGGTCGCGCGCGTCGCTGGTGGCCGCCATGCCCCAAGGTCGCGCTCGTCCGGTTCGCGGGCAACCTCGAGCGCACGTCCGGAAACGGGGTCTACTCGGCCATCCAGCGTCCGGGTAGCGGGATGCCCGGAACGCGTGATCGGCGGGCGAACCGGCTCACGGGGACGGGGCGCCCAGCGGCCCCGTCGTTGCAACGAGCACCGTCCGTACCCGTACCCAGGGCCCGTGAGCGACGACGAGACGCAGGGCGGCGAGAAGAAGGAAGCGCTCTCCCCCGACCGCGACGAGAAGACGAAGGCCATCACCAAGGCCGCGACCGAGCAGACGCGCGATCTTCCCGAGGAGGCCGTCGAGGACCGCGTCGTGCGGCTCGCGTTCGACGGGGACCGCGCGCGCTGGGAGCAGTTCGTGGACGCCCTCAGGGAGGCCATCCCGCCCGACGTCACCGTCGTCCTCCGCGGGAGCGCCGTCGTCGGGCGGCGGTGGATCAACGGCGAGCCGTTCGACGCGCACGGCCGCGGCACGAGCGACCTCGACCTCACGCTCGTCGGCGGCGACATGCTGAAGCTCTGGAACCCGGACGCCTTCTACATCCCGAAGCTGCACACCGTGCCGCTCTCGGACGACTCGCCGCACGTCTGCCCCTCGCTCCTCCCGCTCCGCCGCGCGCTCTCGACCATCGCGCGGCGGCCGGTGAACATCCAGGCCACCTCCAGCATCGTGCAGTACGCGCGCGACGTCCTCATGGACCAGCCGTACTTCACGGTCCTCGACGCGGACGAGCGCGAGCACGAGATGGCGCGCTGGGAGGCCGAGGAGGCGGCGCGCCGCGCGCGGCGGAGGGCGGAGGCCGCCGCGGAGCGGGCCGAGGGCGCGCTGGGGCCGGACGGCCGGCCGCGTTAGGCATCCCGGCCGTGCCGCCCATCCGTCTGCTGAGCTACAACGTCCGCTACGGCGGGGCGGGGCGCGAGCACGCCATCGCCGCCGTGGTGGGCGCGGCCGGCGCGGACGTGGTGATGCTGCAGGAGGCCACCGACCCGCGCGTCGTCCGCCGCGTGGCGGAGCTCGCGGGGTACCCGCAGTGGGGCGCGCGCGCCGGACACTCCACCGGCTTCCTCAGCCGCGTCCCCGTCGAGTCGCACGCGTGGCACCGCCCGTACGGCTCGCGGCACCCGTTCCTCGAGGTGGCGCTCGCGGAGCCGGCGTGGCGCGTGTTCGGGCTGCACCTCGCGGCGTGGTTCTCGAAGTGGGTGGAGCGCCGCCGCGCGCGCGAGATCCGCGCGCTGCTCGACGGCATCAAGCACCACCAGGAGGGATTCCACCTGATCTGCGGCGACTTCAACGCGCTCGCGCCGGGCGAGCGCCTCGAGGTGGCGCGCATGCCGCGCTGGATCCAGGCGATGGTGTGGCTCAGCGGCCGCGACATCGCGCGCGACACCATCCAGGTGATGCTCGACGCGCGGTACGCCGACGCGTGGCGCCGCCTGCGGCCCGACGACCCGGGCTACACGTTCCCCACCTGGGACCCGCACGTGCGCCTCGACTACGTCTTCACGCCGGAGCGCGAGGCGGCGCGCCTGCGCGAGGTTCGCGTGCTCACCGAGGCCCCGGGGGCGGCGCAGGCGAGCGACCACTTCCCCCTGCTCATCGAGGTGGAGCGCTGAAGGTGTGGTAGCCGAAGGCCGACAGCCGCCGCTGGGTCATCCGACCCGCGCCGGTCCTCTCACGCGCCTCGATCTTGATGGGGCGGCGGCTGACCAGCGGGAGCGATCAGCGGCCGCCGAGAATCGGGCCGACGCGGCCGCGCCCGTCCGCCCCGAGCTTGCCCATCACGCGCTCGGCGTGATTGCGCGCCGTGAAGAAGCTCACGCCGAGCCGCGCCGCGATCTCCTTGTTTCCCAGCCCGTCGGCCATCAGCCGCGCGATCTCGATCTCGCGGTCCGTGAGGCCGAAGCGCGCCTGCAGATCGGCGTCGGTCAGCGGTCCGGCCCGCACCGGCTCCACGGCCACCACCACGTGCGGCGCGTTGCCGAGCACCCCTTCCGCCGCGAAGGTCGCACGGAGGCGGAAGCGACCGTGTGGGGTGGCCACCTCCCGCGAGGCGGCGCGCGCGGCGTCCACGGGCGCGCCGAGGCGCGGCGCCGTGCCGGGCGCGAGGCGGGCGAGGGAGCGCGCCGCCGACTCCAGCGCGGCGCGAAGCGTCGCGCCGGCGGGTCCCGCGAGCAGCTCGCCCATGCGCGCGTTGCCGTGCACGAGGGCGCCCTCGAGGTCGCAGACGGCGGCGGCGCCGGTCATCGTCTCCAGCACCTGCGCGAGCCCCTGCTGCCCGGCCGCGAGCCGCAGCCACGCCGTCGCCCCGGCCACGAACGCCGGCGCCACCGCGCGCAGCAGCGCGCCGTGCGCCACGAACTCCTCCTCCGTCTGGAAGCGAGGGTAGACGAGCCACATGCGCGCGCTGGCGTCCGGGCCGGGGGCGGTCTGGATGAGGTAGGGCTCCCACATCCCGTGCGGCTTCGTGTACTCGTTGTGCAGCACGGACGCGTCCACCTCGGCGATGCTCGTGACGTCGTGCAGGCCGGCGACCGAGGTGGGGGTCCCGATGACCCGCGCGGTCAGGAAGTCGTGCCGCCAGTAGTGCTCCTCGTACGGCTTCAGCACGTCGTGGCCGACCTGGGCCGAGAAGAGCCGCGGGCCGCCGCACTCGCCGGGGATCCCGATGATCCCCGCCGCCCCGTCCACCAGCTCGCGCATCACCTCGGACACGTCCAGCAGCCACCCGACGGGGCTCTCGGCCGTGGGGTGGAGGAGCACGCGCAGGGCGCGCTCGAGGCGCACCAGGTCGCGGGCGGAGAAGCTCGGGGCGGTCATCCGTGCGGCGATGGGAGCGGCAATCATAAGGGACCCCGTGAGCAGGCGCCAATGTTCGCGGGGCAATCTGGGGCCGCCGCGCTACCCCCGCAGTGGGTCAGTTGACCCCAGCCCGAACGGCCGATCACGGCCCGCGGGCTGGTGTGCCCGCTGCGCCGGTCGCTGGCCGCCATTCAGCCTAGTCCTCGACCTCGACTCTCCCCACCATCCCCAGCAGCGCGTGCGGGTCGCACTGGAAGTAGTACTTGCCCGGCTCCCACGTCACCTTCACGTCGAAGCTCTGCCCGGGGAGCTGGAGCATGTCGCTCGCCTTCGGGAGCCCCGCCTTGCCGGGGTTGGAGTCCGGGAGGAAGTCCACGTTGTGGACGCCGGCCTCCAGCACGAAGTGCAGCACGTCGCCGCGGTGCGCCTCGAACCGGGCGGGCTCGAACTTGTTCTGCCCGTCGGGCGCGGTCATCATCTTGATCTCGATCACCTTGCGGTCGGGGTCGGGCGTCGGCGCCGCGTCCGGCGCGGCCGTGGCGGGCACCGGCGCCGCCTCGGCGCTCGGCGTGGCGCCATCGGGCTTGCTGCAGGCGGCGAGGGCGGTGGCGAGGGTGAGTACGCTGAGTGTGCGCATTGGGGTAAGTCCTGCGAGGTGGGAGTGATTGGGTTGCTGGTGCGCTGCGATCGCTGCTAGAAGTCCTTCCGGTTGAACGACCGCAGCGCGACCCCGGCCGGGGCCGCGATCCACGCCGCCAGCGCGCTCACCGCGAGCAGCGCGCCGAGCGGGGCGGCGAAGAAGTGGGCGAACACGGCGCCCGTGTAGCCCATGAGCGCCGAGGCGTCGAGGCGGAGCAGGAGCAGCACGCGGGCGAGGTCCACGGGGTTCGCGGCGAGGAGCGCGAGCATGGGGCGCTCGATCGGGTAGTCGCCGAGCGCGGCGACCATCGCGAGCACGAGCCCGTCGTACAGCAGGGTGGCGCCGAGCCACACCGCCACCGCGGCGCCGAGGCCGCGCGCCTTCTCGTGCGACCGTACGGCGATGAGGAACGCCACCGCGACGAACGCCCACGTGAGCGCCGCGCCGCAGCCGAGCAGCACGAGGAGCGCGCCCCGCTGCCGGGCGTCCGCGACGCCGTGCGCCGCGAACGGCAGCCCCGCGCCGACGAGCAGCGCGAGCGTGAGCGGGATCGCGAGGCCGCCGAGGTGCGCGACGAAGAGCGTGCGGCGGCTCACGGGCTGCGCGAGCAGGAGCTCGGTGAACTCGCGCGCGTCGTACAGGTAGATGGTGCCGAGCACGACGCTCACGAGCGGCACGACGAGGAGCACGACGTTCGAGAGGCTCAGCAGCGCCTGCTCGCTCCCGCCGAAGCGCACCAGCCCCTCGGCCGCGAGGAAGAAGAAGAGCGCGTAGGCCGCGAGCCAGCGGCTGCGCGCCACGTCGCTGAGCTGGTAGCCGAGGAGGCGGAGGGCGGTCTTCACGCGGCCTCCCGCATCATGAGCTTCGCGACCGCCCGCTCGAGCCGCTGCTCGCCCGTCACGCTCGCCAGCTCGACGGCCGACCCGGCGAAGGCCACGCGGCCCTCGACGAGGAACGCGACGTCGTCGCACAGCTCCTCGAGCTCGCTCAGGACGTGGCTCGTCACGAGCACGGTGCAGCCGGCCCCACGCGCCGCCAGCAGCTTGTCCTTGAGCGCCGCGCTGGCGACGGGGTCGAGCCCCGCGGTGGGCTCGTCGAGAATCAGCACGTCGGGCGTGAAGAGGAAGGCGAGCACCGCGTTGAGCTTCTGCCGCGTGCCGCCGGAGAGCTCGCGCAGCCGCTTCTGCATGTGCGGCGCGAGGCCGAGCCGGCTCACGAGCTCGTCGTCCTCGGGGCGCGGCGCGAGACGGGCGTCCCCGCGCCGCAGCGAGCGCAGCATGTCCACGAGCTCCGCGCCGGTGAGGTTCTCCGGAAAGCGCGCGATCTGCGGCATGTAGCCGATCCGCGCGCGGTACAGCCCATCGGCGTCCACCGGCGCGCCGCCGACCAGCACGGCACCGCGGTCGGGGCGCACGAGGCCGAGCACGCTCTTGATGAGCGTCGTCTTGCCGGCGCTGTTGGGCCCCACGAGGCCGGTGACGCGGCCGGTGCGCAGGGAGAGGTCGACGCCGCGGAGGACGTCGAGGCGGCCGTAGCGCTTGTGGAGGTCGCGAATCTCAATCACGGATCGATTCCGAGCGAATTGTTCTCGGGCGCGTCTGCGGTCTCATGGCCGGCGCGGAGTCGACGAGCGTCTCCGGCGTCAGCGCCGGCACCACCCGCTCCGCCGCGTCCAGCAGCTCCACGAAGAAGCTGCGCAGCAGCACGAGCGCGGGCTCCCATCGCGCGGCCACCATCGAGAACAGGCGCACCGGGCGGTGCGGGACGTCGCCCGTGCCGTCGCGGTCCAGGTCGTAGCCGCGGTAGGCGTCGTAGTGGTTCGCGGCGAAGACCGTCGTCGCGCGGCCGGCGTTCGTGGCCACGTCGAAGGTGTTCGCGACGAAGTCGTTGTGGACGAAGCGCGCGTCCTGCGTGTTCGACTGGAGCTGCACCGCCCACCCGTTGCCGACGAACTCGTTCCCTTCGGCCGCGAGGCGCGTGGTGCCGTCGGAGAGGAGGGCGACCGTGTTGCGCGCGAAGCGGTTGCCGCGCAGCGTCGCGCCGCCGATCTCCTTGAGGAGGAGCCCGTAGGCGGCCGCGCCCCAGTTGTCCTCGAAGCGGTTGCCCGTCATCTCCACGCCGTTCGTGTACATGACGGCGACGCCGGAGCCGTTGCGGCGGAAGGCGTTGCCGACGTAGCGGCAGGAGTCGGAGTACATGAAGTGGAGCCCGTAGCGCAGGTTCCCCTCGCTCGTGTTGCGCTCCACGAGGCTCCCGCGCACGAACTCGAAGTAGATCCCGTCGCGGAAGCCGCGCACGTCGTTGTCGGCGACGAGCACGTCGCGCGACGTCCAGAGGTGCACGCCGTTGCCGGACGCGGACTCGGTGCCGTGCCGCGCGCGCAGCACGTTGCGGCGCACGACGCACCCGTCCACCCGCGCGAGGTAGATCCCGAAGAAGCCGTCCTCGACGGCGTTCCCCTCGACGACGCAGCGGGCGGACTCGGTGACGCGGAGCGCCGCGCGGTCCTCGATCTCGCTCGCGCCGACCCCGCGGAAGACGAGCCCGCGCACGGTGACGTCGTCCGCGCGCACGGTCATGATCTCGCGCCGGCCCTCGCCGTCGAGCACCGCCCGGCCGCGCCCCTCGATGGTGACGGGCTTCGTGACGGCGATGGTCGGCTCGCGGTACGTGCCGGCGCTCACGACGATGGTGCCGTGCGGCGCGACGATCCGCAGCGCCTCGCGCACGGTGCGCACGGGACCCGCGAGCGACACCTCGACGCGCCGCGGCGCGGAGGTCTGCGCGAGCACCGGCCCGGCGCAGTGCGCCGCCAGCAGCGCCGCGAAGAGCAGCGACGTGCGCCAGAACGATGAGTGCCAAAGGCCGTGGCCGGCAGGGCCGCCGAGAACCGCGACGCCGCCAGGCGTCGCCGAGAACCGCGGCGAAGCCGCCGAGAACCGCGCTCCGAAGGAGCGCCGAGAGCCGCGCGCGTCAGCGCGCATCGCGCGCCTCGGCCACCAGCGAATCCCACCCGATCGCCGGTCCCGCCGCGCCGATGGCCGCGAGCTCCGCGGCGCCCGCGCCCGCGCGCACCGCCGCGACGCCGCGCCCCATCGGGCTCCCCGCCCTCGTCAGGCGGACGTAGCGCGCCTCGGCCGCCGGAATCCACGCGGCGGGGGCCCGGAAGTCGGCCACCCACGCCGTCGCGGCGCCGTCGTTCGCGGCCGCCCAGTCGGCGAGACACTCGATCGAGTCGAAGGTCAGCGTCTTCCCGTGCGGCGTGCGCGCCTGGGCGCCGAAGCGCGGGTCGGTGATCGTCATGCGGCAGTACCCGCACGCCTCCTCGCCGAGCCGCAGCGCGCGCGGCCCCGCCGGCGCGCAGGCGATCGCCAGGGCGAGGAGCGCGGCACGCGCGACGAGGGTCGTGACCGCGCGCATGGTCAGAGCGCCGCGGCGAGCCCCGCGGCGCGCGGCGCCGGGGCGGTGGCGAGGGTGGCCGGGCGGCGGCGGCGCGACATCCACAGCGCCGCCGCGCCCAGGGCGAACGCCACCCCGCACGCGATCGCGCCGGCGTCGGGGCGGCTGGTCGCCGTGAAGTTCAGCAGGACCTTCGTGCCGAGGATGGGCGGCGTGTAGCTCATCCCGGGCACCCTGATGATCGCCTCCGGGTCGAGGTCGTGTCCGTAGTCCCACGCCCACCGGTAGAAGTCGGCGAGCCCCGCGACCCCCAGCGCGAGGAACGCCGCCAGCCACGCCGCGAGCAGCTTGCGCCGCCCGACGACCGCGGCGGCGAGGCCGAAGACCGCCAGCCCCGCCACGAGCCACGGCATGACGCGCAGCTCGGGGATGGCGTCGGCATGGATGGGCTTCATGCCGATGTAGTGGTTGAGCGCGTTGAGGTTGTCGAGGTCCTGCGGCTTGATCCCCTCGACGGTGCTCACGCGGATGCGCATGCCGATTCCCTCGGGGTACTGGGGCGCCCGCAGCGCGATCCGCCACAGCGGCAGCGCGTACACCGTGAGGAGGAGCAGCGCCGCGAGCGCCGTCAGCCCCCGAGAGAGTCGGGACATCATGTCACTCCCCCTTCTTCTTGTCGTCGTACTTCTTCGCGCGGGCGAGCTGCGTCTGCGCCTTCTTGCTCACGTTCGCCTTGAGGGCGACCGTCGAGCCGGCGGGCGAGACGCGCACGTAGCCCGACATCTCCTGGTGCAGCGCCGAGCAGAAGTCGGTGCAGTAGAACGGGTAGACGCCGTCGGTCTTCGGGACCCACTTGAACGTCCTCGTCTCGCCCGGCTGGAGGATGAGCTCCGCGTTCTGCGCGCCGAGCACCGCGAAGCCGTGCAGGATGTCCCAGTCCTGCTCGATGTTCGTGACGTGGAAGTAGACCGTGTCGCCGAGCTGGATGCCCTCGATGTTGTCCGGGGCGAAGTGGCTGCGGATGGCGGTCATCTTCACGTGCACGACCTTGCCCGAGCGCGTGATGCCGGCCTCGGTCTCCGCCTTCGTCGCCTGCGGGTGCGTGTTGGCGCTGAGCTTGTGGAACTTCAGCTGCTTCGCCTCGATGAGGCTCGCGGGGAGCGCCTGCGCGTAGTGCGGCTCGCCGATCGTCGGGAAGTCGAGCAGGAGCTTCATCTTGTCGCCCGAGATGTCGATGAGCTGGGCGCTCTGGGCGAGCTCGGGGCCGGTGGGGAGGTAGCGGTCCTTCGTGATCTTGTTCATCGCGATGAGGTACTTGCCCCACGGCTTCCTGCTGTCGCCGCCCGGGACCGAGAGGTGCCCGATCGAGTAGTAGGTCGGGATGCGGTCCACGACCTCCCACGTGCCGAGCTTCCACTTCACGACCTCGGACGAGATGAACATCGACGTGTACGCGTAGCCCTTGCCGTCGAACTCGGTGTGCAGCGGGCCGAGCCCGGGCTTCTGCACCTCGCCGGCGAGGATCGCGGCGTACTTGAGGATCGGGATCCCCTCGGCCTCGCCCTCGAACTGCCTGGTCTCGATCGCCTTCGCGATCTTCGCGAACGAGTGGACGGGGATGACGGTGGCGAGCTTGCCGCCGGCGACGATGTACTCGCCGCTCGGGTCCACGTCGACGCCGTGCGGGGACTTGGGCGTCGGGAGGTAGTAGACGATCCCGGGGCAGTCCTTCGGGTCGAGCGTGCGGACGCTCGTGCGCGCGTGCGTCGCCGCCGCGCGGCTCCCCTCGTCCATGACGTTGTGCGCGTACGTGGCCGCCACCGTCCTCGCCTTCCCCTCGCTCACGCACTGCTCGGCGCGGCGGTAGTTCACGGCGGCGATGTAGTCCTTGTCGTTCTTCGACGCGTTCTGCTCGAGCTTGTCGTACGCCTGCTCGCTGTTGTACGACGTGAAGAAGAACCAGCCGGCGGACGGCCCCTTGCCCGCGTGCCCGAGGTCGTAGTTGTAGCCGGGCATGAGGATCTGGAACGCGATGTCCATCTTCCCGGGCTGGTCGGCCGTCACGAACGAGAGCGTGCCCTTGAAGTTCTGCTTGTAGCTCTCGATGGGGACGTCGCGGTTGGCGCCGATCGGCACGCTGAAGCGCGTGGCGCTGACGACGTAGCGGCCGTCGGGGGTGGTGAACGGCGACGCGTGGCCGCCGGCGGCGTTGGGCAGCTCGAGGATCTCCTCCGTCTCGAACTTCGTGAGGTCGATGCGGGCGACGCGCGGCGTGTTGTTGGCGTTGATGAACAGCCACTTCCCGTTCACCTCG
>JBJMNJ010000002.1:0-3245 GCA_045804325.1 Gemmatimonadaceae bacterium
CCTTCATCGCGCCGGACTGGTTCACCGTCTCGGTGACCGTGTCCGGCTGCACGCGAACGCCCGCGCTCCCGCGCACCAGCACCTTCACCCCGGAGTCCACCTTCTGCCCCGTCGCGCGATAGAAGAACTCCACGGCGCCGAAGATCTGCTGGCCGTACGCCCACTGTCCCGCGAGGTGAAGCACGTCGTCCTCGTGCGTGCGCAGCCGGACCCCGCGAATGACGAGTGGCGGCTCCGGCGCGGGCACGTGGATCGTCACGTCGCCGATCACCTCACCCTCGGCGAGCGGCTCGAGCAGGATCGGGAAGAGACCGTACTCCTGCGTCGACGACTCGTACGTGTCGGCGACGAGCGGAATGCCGCCGGTGCGCCTGAACTCCGCGCGGAGTCCGCGGGTGCGCGCGAAGTCGCCGCGCCGCCACACCTCGCCCACGTACTGCAGCGCGGCACCGAGCCGCAGCACTGCCACCGGATCGGCGTCGCGGTCCTTGAACTCCGTCGACATGGTGACCGGCACGCGGAAGACCTTGGGCAGCGACGGCGCGGAGATGACGAACTCCCCCGTCAGCGTGCCGAACTCGGTCACCGTCGGTGCGAAGAGGAACCGGCCCGACTTGTCGGTGGCGAGCGTGGCCACCTCCGGCGTGACGCGCACGCCGCCGGTGCGGCGAAAGACGACCGATGCACCCGACACGAGGCTGCGCGTGCGCCGCTCCCACACCTCGCCGACGTAGGCGACGTACGGATCCACGACGATGCGGCCGAAGTCGCCGCCGTCTCCCTCCGTGATCGTGGTGCGCAGCCGCACGCCGCGCACCGTGTACTGCGTCCGCCCGCGCACGGTGAGATCGCCCACCACCTCGCCCACCGAGTCGGCGTCGGCCGCGAGGCGGAACCACCCTTCGCCATCGGAGCGCGCGGTGATCAGATCGGCCGCGAGCGGCACGCCGCCGGTGCGCGCGAACTCGACCACGACGCCCGACACCGGGTTCCCCGTCGCCCGATCGATCGTGCGGCCGCTGTAGCTGACGCGCGCGTCCGCGCGGCACCCGGCGACGCCGAAGCAGGGGTCGCACCCCGAAGCGCTGAGCGCGAAAAGAGCGAGCAGCGAAAGTCTGACGATCTTCACGGCTCGAATTATAGGCAGGCTTCCGCGATCAGCGCTCCGCGCTCTGCTCATAGCGTCCCCACCATCCCCTCCCACTGCGCCCGGGCCCGTTCCCAGTCGCGCGCCGCGGCGTAGCGGAGCAGGTGCACCGCGCGCGTCGGGTAGAACCAGGCCACGAAGCCCAGCCGCTCCGCGGGCCCGTAGTGGCGGCGCACCAGGCGGCGGCGGTTGCGGTCGCGCTGCCGGATCTGGAAGGGGGAGGAGCGCGGCGGCTCGGGCGCGATGCGGTGCAGCACGCGCGCGCGCGGCTCGTAGAGCAGCGCGTAGCCCGCACGCGCGAGCCGCACCGAGAGCTCGACGTCCTCGACGTACGCGAAGAACTCCTCCGCGAAGCCCCCGACCCGCTGCAGCACGGAAGCCGGCACGAGGAAGCAGCAGCCGGTCATGAAGGTGATGCGCTCGACGCCGCGGTCGCGCGCCGGCTCGTCGGCGCGGAGCTCGCCGCGGTGGAGCCCGAGCGCGCGCAGCGACGAGAAGTCCCCGCCGCCGAACCACCCGCGGTCCGGCGCATCGTGATAGAGGATCTTCGGCGACACGCCGCCCACGCGGGTCCCGGCGCGCTCCGCCGATCGCGAGGCTTCGACCAATCGCCGCACGCAGTCGGGCGCCACGACGGTGTCGTCGTTCAGCACCAGCACGTAGTCGGCGCCGTGCGCGAGCGCCCACGCGAACCCGCGGTTGTTGCCGCCGGTGTAGCCGAGGTTGGCGCCGGTCTGCAGAAAGGGAACGGACGGGAAGCGCGCGTGCAGCCGGTCCCCCGAACCATCCGGCGAGCCGTTGTCGACGAGCAGCGTCGTGAGCGCGGGCCAGTCGCTGAGCGCGAGCGACTCGAGGCAGGCCGCGGTGTCGTCCTCCGCGCACCAGTTGAGCACGACCGCCACGACCCGCGCGGCTTCGCCGGCGGCACCGACCGGGGCGTGTGTCACACCGCGTCCCGCGCCGGCGCGGGGGTGCGCGCGATCACGGCGACGAGCGCCCACAGCACCCAGAGCGGCTCCACGAGGAAGGGGAGCATGATGCTGTTGGAGAAGCAGCTGTGCACGACGATCGCGACGATGCTCGCCACCGCGCCGACGGCGAGCATGCGAGGCTCGGGCGGGCGGCTCCGTTCACGCCACACCCGACGCGCGCGTCGCCCGACGGAGACGAGCATCGCCACGTACAGGGCGAGCCCCACCGCGCCGGTGAGCGCGGCGATGAACAGCAGCCCGCCGTCGATGCCGTAGGTCGCGGCGTGGGCGCGCTCCCAGCCGTAGGCGCGCTCCTGCACGAACGCCCAGGTGTTGAAGCCGATCCCGATCACCGGATGATCGTGCACCACCTGGACGCCGCGCACCCACGAGATGACGCGCGCGAGCGCGGACGGGTCGATCTGCAGCTTGTTGTAGGCGCGCGCCAGCTCGAGCAGCTTCGGGAATGCCGCGGCCACCAGCACGCCGAGCACCGCCGCGAGCCGCAGCACCCGCGCGGAGACGCCACGCGCGAGCACGATCGCGACCGCCCCCGCGACGAACGCCAGCACCGAGCTGCGCGACACCGTGAGCACGAGCGCGAGCGCGAGGAGCAGCGGCTTCCAGGCCGCCACACGCGCGCCCACCGCGAGCCCCGCCACCTGCACGAGCAGCGCGATCGCGATGAACGCGCCGGCGAAGTTCGGGTCGAGGAAGGTGGAGACGAGCCGGTGCCCCTGCGGGTCCCAGTCCAGATACTCGCGCGAGGACGGGTACACGATCTGCGCGAAGTCGGGGAGGAAGGCGCTCTGCAGCACGCCGAACGCCGCGAAGCAGAGCGTCGTCGTCTCGAGCGCCCGCCACACGCCCACCACGTCCTGGTCGCGCACCACGTTCACCGCCACCACGTACACGCCGAAGTAGAAGACCCAGCGCGCGAGGTAGGCGAGGCTGACGAGCAGCTCGAACGAGGTGAGCCCGAAGCGCGGCACCGCGAGCACCGCCGACAGCGCACCGACGGCCGCGAAGGCGAGCGCCCAGAGCGCGGTGCGATCGAGGACGATGCGCCGCGCCGCGACCATCGCCGCCGCGCCGGCGGCGAGCAGCGCACCCACGACGAGATCGTT
>JBJMNJ010000003.1:0-5210 GCA_045804325.1 Gemmatimonadaceae bacterium
TGCGCGAACTCCTCGAAGATGCGCGCATGGTCCCGCGGGTCGATGCCGATCCCCGTGTCCCGCACGGCGAAGGTCGCGGTGCCGTCCTCGTTCGCGGCGGCGAGCACGCGCACCTCGCCCTCCTCGGTGAACTTGAGCGCGTTCGAGACGAGGTTGCGGAGGATCTGCGCGATCTTCCCCTCGTCGGTGTCGAAGGCGGGCAGCCCGCGCGGCTCCTCGAAGACGAGGCGCACGTCCGGGTTCGTCAGCAGCGGGCGCATCATCCCGCGCAGCGACGAGAAGAGCGCGTCGGCCTCGAAGCGCGCCGAGCGGAGGCGCATCCGCCCGGCCTCCATCTTCGAGAGGTCCAGCAGGTCGTTCACGAGCTCCGAGAGCGACTCGGCCGACTTCCGGATGAAGGAGATCTGCTTCTCCTGCTCCGGGGCGAGCTCGCCGTCCGTGCGGTTCAGCAGGAGCTGCGTGAGCCCGATGATCGAGTTCACCGGCGTGCGCAGCTCGTGGCTCATGTCGGCCACGAAGCGCGTCTTCACCTCGCTCGCGTTGCGGAGCGTCTGCTCCTTGTCGGAGAGCTCGTCGTAGAGCGCGTTGATCCCGCGATCGGTCTCGTCGAGGTCGCGCGTCAGGCGGCCGATCTCGCGCGCCTGGCGGTCGCGCTCGCGCTGGAGCGTCGACAGCTCGCTCATCGTCTCGCTCATCTGCGAGACCAGGTGCGCGTGCTCCGGCGCACGCACGCTCGCGACGAGCAGCAGCCCGTCCGCGTACGGCATCGCGCGGAAGCAGATGGCGGCCGGCGTGCCGCCGACCGGCATCACGAGCTCCCACTCGTCGGCGCCCGCCGGGTCGGCGATCAGGCGCGCGAGCTTCTCCTCCGAGCCGGGCGAGACGCGCTCGCGCAGCGGCACGCCGGGGCCGACGCCGAGCACGTCACGCGCGCGCTCGTCGGCCCAGCGCACCACGCCCGCGGCGTCGGTGGCCAGCGCCATCTCGCGTCGCAGCGACGCGAACTGCTCGAAGCTAGGAACGGTAGTCACCCCAGGCCGGCCAGTATGGACGCTGGACGCGGAAAAGGACATTGCCTGCGTACCGCGGGGCCCCGGCATCCCTGACATCCGGGCGAGCATGCCAAGGCCCTCGTCGTCCGTGCGGGGCGCGGCGAGGCAGGCGAGCTGAAGCTCGGTCGCATCGCGCACAAGTGTTTGGTACGCAATGGACTGCGAGTCCGGCGCCCCTCCGCAAGAGGCGTGCAGCGACCCCATCGGCCTCGCGAACGCCGCCGGCCTCGACGGCGATGGAATGGCGGTTGCTTGTGACGCACGTCACACCCGATCCGACCAGCCGAGGGGGCAGGCGCATGGCGGTACGCGAGTTCAAGGACAAGAGCGGGACGACGTGGCGTGCATGGGACATCACGCCCGAGGCCATCCTCCCGCAGACGAAGGCCGAGGAGTACCTCGCCGACTGCTTCCGGCAGGGGTGGATCGTCTTCGAGAACCTCTCCACAGGCGAGAAGCGGCGGCTCTCTCCCTACCCGCTCGACTGGGAGCACCTGCACGACACGCAGCTCGAGGCGCTGCTCTGGCTCAATGCGGCGCCCGTGCTGTCCAACCGCCGTGCCCCCGCCGCCGCCGCGCCCGCCGAGCCGCCGTGCGACGAGGACGATGACGCCGTCCGCGACGCGAAGCTGGGGCGGGTCCAGATGGGCGCCCTGGGAGTCGTGCGCGGCTTCCGCTACCCGGGCGGCCGGGTGTGGGACGTGCGCGTGGAGGAGCGGCCCGAGGGCGGCGGGCCGCCCGTGCTGCGCTTCCAGTCCGGCTTCCGGCGCTTCGACCTCCGCGACTGGCCCGCCGGATGGGCGGAGTTCACCGACGACCAGCTGGTGGCGCTCCTGCGCTCGGCGGCGCCGCGCGACGAGCCGTGGCACGAGGGGCTCCCGCAGCGCCGACACGACGACCGCGGCGACTCCGCCGACGACGCCAGGCGCTGAGCGGCCCTCAGCCGACGGCGCGCGGCGCGGGCAGCTCGAGCGGGAACAGCACCTCGTCCAGGTACCGCTGCGCCCACGCGTCGCCGAACATCCGGGCGAGCATGCCGAGCCCCTTGTCGTCGGTGCGATGCGCGGCGAGGTACTCGTCGTGGACCGACTGCGTCCGACGGGGCGGCGCCGCCGGCGCGTCGGGCGTCGCGTCCAGCGCGAGCGCCACGAACACGCGCGGGAACTCGTCCAGCTCCGCGACGGCCGCCGGCAGCTCGTCCGCGCCGGGGCGGACGAAGAGCGCGTGCGGCGAGAAGAACCGCGCGCACCACTTCGGCAGCGCGCCCCCCGGCGTCAGGCGGGCGCGCGCCGCGGCACGGTCGGCCAGCGGAGCGAGCTGACGGTCGCGCGCCGCACCGGGAGGGAGCAGCGGCGAGAGGTCCGCCGCGAGCATGCGCCCGCGCGGCCCCATCCCCACGAGGTCGGCACCGAGGACGGGAAGCGCGAGGTCGGGGCGGCCGAGGACCAGATAGTTCCCGATCTCGAGCCCGGCCCCCGGCTCCATCCCCGGCTGCCAGACGCGCGCGAAGCGCGCGTACGCCACGGCGCCGCCGACATACGCGCGCGTCTCGATCACGACCGGCGCTCCCTTCCAGCCCCCCTCGGCCCGCGCGAGCTCGGGTGGGAGGGCGAGTGGGCCGAGGTCGAGTCGCTCGACCATCATGCGCTCGGTGTCGAGCGCGATGGCGGGGAGGAAGACCGGCGCCACGATCGTCACAGCACCTCGTACTCCCCCACCCCCTCCTCCACGCGCTCGACCTTGAGGCCGGCGGGAATGCGCGCGTGCGCCTCCCGGAACGCCGGGGCCGCGCGGTAGGCCCGGTACGCGTCGGCGCTCGCCCAGCGCGTGTACACCACGAACTCGGCCGGCGCGTCCAGGCGGCGCAGGATCTCGACGCCGAGGCAGCCCGGGAATGCGTCGGCGGCGTGGAGGCGGCCGCGGTACTGCTCGGCGAGGGCGTCCGCGCTACCGGCCGTCACGCGGATGCGCGACGTCACCACGATCACGCGCCCGCCTCCCGGCGCGCTGCGCGGAAGCTCGAGGTCGCGCGCTGCGCGCCCTCCGGAAGCGCGGACAGCGCGCGCTCCACCGCGTCGAACAGTCGCGCGGGGTCCGGACCCTCGGAGCGCTCGCGGAGCGCGCCGGCCAGCCACTTCACGTGCGCCGCGAGCAGGTCTCCGCGACCGCTCGCGAGCGCGTCGGCGACGTACGAGACGAGGTGGCGCGCCTCGCGCCAGGCCGCGTCGTCGGACGCATCCTCCGCCCCGGCGAGCTCGGACGCCACCGCCTCGGCCACCTCGTCGGCAGCGCCCTGGAGACCGGCCGCGGGGCCGTCGGCGTACTCGAGCCCCGCGATGGCGGCGCGGAGGAATCCCGCCGCCGGCCCCATCGTCGCGTCACGACCCACGAGCACCGTCGCGAGGCGCCCGAGGTTCTCGACGAGGTGCAGCGTGCACATGCCCCGCGCCGTGAGCACGCCGCGCAGCCACCGCGCGTACTCCACGAGCGTGAGCGGGCTCCCCTGGCGGAGCGCCTCGACGAGGTAGGTCACGTGGTACTGCCCATCCTCGTCGGCGAAGCGGCGGCCGCGCTCGCCGAAGCGCTCCCACCAGAACGGGTCCTCCTCGTACATCCGCGCGACGGAGCGCTCGGCGGCGGAGGGACCCTCGCGGGCCACGCGGTCGGCGAGCGCCGCGAGGTCGTTGCCGTCCGTCACAGGCGGGCCGCCTCCCGGGTCGCGTCCACGAGCTCCCGCGCCGTGCGGCCCGCGTGGCGCACGCCGTCCGCCACGCACGTCTCCGACCAGCGGAACGCCGTTCCGCCGACGAGGATCGGGATCGAGTCGCCGACGCGCGCGCGCACCGCCTCGACGGAGCGCCGGAGCCCGGGAAAGCAGAGCGTCGTCGACGCGGAGATCACCACCACGTCGGGGCGCACCGCGGCCACCATCAGCGCGAGGCTCTCCGCGGGCACGTTCGCGCCGAGGAAGCGCACGGAGAAGCCGGCCATCTCGAGGAAGTCGCTCGCCATGCGCGCACCGAGCTCGTGCTGCTCCCCCTCCGCGCACGCGACGATGACGACCTTGCCGTTCGCCGCGCCCGCCTTGAGGTACTGATAGAGATGCGTGACGACGAGCTGCGAGATGGCGGTGGCGAGGTGCTCCTGCGCGACCGAGACGCGATTCTGCTGCCAGAGCTCGCCGATGCGCTCCTGCGCCGGCTGCACGACGCCGAGCAGCAGCTCCTCGACGGAGAGCCCGCGGGCGAGCCCCTCGTCCATGACGAGGCGCAGCGCGGCCCGCCGATCGCCGGCGAGCTGCGCGTCGAGGTACCGCTCGACGAGCTCGCTGGCCTGGACGGAGATGGGCGCGGCGGACGTGGTCGTGCTGGGCATGAATGATTGTAGTCGGCGCGGCGGGGAGTGCCACTGCGGCCTCGCATCTCGCGGAACCATCGCCGGCGCGCGAGCATATGTCGGTCGCGGTCGTCCACCTCAGCCCAATCCCGCCATGCCCGACCCCGTCCTCGCCGACGTCCTGGCGCAGTCCAGGGCGGTCTTCCGCACGTACAAGGACCTCGGCGACAAGGCGATGGCGCAGCTCGCCAGCGACGAGGAGTTCTTCCACGCGCTCGACCCCGAGTCGAACAGCGTCGCCATCATCGTGAAGCACCTGCGCGGCAACATGCGGTCGCGCTGGACCGACTTCCTCACGACGGACGGCGAGAAGCCCGACCGCCACCGCGACGAGGAGTTCGAGATGCGCGACGGGCGGAGCCGCGCGGACGTGCTCGCGTGGTGGGAGGAGGGGTGGTCGGTCGTCTTCGCCGCCCTCGACGCGCTCCGCCCGGAGGACCTCGGCCGGACGATCACGATCCGCGGCGAGCCGCACACGGTGGTGCAGGCGATCCTGCGGCAGGTGGCGCACTACGCGAGCCACGTGGGGCAGATCGTGTTCCTCGCGAAGCACCTCCGGTCCAGCGAGTGGAAGACGCTGAGCATCCCGCGGGGGAAGAGCGAGGAGTATCTGCGGCGTGGCGACGCGAAGTTCCGCGCATAGATCGCGACCCGGCAGAGGCTCGTAGCGCCTTACCTGCCCCCGGGCATCCAACCTTCGGCGACTGGCGACTGGCGACCGCTGCCGACTGGCTGGCGGGTCGGATGGCGAGAACCCCCGGG
>JBJMNJ010000004.1:0-2654 GCA_045804325.1 Gemmatimonadaceae bacterium
AACACCTGTGATCGCCGCAGCCTGTGTCGCAGCGCACACTTCCGCGCAGATGACCTGCGACGGAGCATCGTACAAACGAATCCGCCCGGCCACGAATGGCCGGGCGGATTCGCCTCAGGGTCGGCCGTACGTCGTTTCCGACGTCCCCATCGGCCGCACGCGCAGAGTACGCGTGCGCGCGGCGACACACCATAGGCAGGATCGCCTAGATGAGATGGGGGGAACACGTCACGTATGACGGTCCCGTCATCCGACACTCGCGATGGCGGTCGATGCGGCCGCGTTAGTCATCAGCGCACGTACTGCTGGAACAGCAGCATGCCGACCAGGGTGAGCGCCGTGACCATCGCCACCTGTCCCTGCCGCGCCTGCTCGTACGCCTCGGGGAGCAACTCGACGAGCACCATGAAGACCATCGCGCCCGCCGCGAAGCCGAGCCCGTACGGAAGGGCCGACGCGAAGCGCTCGACGAACAGGTAGGCGGGCACCGCGGTGATCGGCTGCGGCAGCGACGAGAAGACGCTCCATCCCGCGCAGGCGAGCAGCGACACGCCCTGCGGCCGCAGCACCGCCGTGATCGCCAACCCCTCGGGAATGTTGTGCACCGCGATGGCGAACGTGATGGCCGTCGCGAGCGCGCTGCCGCCGCCGAACGAGACGCCGACCGCGACGCCCTCGGCGAACGAGTGCACGGTCATCACGACGACCATCAGCAGCATCCGCCGCGCGCCGGCGCCACTCACGCCGGCGAACTCCGGCTCGTGGTCGCCGAGCAGCCGCTGCGTCACGAGGATGAACGCGACGCCGACGATCGCGCCGACGAACGTCGGCACGCCGCCGTGGCGCGCGCCCTCGGCGAGAAGCCCGAAGCTCGCGCCGAGCATCAGCCCGGCGGCGATGGCGTTCGCGTAGGCGGTGGCACGCGTCGAGAGGTCGCGCACGAACGCGAACGGGATCGCGCCGAGCCCGGTCGCGACCGCGGTGGCGAGCGCGGCGAGGAAGACGAGGACGAGCGGATGCTCCTGCAGCTGACTCATGCCGGGTGCGTCAGGCGCCGTTCGCGCGCAGCGTCGTCCCGAGCACGTCGCCGCCGAGCAGCGCCACGATGCCCGCCGCCAGGATCACGACGAGAGCGATGCTCGTGCGGCCCACCTGCCCGTAGCTCGCCGGAAGCAGCTCGGCCAGCACGAGATAGAGCAGCGCGCCGAACGCCGCGCCGAGCACCCACGGCAGGAGCGCCGACGCCGTGGCGAGCAGGGCGAACGTCGCCGCGGCGAGCACGGGCTGGCCGAGACGTGCCACCGTCGCCAGCCCCGCCGCGCGGTTCGGGCGCACGCCGCGCTCGGCCAGCGCGGCGCCGAGCACCGCGCCCTCGCCCACGTTGTGCAGGGCGAGCGTGCCGGCGAGGACGAGGCCGAGCGGCGTCGCCGCCGCCGCCGCGGCACCGATCGCGATCCCCTCGGCGGCCGAGTGCATCGCGCTAGCCGCGACCTCGCTACGCAGGGCGGTGCTCTCGACCCGAACCAGGTGCATGAGCAGCACCCCCGCCGCCGCGCCGAGGGTGGCGCCGATCGCCGCCATGCGCACGCCCGCCTCCATGACGGTGTAGCCGACGCCGAGCATCAGCCCCGAGGCGGCGGCATTCGCCCAGCCGAGGAGCGCGAGCGGCGGTCGGCGGGCGCCGACCAGCGCTCCGAGCCCGGCGGCGAGCGCGGCGAGCGCGGTCCAGGCGAGCAGCGTCGCGGCTGGGGGCATGGCGGAGGGGAGGGGAAGTGCGCGGCTGGCGGCCGCCGTCGGTGCCGGACGAAGTTAGCGGGTCGGTGAAAGGGCGGCTCTCGGCTCTCGGCTCTCGGCACGCTTCGCTCCTCGCTCTTCGCTCTTCGCTCCTCGCTCGCCCCCAACCCTCGACCCCCGACCCCCGACCCCCCTCGTGTCCTTCCCCGACCACTTCTCCGCGCGCGCTGCCGCGTACGCCGCCTTCCGGCCGCGCTATCCGGCGGCGCTGTTCGACTGGCTGGCGACGCTGGCGCCGGCCGGCGCCGAGGTGTGGGACTGCGCGACGGGGAGCGGGCAGGCGGCGGTGGCGCTTGCCGAGCGTGTGGGGCGCGTGACGGCGACGGACGCGAGCGCGGCGCAGGTGGCGCACGCCGAGCCGCATCCACGCGTCACCTACGCCGTCGCGCCCGCGGAGGCGAGCGGGCTCGCCGACGCGTCCGTGGACCTCGTCACCGTCGCACAGGCGCTGCACTGGTTCGACCTCGATGCGTTCTGGCGCGAGGCGCGCCGCGTGCTGCGGCCGGGCGGCGCGATCGCCGTGTGGTCGTACGGCGACGCGGTGCTCGAGGCGCCGGCGCTCGACGCCGCCTACCGGCGCTTCTATGGCGACGTGCTCGGCCCGTACTGGCCGCGCGAGCGCGCGCGCATCGGCGCCGCCTACCTGACGATGCCGTTCCCCTTCGCCGAGCTCCCCGCGCCCACGCTCGACATGTCGGTGCGCTGGCACCTCGCCGACCTCGCCGGCTACGTGCGCACGTGGAGCGCCGTGACGCGCTACGTCGCCGAGCACGAGGCCGACCCCGTGCCCCTGCTCGAACGCGCGCTCGCCCCGCTGTGGGGCGATGGCGCGCGGGTGGTGCGCTGGCCGCTGACGGTGC
>JBJMNJ010000005.1:0-4509 GCA_045804325.1 Gemmatimonadaceae bacterium
ACGCCGCGCGCGTACGACCGCGGTTTGGTGGTGCGGGTGACGGGCCCCGAGGCGATGACCGCCGTCGCGTCGGCGAGCGACGCCTACACGCTCCACGCGCGCGGCACCGGCACATCGTTCCGCGCCGCGGCCTTCGGCACCCTCGCTGGGGGCGCCGTGCTCCGTTTCGACGTGCCCGACGTGAATCGCAGTGCCGAGTACGCGGCGACGTTGGTGGAGGTGAGCGACGAAGCGAACGCGCTGCGAACGGATCTGGGGGGGTATCGGCTGTCGATCACGCGCTGAGGGCTGCCGTTGAAACGGCGAGGGGCCCGCCAGCTCCCTAAAGCTGTCGGGCCCCTCTCAGACCGATCGGCGCGAAGTCGTCGGTCAGCTTTGTTGGTACAGAGCCTGGAGCTTAGCGGCTCCCGGCGATCCGCGCCGACTTATGGCCAGTAGACAATGGACCACCTCCTTGAACGCAGGTTGAACATGAGGGCGGAAGGCAAACCGTCCTACTGCTCACGTACCCCAGGAATTTAGACGAACGGTTCCCGAAGCGGTAGCGCGCCACGACACCTTTTTTTTCAGAGCGCCTTCTTCAGTGCCGCCTCCACGTCCTGGTCGGCGCCGAGGCCGGTGTAGACCACCTTGCCGGTCCGGTCGATGACCACGATGTACGAGGTCGCCGGCACGTCGTAGGCGTCCGCCGCGGCCCCCGTGCGGTCGTAGAGCACCTCGAGCGGCAGCCCGTGCTTCCGCGCGTACAGCTTCGTCCGCTCCGCGCTCTGGTTGACGCCCACCGCCACGCCGACGAAGCGCACCCTGCCGGCGTACTTCTTCGCCGCCGCGTGCATGGCGGGCTCGAGCGCCTTGCAGTTCGAGCACCAGGTCGCCCAGAACTCGAGCAGCACCGGCCCCTGGCCGACGTAGCGCGCGAGGTCCACGGGCTTGCCGCTCGTGTCCTCCACCACCGCTGCCGGCGCCTTCGCGCCGACCTTGATCCCGAGCTGCGCCGAGAGCGGCGCCGCCAGGGTCGCGGAGAGGACTGCCCCGAGGGCCATGCGCGCCAAGCGAGCGGTCGGCCGTCGTCCGTCAGCAGTCGGCATCATAGAAGCAGCTTCCCCATTTCGATGAGATAGTACTCGGCGGCGCCGAGCATCACGAGCGCGAACGCCTTCTTGACCCAGACCATCCACGCGCCGGCGCGCGGCAGCCGCGCGAGCGTGCCGGCCGAGAGCCCGACCACGACCAGCAGCGCGCACATCCCGAATGAGAACGTCAGCAGGTACACGAAGCCGAGCCCCGCGGAGCGCGTGGTGCTCACCCACGTCAGCACCGCCGCCATCACCGGGGCGGAGCACGGGGCGGCGACGAGGCCGCTCACCGCGCCCATGACGAGCGCGCCGCCGAACCGGCCGCCCGTCCCCGCCGACGCCGCCCGCGCCACGAGCCCCGCGGGGAGCCGCACCGGCAGCACGTCGAGCATGGCGAGCGCCGCCAGCACGAGCAGGTTCGCCATGACGAAGTAGAGCCACGGGTTCGTGCTCACCTGCCCGAACAGTGTACCCGTGAGCCCGGCGAAAAGTCCCAGCCCCGCGTAGACCACCGCGAGCCCCGCGACGTACGTGAGCGTGAGCAGCAGCGGCCGCCAGCGCGCCCGAGGGACGCCGGCCGCGCGCTCGGCCACGGACTGCCCGCCGACGATCGCCGCGGTGATCGGGATCATCGGGTAGATGCAGGGGGTGAGCGACGTCAGCACGCCCGCCGCGAAGACCAGCGGGATGGCCAGGAGGGGGTTCGAGAAGTCCGGGGTCACGGCAGAATAATACGTCAGAGTGACAGTTAGGTCCCGATTGAGGGCCTCGAGCGGTCCCGGCGTTAACGCGGTATGCCGTTCGGTCGTCGTCCGGGCATGAGACACCTCATCCTCTCACCCGTTGCCGGCCTGCTCGCGGCCTCCACGGCGCTCGCGCAGGCCTCCAAGCACGAGCACGCGCAGCACGACGCGCCGGACCCGGTCGAGGGGCAGGCGCACGGCGTCATGAGCAGCCGCGCGGGCGCCCCCGCCCACGGCCGCAGCTCGGCGCACCTGCGCCTGTCGCCCGCACGCCGGGCCACCTCGGCCGACTCGGCGCGCGCCCGCGCGATCTACGACACGCTCCGCCGGGCCATCGCCCAATATGCCGACACGACGGCGGCGGTGAAGGATGGCTTCCGCATGTTCGCGCCCGGGGTGAAGAACCAGCCGGTCTACCACTTCACGAAGGGCGGCAACGCGCGCCGGAACGAGCGCGGGTTCGACGCCGCGCGCCCCACGTCGCTGCTCTACGAGCGCCGGGACGGCAGGCTCCGCCTCGTGGGCGCGATGTACACGGCGCCGCGCGGCTCCACACCGGCGGAGCTCGACGCGCGCGTGCCGCTCGGCATCGCGCAGTGGCACCTGCACACGAACGTCTGCGTCCCGAAGCGGCGGCAGCGCGAGCGCTGGCGCGAGACGCGCGGCAAGCAGATGAAGTTCGGCCCCGCGGGCGCCATCGCGACGAGGGCCGACTGCGACGTGGCCGACGGACGCTTCCACGAGGAAGTGCTCAACTGGATGGTCCACGTGAACACGGCGCAGGGGCGCGACCTGAAGGTGGCGTTCGGCGAGCGGCACTGAGAGCGGCCCTCGGCCCTCGGCCTGCGGACCGAGGGCCGCTCTTACCTCGCCGTCCGCGTCGCCGCGATCGACGTGACCTCCGGCCCGAGGCCGGCGATCCGCGCGCCTGCGCCGCCGTCGAGCGGAGCGAGCGTCCAGGTGTCGGCGCTGCCGTACCAGCCGCCGGTCGAGCCGGCGACGATCGCCTCCCGGTCGCCCTCCACGAGCTCGGCGTACTTGAGCCCCGGGTCGACGAGGAGCACGCGCTCCTCGACGCCGCGCGCGAGCGGCACGAGCACGAGCTCGCGCGTCGGGCCGCCGCGCGCGTCGAGCGCGTTGCGCAGCGCGAGGGCCCACGTCCCGTCGCGCGAGATCCCCTGCACGTCGCCGACGATCCCCTCGGCCAGCACGTCCACGATCCCGCTCGCGACGTTCGCGAGGTTCACGCGGCTCAGGCGGTTGTACGGCTCGGCGCCCGTGTCGCCGGTCCACTGCGTGAAGTAGACGGCGCCGCCCTTGGAGTCCCAGCGGAGCTCGGAGAGCCCGAGGCCGTAGCCCTTCGTCACGCGCGTCACGCGCATGGTGCGGAGGTCCGTCACGAAGAGGTCCACGCCCATCGCGAACGGGAGCGTGCTCATCGTGTAGGCGATGCTGCCGCCGTCGGGCGACCAGTCGACGTCGCTCATGATGATCTGCCCGTCGACGCTCGCGACGCGCTTGTTGTGGCCGTCGGCGCGCATCACGACGACCTCGGACTGGTCGAACGCGACGCTCGTGACGACGGCGAGCTCGCCCCCGCTCGGGCTCCAGCGCACGGGCCCGAGGAAGTTGATGGTCGTGTCGTGCACGGGGAGCAACCGCCCGTAGTTGCCGGGAATGCGGTTGGTCACGGCGTCGAAATGCACGGTGTCGAAGGCGGTCCCCGCGAGGTCGCGCAGGTAGAGCGCGGGCCCGCTCTTGTCCACGACCGTGACGGCGAGCAGCGACTGCGTGCCGGCCGGTGCGGCGGCGGCCGTGGCGAGCGACGGAGCGGAAGCGGGCGCGGTGGCGGCGTCCGAGCAGGCGCCGAGCGCGAGAACGGCGCCGAGCCCGAGGGCCGAGCGCCGAAGCGTACGGTTGTGCAATGGAGTCTCGTGGTGTGAGGTCGTGGTCGAGCGCGCGCCCGGCTGGACGCACGCGACCCCGCAGACCTCGGGTGTGACGGGCGCGTCACTCAGTAGCTCGCTACCTTGGCTCGCGACCTCCCCCCTCCCTCCATGTCCCGCCTCTCCCTCGGCCTCCTCGCAGGCGTTCTCTACGGCGCCCTGTCGGCCGCGTCGATGCTCCCGCTCGAGCTCCCGGACAAGCGGGCGGCCCTGCTCGGCGCGTTTCTCAACCGCCTCGCCATCGGCGTGGTCGTCGGAGCCGTCGTCGGGGCGCCGCAGGTCGACGCGCTGGGCCTCCCGCCCTGGGTCGTCGGCCTCGCCGCCGGCGTGCTGCTCAGCGCGGCCGACGCGGTGATCACGAAGGCGTATGCTCCCATCCTGGTGCTCGGCGCCCTCGGCGGCGCCGTGATCGGCTGGCTGGTGGGGCGGTTCGGCCGATGACAGACCGGGCCGCCCCCGTCGCCGGTCGCGGCGCCGCGCGCACGGCCGTGGTGCCGCCAGACCCCTGTCGGGTGGTAGCTTTCTTCGACGTTTGGGGTACCTATCAGCCAAGATGACCCTCCTGGCCCGCCGCTCGCGCCTCCTGACCTTCTTCGTCGCCCTCGTGCAGCTGTCGCTGCCGGGGGCGTTGGAGCTGATCGACGCGACGCGTGCCTGGAACGGGATCGACGCGGCGCCGCACATCGAGGAGGTCGCCGGCCGGCAGTGCCCGCCCGCGCACAGCGACGAGTGCGTCATCTGCCG
>JBJMNJ010000006.1:0-2833 GCA_045804325.1 Gemmatimonadaceae bacterium
CGGGGATGCCGACGAGCACGAGCACGAGACCGGACAGCGCCTCGGTGCGCGTCTTCGGCGCGATCAACAGAATCACGGCCGTGACGGCCGCGAGGAGGATGTAGAGCGCGGGAAGCACGGGATACCCGACGGCTCGATACGGACGCGCGGCGTCAGGCCGTTGGGCGCGTAAGATGAACAGGCCGATGGTGGTCAGCACGTAGAACACGAGTGCCGCGAAGATCACGTAGTCGAGGAGCTGGCCGTACGTGCCCGTCAGGCAGAGCAGCGACGTCCAGATCCCCTGGATGACGAGCGCGAACGCGGGCACCTGCCGCGCGTTGAGCGCGCCGGCGCGGCGGAAGAACAAGCCGTCGCGCGCCATGGCCCACAGCACGCGGCCGCCGGCCAGAATGAGCCCGTTGTTGCAGCCGAACGTGGAGATGAGGATCGCGATCGCCATGACGATGGCGCCCGCCGGTCCGAAGATCACCTCGAGCGCCGCCGTGCCCACGCGGTCCTGCGCCGCGTGCTGGATGCCCCGCTCCATCACCGTCGCGCCCCCCTCCGTGCCGTAGAGCGGCAGCACGTTGAGGTACGCCACGTTGGCCAGCACGTAGAGGAGCGTCACGAGCGCGGTGCCGAGCACCAGCGCGCGCGGGAGGTTTCGCCGCGGGTTCTGCACCTCCGCCGCCGCGAACGTGACGTTGTTCCAGGCGTCCGCGGAGAAGAGCGAGCCCACCATCGCCGCGCCGAAGGCGAGGACGAACGGGAAGCCGTAGTCGATGCTCCCCGCGAAGCGGCCGCCGGAGAAGTTCGCCGTCACCGCCTCGGGGTTCCGGCCGATCGTCAGGCCGAGGAGGATGAGGAGCGCGAGCGCGCCGGTCTTCACGGCGGTCAGCGTCGTCTGGACGAGCTTCCCCTCGCGCACGCCGCGCAGGTTGATCCACGTGAGGACCCAGAGCGACACGAGCGCGACGACGCGCTGCGGCGACAGCCCCACCTCGATGGCCCCGCCCGGCGTGTCGAACGACGTGTGCGGGAACCAGTCGTACAGCCCGGGCCCGATCGACGGGACGAGCACGCCGAGGAAGCGGCCGAAGGCCACCGCGACGGCGGCGATGGTCCCCGTCTGGATCACGACGAAGAGGGTCCACCCATAGAGGAATCCCATGAGTGGACCCATCGACTCGCGCAGGAAGACGTACTGCCCGCCGGCGCGTGGATACATCGCCGCGAGCTCCCCGTAGGCGAGCGCGCCGAGCATCGTGATGACGCCGGTGAGCACCCACGCGGCGAGCAGCCAGAGCGGCGAGCCGACCCCGCGCGAGATCGCCGCGGAGACGATGAAGATGCCCGACCCGATCATGGAGCCCGCGACGAGCATCGTCGCGTCCGTGAGCGTGAGCGCCTTGACGAACTCCGGCTGCGGCTGCGGCTGCGCGGCGACGTCCGGCGCGGTGGCGACGCTCGTCATTCGGGGGGGCTGGGAGTCGATAGCGTACCGCCCGCGGAAGGACCGTGCGTCGGCCCGCGGGCGGGGTCGGTGCGTGGGCACCGTCGAGGCGCGGCAATAATACGCCGACCCAGTCCCGTTAGCTAGGGCGTCGTGACGCCAAAATCAAGCGGTGGAGGCAATTACGCGGCACCGTCCGCGGCACCGTCCGCGGCGCCGTCCGCGGTGGCGTCCGCGGCGCCGTCCGCTGTGGCGGGCAAAAAAAATCCCCGCCGGACGGCGAGGGTCGCATGACGCGCGCTGACGGCGCGTTCAGAAGACGTACGTGATCTGCCCGATGCCCTTGACCGGCGTGCCGTCCCGGCGAACCGCCGGCCGGAAGCGGATGCCGCACAGCACGTCCTTGAGCTTGCGGTTGTAGCCGCCGTCGCGCGTGGGCGTGAAGTCGCACTTGAGCACCTTGCCGCGCTCGTCCACCTCGAACTGCGCGATGAGCTGCGAGCCCTTCACCTTGTCCGGCACCGGGAACGGCGGGAGGAACACCTCGGTCGGCGTCGGCGGGTAGACCTTGTCGTTGCCGCCCCCGGTGCCCGGACCCACGCCCGACCCGACCCCGGTGCCGATGCCCGAGCCGACACCGCCGCCGCTGCCCGGACCGCTCCCGGCAGTGCCGTCGCTGCCCGTGCCGCCGCCCGTACCCGGCACGGGCGCCGACGCCTCCGCGGGCGCGGCGGCGGGCGCGGCCGGAGCCGGCTGCTGCACCGGAGGCGGCACCGGCTTCGGCACCTCGGGCTTCTTCTGCTCGACCTTCGGCGGGACCGGCGGCGGCGTCACGGCCGCGGGCGTGGCGGCGGGCTTCGGCGCCGGCGCGAGCTGGATGTAGCGGAGCCGCTCGCTCGCCGGCACGCCGCCGCTGCCGCGCGTGCCGCCCCCGCCGCCGCCCGCGGGGCCCGGCCCGCCGGCCCCCTGCTCGATGAGCTCGAGGGTCTTGGGGACGGTGAACGGCGAGGTGAGCAGGAAGATGATGAGGGCGTGGAACGCGATCGACGCGATGGCGCCGCGCCACCCGCCCTCCTCCCGCACCGGGATCCCGGAGGGCGGCCGGTACTGCGGCCGCTCAGGGGGCGTCGGGGACGCCTCCCAGGGCTCAGGCTGCATGGAATGTCCGTCGAAGCTGAAAGAGACCTTGGTGTCGCTCATGTCACGCAAGATCCGGGGAGGAAGACGCCAGAGACCCGTCGTCGCAACCGGGACGAAAGCAGTACGGCGGACGGCCCCGAAGGGTTCGTCCGCCGTACTGGTACCCCGGACCGCCCGGAGGGTGTCGGTCGGCCGCTACGGGGCGCCGCCGGCGTCCTTGGGCGGCACGCCGATCACCTTCACGCCGGACCCGCGCGC
>JBJMNJ010000007.1:0-19954 GCA_045804325.1 Gemmatimonadaceae bacterium
TCCCGGAGGGTTCTGCATTCGAGCTACCCGCTGATGAGCCGAAGACAGCCGTCAGCCGTCAGCGATCTACTACTCAGCGATCTACTTCCAGAACGACAGCCCCAGCCGCACGCCGATCTGGAACGCCTCGCTGTCGAACCCGTAGGCGATGTAGCCCTCGGGGCGGAACGCGCCCTGGTTGATGCTGTTGCGCGTGCCGATGCCGAAGTTGATGGTCGGGTCGGTGTTCGTCTCCGACTCGTCCTCGCCGGTGGGTGAGTTGTCCGCGTCGATCGCCACGCGCACGAGGTTCAGGCCGAGGCCGGCCGTGAAGTACATGCCGCGCTGCACGACGGCGCGCTTGTTCGTCTGATACAGGACGTTGAGCGTCGGCGTGAACGTCGTGATCGAGTTGCCGGCGCTCGAGACGTGGTTGAACGTGAAGCGCGGCTCGAAGCTGAACGGCCCCGGGTTCAGGATGCCGACGCGCACGTCCAGCGGGGCGCCGATGGTGAACGCGCCATCGCCCTCGTCGGGCGCGGTGTAGGCGATCCCGGCGTCGACGCCGAACTCGTAGCGCGGGCGGGCCTGGGCCATCGCGGCCGACGGGAGCAGCAGGGCGGCCAGCGCGAGCGACTTCGGGAATCTCATGTGTTGCGGTCCTCTGAGTGAGCGGGTGTGCCTGCCGGCGCGGGGAACGCGCCCAATTCAGACGGCCCGGCCGCGACGGGCGTCACAGACCCGCCCGCCAGGTTCCCCGCGCTCCCCGCACTGCTCGCCGCCCCGCGCAGCATCACCCACCCCGCCGCCCCTGCGGTCACCGACGCGGCGAGCACCCCGATCTTCGCCGAGTCGAGCAGCGCGCCGTCGCCGAAGGCGAGCCCCGCGACGAAGAGCGACATCGTGAAGCCGATCCCGCCGAGCCAGCTCACGCCGTGCAGCGTGCGCCAGGTCGCCCCGGCGGGGAGCTCCGCCACGCCGGCGCGGACGGCGAGCCACGTCGCGAGCGTGATCCCGACCGGCTTGCCGAGCACGAGGCCGAGGAGCACGCCGAGCGTCACGCGCGGCGCGAGCGCGTCGGCGGCGCCGGCGAGCGACACGCCGGCGTTGGCGAGCGCGAACAGCGGCATGATGCCGAACGCGACGACGCCGTGGAGCTTGTGCTCCATCTTGAGCAGCGGCGCCTGCGCGTCCTCGCACGCCACCTCGAGCGCCTCGATGGTCTCCTGCTGCTCGCGGCTGGCGAGCACGGTCGTCTCCGGCCCGCACGCGCGCGCGAACTCGTCGAGCAGCGCGCGGCCGCGCCGGAGGAACTCGTCCTCGTCGATCAGCGTGCGCGCCGGGATGGTGAAGGCGAGCAGCACGCCCGCGATGGTCGCGTGCACGCCCGACACGTGCAGCGCGAGCCACAGGCCGACGCCGAGCAGCGCGTAGGGCGCCGGGTGCCGCACGTGGGCGCGGTTGAGCGCGACGAGCGCGAGCAGCACCAGCGCGGCGGCCCCGAGCGCGGTCAGCGAGAGCTCCGCCGTGTAGAAGACCGCGATGACGAGCACCGCGCCGATGTCGTCCGCGATGGCGAGGGCGGCGAGGAAGATCTTGAGCCCCGGGGGCACGCGCGGCCCGAGCAGCGTCGCGACGCCGAGCGCGAACGCGATGTCCGTCGCCATCGGGATCCCCCAGCCGCGCGCGCCCGGGCCCCCGGCGTTGAGCGCGACGAACACGAGGGCCGGCACCACCATCCCGCCGAAGGCGCCCGCCACCGGCAGCGCCGCCGTGCGCCGCGTGGAGAGCTCGCCCACGAGCATCTCGCGCTTGATCTCGAGCCCGACCACCAGAAAGAAGACGGCCATGAGGCCGTCGTTGATCCAGTGGAGGAGCGGGAGCGTGAGCCCGAACCCCGCGCCGCCGAGCGTCGCCTTCCACTCCCAGAGCCGGAAGTACGCGGCGGCCCACGGCGAGTTGGCCCAGGCCACCGCGGCGGCGGCGCAGGCGAGCAGCAGCACGCCGCTCGACGACTCCGCCTGCGCGAAGCGCTGGAAGGGGCGGAGCACGCGGCCGATGAGGCGTGAGGCGACGCGTTCGGCGAGGGTGACGGGCATGCGGACAACTTAACTGCGGCCCACGGCCCTCGGCCGCCGACCGGCGTGCGCGGCGTGGCGGCCGTGTACGCCAGTCGCGCCGCGAGGAACCCCGAAAGCGGGCCGAGGGCCGAGGGCCGAGGACCGTGGCGCGGAGCGCCGCTACCGCGCCGCCAGCCGCACCTGCGCCTGCAGCGCCGCCTCCACCTCGGCGGCCGTGATGCGCCGCGGCGTCGGGACCTCGAAGCCCGCGATCTGGCGCAGCGGTACGTCCACCTTCGACACCTTCCCGTCGGCGTCGAGCGTCACGAGCGCGCCGGCCGTGTTGTGCTCGCCCTCGCCCTGCGTGACGGCGATGCTGAGCACCCACGCGCCTTGGCGCGGCCACTGGCGCCTCAGCGCGAAGACGCCCGGCTTCGACGTCGTCTCGAACTCGAGCTTCACCGAGCGCCGCTTGCCGTCCACCACGCCCTCGGCCGTGCCCGAGACGGGCAGCCCGACCGGCGTGAAGTGGTGGTAGGAGTGGACGAGCAGCAGCGCGTCCCGCGTGACGCGGTCGTACGGGCTCGGCGGGTACTCGATCGAGATCCACGGCGGGCCGAACCTGGCGCTCGCCACGGGGGCGAACGCCGTGAGCGCGGCGCCGAGCGCGGCGACGGCGGCGAGCGGGGCGAGGCGACGGGCGAGGGTCCGGTGCATGGCGGTCTCCGCGTGCGGGGTGGACCAGCGACTATGTTTCTCGGGTGTGTGACGGGACGAGCTCCCGCTTTCTTCCATCGCCGCGCCGCCATGCCCACCGTCGAATTCGAAGCCCTCCCGGACTCCGCGCGCGTCTGGGTGTTCGCCGCCGACCGGCCTGTACGCGGCGAGGCGGCCGAGCGCCTGCTCGAGGCGGTGGACCAGTTCCTCGCCGGGTGGATGGCGCACGGCCACCCGCTCGTCTGCGCCAGGGAATGGCGGGACGACCACTTCCTCATGGTCGGCGTGGACCAGAGCGAGGCGTACGCGTCCGGCTGCTCGATCGACGGCCTGTTCCGCTCGCTGCGCGCGCTGGAGCCGCAGGTCGGTGCGAGCCTCGTCGGCGGCGGCCGCGTGTTCTACCGCGACGCCGGCGGCGCCGTACGCTCGGTCTCGCGCGACGAGTTCGCGGAGCTGGGCCGCCGCGGAGAGGTGGGCCCGGAGACCGTCGTGCTCGATCCGACGGTGCAGACGTTGGGGGAGTGGTTCGCGAGGTTCGAGGCACGGGTTGCGGACAGCTGGCACGCGCAACTGCTCTAGCTCGCGACCCCGCAGAGGCCCATCGCTGGTCGCCGGCCGCCTGTCGCCAGGTCCGTAGCACCCGGCATACTGCGTCGCAGCGATCTGCTAGGTCCCGGTCTTCAGGCGAGCCACTCGTCGAGGTGCTCCGCGACGAAATCATCGTCGGTCAATTCAGGATAGCTTCGAGCAACCCGCTCGATCTCCTCCGCCTGCCCCGGCGACAGCCGCTCGTTCGCGTTCAGCGTCCATGTGCCTCTCAGGAGCCCCTGGCGGCGCAGCACCTCGTGGATGCCGGGGATGCAGCCGGCGAAGCGGTGCTGCGGGTCGAAGATCGCGGCGTTCATGTCCGTCACCGCGGCGGCGCGGCGGAGCCACGCCGGGTCGAGCGCGGCGTCCGCGCGCGCGCGCTTCGCGTCCTCGAGCAGCTCCACCGCGCGCCGCGTCCAGACCGCCCAGTGGCCGAGCAGCCCGCCGACGATGCGCCGCTCCGTCGGGCGCCCGCCCACGAGCGCGGGGAAGGGCGTCAGCAGGTCGACCACGATGCTGTCGTCGTTGCCCGTGTACAGCGCGACGTCCTCGCGCCCCGACTCGGCCACCGCGCGCACGACGTCGAGCGTGCGATAGCGGTCGAACGGCGCGATCTTGATCGCCACGAGGCTCGGGACCTCGGCGAGCTCGCGCCAGAAGCGGTAGCCGAGCTCGCGGCCGCCCACCGCGGGCTGCAGGTAGAAGCCGAACAGCGGAATCGCCTCGGCCACGGCGCGGCAGTGGGCGAGCGCCGCCGCGTCCGGCGCCTCGCGCCAGGCGCCGAGGCTCAGCAGGCCGCAGTCGTAGCCTAACGACTTCGCGACCTCCGCCTCGGCGACGGCCTGGCGCGTGTCGCCCACGAGGCCCGCCACCTTCACGAACGGCCGCGGCGACGCGCCGAGCGCCTCGTCCGCCGCGCGCGCCGCGAGCTCGAGCACCGGCCGGTACAGGCCGAAGTGGCGGATCTCGAACTGCGTCGTGTGCACGCCCACCGCGATGCCGCCGGCGCCGGACGCGACGTAGTACCGCGTGAGCGCCCGCTGCCGCCGCTCGTCGAGCTCGCGCCCGGGCGTGAGCGCGAGGGGGTGTGCGGGGATGACGAGGCCGGAGAGGAGGTGCTCGCGGAAGCTCACGCGGGAAATGTAGCGCGCCGCGCCGCTACGACGCCCGCGGCACCGACCCCGGGGTCACCCGGGTGCGGCGCTCGGGCACGAGCTCGTTCGCCAGTCGCCGCAGGATCCCCGCGAGCTCCTCGTGGCGCTCGGCCGGCCAGTCGGCGAAGAGCTGCTGCAGCCGCTCGCGCCGCGCGGCCGAGAGCTTCTCGCACGCCTCCTCGCCCGCCTCGGTGAGCTCGGGGCGCGGTGCCGCCGTGACCAGCCCGCGCGCCCGCAGCTCGCCGAGCGCCTCGTCCACCCGCCCGTGTGCGAGGCCCCGCGACCGCCCCAGCGCGTACGCGTCGCGTCGCTCGTCGCTGCCGAGGTGGACGAGCAGCCAGGCGGCGTCCGGGCTCACGCCGACGCCCGTCTGGCGGACGATGTCGGAGAAGTGCCGGTCCCGCCAGTCGCGGTCGGCGAGCGCGCCGAGGCCGCGGCGGAGCGTCGCCAGCGCGTCCGAGTCCTGCGGCATCGCGAACGCCTCGGAGATCTCGTCGCCGACGTCGGCGGCGGTGGCGGCCACCGTCTCGCGCAGGCGGCGGTCGGGGAGGAGCCACGTCATCGCGAAGCCGACGATTGCGACGACGGTCGCCGTGAGGAAGACCGTGTGCAGCGACGACATGAACGCCTGGGCATACGCCTCGCGCTCGGCGGGCGAGAGTCGCGCCACCGCGCCCGCGCTCGCGACGGCGGCGCCCCCGTGCAGCCGGCGCGCAAGCCCGGCCGCGAACACCGCCCCGAGCACCGCGGTGCCCAGCGAGCCGCCCACGAGGCGGAAGAGCGTCGCGCCCGACGTGGCGACGCCGAGGTCGCGGTAGTCCACGGCGCTCTGCACGGCGAGGATGAGCACCTGCATCACCATGCCGAGGCCGAGCCCCGTCACGAGCATGAAGGCGGAGGCCAGGCCCACACTCGTCCCGGGCATCATCCGCGAGAGGAGGAACAGGCCGAGCGCCATGACGAGCGTGCCGGCGACCGGGAACCAGCGGTAGCGCCCCGTGCGGCTGATGATCTGCCCCGAGATGATGGAGCTCGTGAGCATGCCGCCCATCATCGGCAGCATCTGGAGGCCGCTCGCCGTCGGGCTCCCCCCCTTCACGATCTGGAGGAACATCGGCATGTACGTGATCGAGCCGAACATTCCGAAGCCGACGATGAAGCCGACGACCGTGGCGACGAGGAAGGTGCGATCGGCGAAGAGGCGCAGCGGCAGCACCGGCTCGGCCGCGCGCCGCTCGACCACGATGAACAGCGCCAGCGCCACGAGCGCGCCGAGCGACAGCAGCACCGTCGCCGTCGAGCGCCAGGGGAAGACGGTGCCGCCGAGGTCCGTCACCAGCACCAGGGAGGTGAGGAGCAGCGCGAGCATGAGCGCACCCGTCCAGTCGATCGCGCGGCGCACGCGCTCGCCGCGCGACGGCAGCGTGGCGGCGAGGACGAGCAGCGCCACGACGCCGAGCGGGAGGTTGATGTAGAAGATCCAGCGCCACGTCCAGTGCGTGGTGAAGTAGCCGCCGAGGAGCGGGCCGGCGATGCTCGCGACGCCGAACACCGCGCCGATGATCCCCTGGTAGCGCCCGCGCTCGCGCGGCGGGACGACGTCGCCGATGGCAGCCTGCGTGCTCACCATGAGCCCGCCGCCGCCGAGGCCCTGGACGGCGCGGAAGACGATGAGCTGCGTCATGCTGCGACTGAGCCCACAGAGCACGGAGCCGATCAGAAACAGGACGATGCCCCCCTGGAGCACCGGCTTGCGGCCATACAGGTCGCCGAGCTTGCCGTAGACGGGCGTGACGACGGTCTGCGCGAGCAGGTACGCCGTGACCACCCACGAGAGGTGCGCGAGCCCGCCCAGCTCGCTGACGATGGTCGGCAGCGCGGTCGACACGATCGTGCCGTCGAGCGCGGCGAGCAGCATGACGAGCGCGAGCCCGCCGAAGACGACGAGGACGTTCGGCGCGGCCGGCGGGGCGGCGGACTGGGGAATGGTGGCGGCAGACATCGGCGCGCCCGTTTGCGAGAAGGGTGCCGATCGCCTAGAACTTCCCGTCCCGTCGCTCGAACTTCGTCGGCTTGCCGAGCAGCGGGTTCCCGGCGCGCACCCACTCGGCCACCCACTCGAGGAGCGTCGCGGCGGGGACGCTCGCCGGGCCGAGCGTGTCGCGCATGCGGTCCGTGCGCGAGAGCAGCGCGTCGGGGGCCTCGTCGCCGACGATGGTCGGCGCGCGCCCGAGCAGGCGGCCGAGCTCGCGTGCGACGTCGCGGACGCGAAGGAGCTCGGGGCCGGTGACGTTGACGACGAACGGCGGCGTGGCGGCATGCGGGAGGCAGGCGATGGCGAGCGCGTTGGCGTCCCCCTGCCAGATCACGTTCACGTAGCCGTTGGTGACGTCCACGGGCTCGCCCCGCCACACCTTGAGCGCGACGTCCACGAGCACGCCGTAGCGCAGGTCCACCGCGTAGTTCAGGCGGACGATCGCGACGCGGGTCCCCCGCGTGTTCGACCAGTGCTCGAAGACGCGCTCGCGGCCGAGGCAGGAGGCGGCGTACTCGCCGACGGGGGCGGGCGCGTCGGTCTCCCGCGCGCCGCCGCCGGCCGCGGGGAGGAGCGGGTAGACGTTGCCGGTGGAGAACGCGACGATGCGCGAGTCGCGGTAGCGGTCCGCGCAGTAGGCGGGCACGACGACGTTCATCGCCCACGTGGCCGACGGCGCGCCCTGGGTGCCGAACTTCTGCCCCGCCATGAAGATCACGTTAGGCGCGTCCGGCAGGTGGTCGACCGCGTCGCGGTCCGCGAGGTCGGCGGCCACCACCTCGACCCCCTCGGCCTCGAGGTGCGCGGCGGCCGCGGCCGAGCTCCAGCGCGAGACGGCGAGGACGCGCCGCCGGCGCGCGCCGGGCGGGCCGTCGCGCGTCGCGACCTCGTCGGCGGCGCGGCGCAGCATCGTGGCGAGCGAGGGGCCCATCTTCCCGCCGGCGCCGAGGACGATGACGTCGCCCGGGCAGCGGCGCAGCGCGTCCACGGCGGCGGGCGTGGGGCGAGAGAGGCGCTCGTGGAGCTCGTGCTCATTCATCGGAGCCCGCGCCCCCTGGGGCGCGTCCTGCGGCTGGGACGCGTCCGGGCGCGGCGGACGCGCCGCGGCGCTCACGGCGCGGCGCTCACGGCGCGGCGACGGGGTCGGCGACTCGCTCCTCGTCTGCGGCGGCGGGGGCGAGGCCGAGCTCGCGCTGCAGCTCCCGCCGCGCGCGGTCGATGATCTGGCGGACGCGGTCCTTGAGCGCGCCGACGTCGGCCAGCGTGAGGCCGGCCGTCTCGACGGGCTCGAGGACGCGCGCGACGGCGCGCGCACGGCGCACCACGAACGAGCCCTTCGCCATGCAGTCGCGCGTCCCGGCGACGGCGATGGGGACCACGGGCACCTGCGCCTCCACGGCGAGGCGGAACGCGCCGTCCTTGAATGGCAGCAGGTCGGCGCCGCGCGAGCGCGTGCCCTCGGGGAAGATCATCACGGAGACGCGCTTGCCGAGCCGGTCGCGCGCGGCGGTGATGGCGTCGAGCGCGCTCGTGCGGTCGCCGCGGCGCAGGTAGATGTCGCCCGCCATGCGCATCATCCACCCCATGAAGGGGATCCGGAAGATCGTGTCCTTCGACATCCACTTCATCTCCCAGGGCAGGTGCGAGATGAGGAAGATGTCCGCGTAGGACTCGTGGTTCGCGACGAAGACGTACGGGCGGCGCGGGTCGCGGATGCGGAGCCCGTCCGTCTCGAAGCGCCACAGCGGGACGGACCGCGTGGCGAGCACGGCGAGCTTGCGGAACGTGAGCCCGGCGTGGTAGCGGCCCCGGTCGAACGGCGCGGTGAGCGCGTAGACGAGGGCGACGACGGGGGTGCCGAGGATGACGATGAGCACCCAGGCGGCCCACACGCCGCCGGTGACGATGCGCGCGGCGATCACGTGCGCCTCAGCCCTGCGCGGCGTCGAACTGCTGCGCCGCGGCCATGGCCCCCTGGAAGCCGATCTTCGAGTGCGTGCCGTCGCAGAACGGCTTCCTCGACGACGCGCCGCAGCGGCAGAGCGAGACCTTCTCCTTGCCCTCGGGCAGCGGGACGACGTTGCCGTCGGCGTCGACGAGCTCGAGGCCGTCGGTGGGGACGACGTAGGGACCGTTGGTGCGGATCAGGATTCTCGGCATGGATGGTCTCGGGATGGCTGCGGGCTGCGGGCTGCGGACGAACGACCTCGGGAGGCCACGTCGTGATTTCCCGGGGGTTCTAGCCCGCGGTCCGGAGCCCGCAGCCCGCAGTTCGGAGCCCGCAGCCCGCAGCCGCAAGCATGAACTATTCCGGCTCCGGAGTCATGCTCCGCTCCGCCTCGGCCGCATGGCGCTTGAGGCGCGCGACCAGGGCCGTCAGCCCCGCCTCGCGCGCGCCGAGGCCGATGTCGGACATGACGGTGCGGACGAAGTTCTCGGGGATGGCGAGCGTGACCGCGGGGGGCTGGTCGTTGACGGCGTTGAGCACGATGGCGAGCACCGCCGCGACCGTCGGCGACTGGCGCGCGTTGACGTCCGCCCAGAAGTGGATCGTCCCGTCGCGCACCTCGGGGATGATGTCCACCGGCGTCTGGCACTCGTGCACGTGGAAGGCGCTGCGGTCCACGGCGCGCAGGCGCTCGGGGAGCGGCTCGAGCTTCCGCGAGTACTGCACGAGCGCCTGCATCTTCTCCTCGCGCCCGAGCGACCGGAAGTAGCGCAGCACGCGCTCGATGGCGGGCGGGATGGCGGGGGCGGTCGGGGACGTCATGAGAGAAATGTACACCGCGGGCGGCGCCCGCCGTCCTGGTCGCGGGGGGGCCCCCCCACCGGGAACCTGCCGCCGGGTGCGCCGCCGCGCGTCACCAGTTTTCCGCATCGCGGACCGGTCCCTGGCCCGAAGTACGCACGCGATCGAGCCGCCTACCCACACCGGAGGAGCTCATGATCCCAGCCATCCGAGCCGCGGGGCTCGCGTTCGCGGCGCTCGCGCCGCTCGCGCCGCTCGCGGTCCGACCGGCCGCAGCACAGCAGCCCTTCGAGGGCGTCATCACCGTCCGCACGACCGGCATGCAGGCGCAGCAGCAGGACGCGCAGTACTACGTGCGCCAGGGCGCCAGCCGGGTGGAGATGACGAGCTCGCGGGGGCAGATGGTCCTGGTCACGGACCCGCAGAAGCGGACGATGTACATGATGATGCCCGAGCAGAAGACCTACATGGAGCGGCCGCTCGCTCCGGCGCCCGGCCCCGTCACCAAGGACGCGCCGGCCGAGTCGCAGGTCGTTCGCACCGGCCGCACCGACACCATCGCGGGATTTCAGTGCGAGCACGTGACGATCACCACCGAGCGCGGCGCGGCGGACGCGTGCGTGACCCGGCAGCTCGGCGCCGTTCCGGCGATGGGCGCGGGAATGCGCCGCGGCATGGGCGGCCCGGGCGGCGGAGCCGGTGCGGGCGCCGGCGCCCGCGGTGGCGCGATGGGCGGCTGGCGCGCCGCGCTCGACGCGCAGCCGGACCTCGGATTCCCGCTCAGGGTCGAGACCGACGGCCGGACGGTGTGGGAGGTGACGAAGGTCGAGCGCCGCACCCTCGACCCGGCGCTGTTCGCGGTGCCCGCGGGCTATCAGCAGATGCAGATGCCGATGGGGTCGCCAGGCGGTCAGCCGCCGCAGAGCCGGCCTCCCGTAGAGTGACCACGTAGATTCCCGCATTCACCCGAGCGAGGAGACACGGCATGCCGACGCGCAAAGCGTCCGCCAGCTGGGACGGCGGACTTCAGGGGGGGAAGGGAAGCTTCAAGGGAGAGAGCGGCGTCATCAGCGGGAACTACTCGTTCGGCACGCGCTTCGGCGACGTGAAGGGCACGAACCCCGAGGAGCTGCTCGCCGCGGCCGAGGCCGCGTGCTTCAGCATGGCACTCAGCGGGGCGCTCGAGAAGAACGGGACGCCCGCGTCGCGCGTGCAGACGAACGCGGCGTGCACCGTCGAGAAGGTCGGCGAGGGCTTCAAGATCACGACGATGAAGCTCGACGTGACCGCCGACGTCCCGCACGTCGACGACGCGAAGTTCCAGGAGATCGCGCAGGCGACGAAGAAGGGATGCCCCGTCAGCGTCGCGCTCGCCGGCGTGGACATCCAGCTCGCGGCGAAGCTCCAGGCGAGCGGGCAGACGGCCGCGGCCGGCCGCTGACGGCCGCTGACGGCAGACGGCTGACCGCAGACGCCGTCGACGGCTGACCGCGGCGACCGGTCAGCCGTCAGCAGCCGGCGCGGCGCTCGGGCACCAGCCCCGCCAGCAGCCGCCACGCCGTCCCCCACGCGCGCCGCGCCTCCGGCATCCGCGGCTCGAGCGCGAGCGCCGCACGGTAGTGCTCGGCGGCGCGCGTCCGGAGCCCCGAAGGCTCCGGGATGTCGAGGTCGGCTTCGGTGCTCCCCTCGCGCGGATAGCTCAGCGCGATGAGGTCCGCGTACGTGTCGGCCAGCGCCAGGTGGAGACGCGCGGCGAGCGCCGGGTCCGTCGTCGAGCGGACGAGGTCCTCGCCCGCCTGCACCGCCGCGTGGAAGCGCGCCGCCTCGGCCGTGCACGCCAGCCCGGGCGCGAGCGCGCGGAGCTCGGGCGCGTCGGGCTCGCCGGCGGGCGCGCTCGCCGTCACCGCGGCGGCGGCCGGCTCTTCCGCCCGGCCGGGTGCGTAGGGCGGGAGCCACCCCACCGCGACGACGCTGCGCCCGGCCGGCCGGAGGAGCGACGTCGTGCCGCGCGCGAGCGAATCGCCGAGCGCAGCCGCCGCGGCGTCCGCGGCCGAGTCGGTGGGCGCCTCGAAGTGCGTGCTCACGAGGCCGACGGTGCACGCCGTGCGCAGCAGCTGCGCCCGGTCTCCGATGGCGGGGAGCGGCGCGGACGGGTCGGGCGCGGGCGGGTAGAAGTACGCGTGCCGCACGGCCGTGCCACCCGTCGCGAGCGGCTGCGTCAGCGTCGCCCGCGCGCAGAACCCCGGGTCCGCGAGCGTGTCGGCGCGCGAGCCGGCCTCGCGCCCCAGGACGACCGTGTCGCGCGGCGACGCGGCCATCCACTGTTCGAGGGTCGTCCCGGCGCGCAGGCGCCCGAGCTGCCGCGCGGCGAAGGCGGGGAACGTCGAGTCCACGACCGCGTCCCCCTCTCCGACGCCGACCTCGAGCTGCTGCGTGGCCCGCTCACCGAAGCAGGCGGTCAGCGTGGTCACTGCGGCGATGGCGACGAGGTGGCGGCGCATGCTGCGGGTCCGGACGGAGTCACGGACCCGCAGTGCAAGCTCCTTGCTAGGGAATGAGTCGCTCGATGATTGAAAGGGTCGAACTGCCGTCGCTCTCGCGAGACCCTACCGGAGAATGGCCTCCAGGCCTGCGGCCGCTTCATTCACGCGGGCCGTCATGCGGTCGATCGCCGCCGCGACGCGAGCGGCCTCGCGCTGGGCGGTCGCGCCGTTCGGCCGGTCCTCCACGGCCTCGCGGATGCCGGGCATCGTCTTCACGCCGTAGCCCGTGTAGAAGCCCGGGGCGTAGAGCAGGTGGCGGAACCACTGCCTGCCGGGCAGCCCTGCCGAATCCGTCAGCGCCTGCTCCGAGGTGTACAGCGCCTGGTTCACCGCCGCGAGCTCGCGGGCGCGGCGGCGGAGCGCGGCGCTCGAGGCGCCCTCCACGCGCGTCGCCACGCGCTCCCAGCGCGCCGCCGCGGCGTCCAGGCGACCGATCGCCTCGCGCACCGCGGTCAGGTTCAGGGAGCGCGTCTCGGGCTTCGCGTGCGCCGCCTTCTCGATCTCGTCGGCGTACTGCCGGAACGTGCGCGCCGCGTTCGTGAACTCGAACGGCAGCACCGGCGCGTCGGCGAGCCGCAGGAGCGCCGTCGTCATCGTCTGCGACTCCGCGACCCCGTACGCGAAGGACGTGTCCTTGAAGCGCGTGTAGTGGGCGAACGAGTCGTAGACCGAGTGGTAGATCCCGTCGCGCGACTCGCCGCCGTACGAGATGTTCATCGACGGCGCGCCGATGAAGTCGAGGAACGCCGTGTAGTCCGAGCCGGAGCCGAGCGCCTCGATGGCGAAGACGGTGTCCACGCGCGGCGGGAGGCCGGCGGCACGTGCGCGCGCGTCGGCCGCGATGCGCGCGCGGGCGGAGTCCGTCTTCGCCGAGTCGGCGCGCGGGGCGGGCTGCCGCTCACCCTCCACCATCATGGTGTCCGCCCGCTGGAGCGCCGCGCGGCGGCCGGGGCGGTCCAGCCAGTACTGGAGCACGCTCTTCCCCGTCTTGGGGTCCGCCACGTCGCGCGCGAGCTCCGTCGCGAAGGTCTGCAGCGTGTGCGAGCCGCCGACGTTGATCCAGCCGCGGTCGTTCGTGTCGCTGTTGAGGTACGCGACGAGCCCGCGGCGCAGCGCGTCCTGGTTCTGCTCCGCCCACTCGGTGGAGCCGAGCAGCCCCCACTCCTCGCCGTCCCAGCCGACGAGGACGATGGTGCGCGCCGGGCGCCACCCCGTGCGGAGCAGCGCGCCGAGCGAGCGCGCCGTCTCCTCCACGGCCACCATGCCGGAGAGCGGGTCGTTCGCCCCGTTCACCCACGCGTCGTGGTGGTTGCCGTGCACGACCAGCTGGTCGGGCCACACGGCGCCGGGGATGCGCGCGACCGCGTTGTAGAGCGGGCGCGTCTGCCAGTCGAACTTCAGGGCGAGATGCACGCGCGCCGGCCCGGGCCCCACGTGGTACGTGATGGGGAGCGCGCCGCGCCACGGCTCGGGCGCCACCGGCCCGGCGAGCCGCTCGAGCAGCGGCTGCGCGTCGCCGTAGGAGATCGGCAGCACCGGGATCGGCTCGATGACGCGCGTCTCGGCGATCGAGAGCTTCCGCGCGCCCGGCACCGACCCCCACCCGGGCGAGAGCGGGTCGCCGGGGTGCGTCGGCATGTCCATCACGCTGCCGCGCTGCACCCCCTGCGGCGGGCGCATCGGCCCCTTGGGGTAGACGTCGTCCTGCCAGTAGCCGTCGTCGCGCGGGTCGGAGTAGATGAGGCACGCCACGGCCCCGTGCTCCGCGGCGAGCTTGGGCTTGATGCCCCGCCACGAGCGGCCGTACTTCGCGATCACGATCTTCCCGCGCACGTCGATGCCGAGGCTGTCGAGCACGCGGTAGTCGTCCGGCAGCCCGTAGTTCACGAACACCAGCTCGGCCGTCACGTCGCCGTCGGGCGAGTAGGCGTTGTACGTGGGGAGCTGGTCGGCGTCGCCGGAGTCCTTGTCCCCCTCGACGGGCGTCTCGCGGAGCTGCGCCGTCCACCGCACCGGCGCGACCATCTCGAGCGTGCGCGAGACCGGGCGCGGCATGAGCGCCTCGAAGCGCTCGATGTCCGCGGCGAGCCCCGCCGCGCGGAACCTCGCGACGATGAGCTCGGCCACGTGGCGCGAGCGGTCGGTGCCGGCCTCGTGCGGGTCCTCCGAGAGGAGCCGCAGGCGGGCGCGCAGCGAGTCGCGGCTCGGCACGGCGCGCGCGCGCTGCTCGAGGCCGTGGCGCGCGCCGATGGCGTCGGCGGGGAAGCCGCGCACGGCGGGCTGCGCGGCGGCGGGGAGCGCGGCGAGGGCGAGGAGCGCCGCCGCGCGCGGGAGGGAGTCGGGGATTCGCATGGCGGGAGATATGGCGGGGGCGTCCGTGGGCGGCAAGCGCACGTCGACTCAGGCGGTCGCCGCGGGGCGCGCCGCCTGCGCGAAGCGCCCGTCGAACGGGATCGCCCGCTGCGCAGGGTACGCGAGCAGGGCGCCCGCCGCCTCGAAGCGGCGCAGGATGTCGAGGACCACGGCCTGCTGCGTGTCCGCGAACAGGCCGTAGTCCGGACTGCGGATCCAGTAGACGAGCTCGAAGTCGACCGAGCCGCTGCCGATGCCGCGCAGGTGCGCGCGGTCGAAGCGGACGCGGTCGCCGTGCGACTCCACGGCGGTGCGCATCTCCTGCGGCAGCCGGGCGAGCACGTCGGGCGGCGTCTCGTACACGACCCCGAGCACGAGCACGACGCGCCGCTCGGCCATGCGCGAGTAGTTGCGGACGGTGTTCTCGAGGAGCTGCTTGTTCGGCACGGTGACCTGCTCGCCGCTGGCGCTCCGGAGGCGCGTCGTGCGAAGGCCCACGTACTCCACCGTCCCGCTGACGTCGCCCATGGTGATCGACTCGCCCACGACGAACGGCTTGGCCATGACGATGTTGAGCGCGCCGAGGAGGTCGCCGAGGACGCTCTGGACGGCGAGGGCGACCGCGATGCCGGTGACGCCGAGCCCGGCGACGAGCGCCGTGACGTTGATGTTGAAGTTCGCGAGGACGAGCAGGCCCACGAGGAGCCACAGCACCGCCTTGGCCACGTAGCCGAGCGCGGTCACCGCGGTGATGCTGCCCGGGTCGGCGTGCTTGCCGCCCTCGACGTACTGCGACGACCAGAAGCCGACGAGCGCCATCCCCCAGATGCCGAACTGCACGAGGAGCGCGGCCGTGGCGACCTGGCCGATGCGCTTCTCGACCCCGCCCAGCGCGAGCACGCGGACGGCGATGCCGAGCGCGGTGAACAGGATGAAGAAGAAGCGCGTGCGCCGCAGCATCTCGACGAGCGCGTCGTCGACGCGGTTGGCGGTCGTGCTGGCGCGGCTGCCGTACCGCCGGATGATGAAGCGCTTCAGCAGGTGGAGCGAGCCGATGACGACGACGAGCACGACCGCGGCGACGATCCACGCGCGCAGGCTGTTGTCGAGGAACTCCCAGTCGAGGGGGCGGAAGCGGCGCATTGGGCAGGAAACCGGGGGAGCGGGGCGCAGGGAGCGGCCCTGGAAGTCTACAACGGCCTCCGAGCGAGCGGCGGCGGGCACTGCGGCGTCGTACTGACGCGCCACTGGCGCCGCGCGCATGAGCCGTGCGAATGTTCGTCGCGGCCGCTCCGCGGCGGCCGGAGAAGAGACCCGACGAGCGAGAGACCGTGGCGCAAGAGCGACTCAGGATCGTGCAGGTGTGCCCGTACGCGTGGCAGGCGCCCGGCGGCGTGCAGGCCCACGTGCGAAACCTCTCGAAGCACCTGATGCGCCGCGGGCACGAGGTGCTCGTGCTCGCCCCCGGGGACGACGCCCCGCACGAGGCCCACGTCCGCGTCGTCGGCCGCCCGATGCTGCGCCTCCCCTTCAACGGGTCGGCCGTCCCGCTCCGCCCCAACCCGCTCGACGGGCGCGTCGTGCGCGCGGCGCTCGCGGAGTTCGAGCCGGACGTGATCCACGTCCACGAGCCCATGGCGCCGAGCACGTCGTACCTCGCGCTGCGCGACGCGCACCGGCCGGTGGTCGCGACCTTCCACACGTTCCACGCGCCGCGCTCCATCCCGGCGATGTTCTACAAGGTGATCGCGCCGATCTTCCAGGCGGTGTGGAACCGCGTGGACCTGCCCATCGCGGTGTCGCACGCGGCGGCCGGGTGCGTCGGGGACCGCGCCGGCGGCGTGCCGCGCATCATTCCCAACGGCGTGAGCGTCGAGCAGTTCGCCAACGCGCGCCCGGCGACCGGCCTGCCGGCGGGGCGGCGGATGCTGTTCGTCGGGCGCCTCGAGAAGCGGAAGGGGTTCCGCCACGCGGTGCGCGCCTTCGGCGAGCTCGCGTCGCGCTACCCGGACCTGCACCTCATCGTGGTCGGGGAGGGGAAGGAGGCCGACGCCGTCGACCTCCTCGACCACGCCGCGCGGCGCCGCGTCGTCATGCTCGGCCACGTCTCCAACGCGGCGCTCCCGGGCTACTACGCCGCGGCGGACCTCTTCGTCTCCCCGGCGGTGGGTGGCGAGAGCTTCGGGATCGTGCTCGCCGAGGCGATGTCGGCGGGGCTGCCGGTGATCGCCTCGTCGCTGCCGGGCTTCCGCGAGGTGGTGCGCGACGGGGAGGAGGGGCTCCTCGTCCCGCCGGGCGACGACGACGCGCTCGCGGACGCGGTCGCGCGCGTCCTCGACGACGATGCGCTGGCGCGCCGCCTCGCGGCCGCGGCGCGCGTCCGCGCGCGGAGCTTCTCGTGGGACGCGGTGACCGCGCGCATCGAGGAGGCCTACCGCGAGCTGCTCGGCGCCCGCGCCGAGGAGCAGCTGGAGGAGGCGGCGGCGGGCTGGTGACGGCGGCTGTCGGCTCCTCGCGGCAGCGACGAGCGTACGCAGTCCGGTTCTCGGCCCTCGGCCCTCGGCCTGCTCTCGGGACTCCTGGTCGAGTCGAGGGCGTACAGGGCCGACGGGCTGCCCGCGCAGGTCAGCGGCCGAGGGCCGAGGGCCGCCGATCACGCGACTACGACCGCGCATACGTCATCCGGTACGTAATCCGGCGTATTCGGCCCGGTCGATGGCGCTCGTACACTGCTCCCCGGACACCTCACCGGGGACGCTCATGACTCGCTCGGCCCTTCGCTCACTCCTGCCCGTCGTGCTCCTCGCCGCGGGCTGCCTGCCGTATACCGTCGCCAGCACGGCGCGCCCCGTTCCGAAGGGGGAGCACGTCCAGACGGGCATGCTCTATTTCATCCCGAACGGCCTGGACCGCGAGGGGGACAGCGCGGCCGTGCCGCTGCGTGGCGTCGACGCCGAGGTGCGCTACGGGATCGACGCCCGGGCCGACTGGGGGGTCCGCCTCACCTCCGGGAGCGGCTTCGTCCTGAGCTACAAGCGGCTGCTCGGCGAGCCGTCGCCGCGCGGCGCCGCGGTGGCGCTCGAGGGCTCGGGCGGCATCGTCAACTTCGGCGAGCATGCGATGGTCGGCCTGACGCTGCTCGCGTCGGGGCAGGAGAGCGCGCAGCTCACGCCGTACGGCGGGCTGCGCGTGATGCAGGTCGCGCCGCTCAGCCGGGGCGCGGTGCACGACGCGCCGAGCGTCGGCGCGTTCGTCGGCGCGCGCATCGGCCGCCGCGACCACGGCGTGTCCCCGGAGCTCGGGATCTTCCACGACCCGTCCGCGCTCCACATCCGCCGCGGCAACCTGCTGTTCGTGCCGTCCGTCAGCATCCACGGCGCCGAGCTGCTGCGGGCGATCGGGCGGATCGGTCGGGCGATGCCCGCGGGGTGGTAGACGCGGTCTCTACCGATACAGCCAGTACGGCTCCGTGGACCGCTTCCAGCTCTCCGCCTCCGCGCGCCACCGCGCCAGCAGCGGCGCGACGTCGTGGCGCTCGACGGCGCGGCGCAGCTCGCGCGAGCCGGAGAGCCGCTCGACGCCGTTCTCCTGCCAGCGCCACTCGCGCGGGTGGCGGCGATGGATCACCGCGAGCATGTGCGCCGCCACCTCGACGGGGCGGAGGCGGTCGCGGTCCGTCACGCGCAGCTCGACGACCGGGATGGTCCGCCCGCCGTGCTCCGCGCCCTTCTCCACGGCGCGCGTGGCGGCGGCGAAGCGCACGCCCGGGAGCGAGAGCGCGTTCAGCTCGCGCGCGACGGCCGCGGCGTCGGTGAGCCACGGCGCGCCGACGGCCTTGAAGGGGGCCGTCGTGCCGCGGCCCTCGCTGAGGTTCACCGCCTCGAAGAGCACCATCCCCGCGTAGAGGAGCGCGGCCTCCGGGTCGCGGATGTTGGGCGACGGGCTCACCCAGCGGAGGCCCGTGACGTCCCACCAGTCGGCGCGGCGGTAGCCCTGCATGGGGATGACGGCGATGTCGGCCTCGACCTGCCCGGTGCCCACGAGGTAGCGGAGCATCTCTCCCGCCGTGAGCCCGTAGCGCAGCGCGACGGGATACTGGCCGGTGAACGAGCGCCACTCGGTGCGCAGCACGCCCCCCTCCACGCGGTCGGCGCGGATGGGGTTGGGCCGGTCGAGCACGACGAACTTCTTGCCGGCCTTCCCCGCGGCCTCGGCCGCGAGCGCCATGGTCCACACGTAGGTGTAGGCGCGCGAGCCGACGTCCTGGATGTCGTAGACGAGCACGTCGAGGTCGGCGAGCATCGCGGCGGTCGGCACGCGCGACGCCCGCGTGGAGCCGTAGAGCGAGTGGATCGTCACGCCCGTCGCCGAGTCCACGCTCGACTCGATGCGCGCGCCCGCCTCGGCCTGCCCGCGAATGCCGTGCTCCGGCGCGAACAGTGCGACGAGCCGCACGCCCGGCGCGCGCGCCAGGAGGTCGATGGTGCTCGTCCCCGCGCGGTCGCGCCCGGTGTGGTTGGTGATGAGCCCCACGCGCTTGCCGCGCAGGACGTGCAGCGAGTCGGCGAGCAGCACCTCGACGCCGAGTCGGAAGTCGCGCCGCGGGGCCGGCTGCGCGGCGAGCGGGAGGGCGAGGAGCAGGAGGAAGGCGTAGCGCATGCGGCGCAATGTGGTCGGCGGACTACAGGTTGCACAGGGCACTCCTCCCATTGCCCTCGGCCCTCGGCCGACGGCCCTCGGCCGCGGAACGGCCTACGCGGCGTGGCGGCCGTGTACGCCGGTCGCGCCGCGAGGAGTCCCGTGAGCAGACCGAGGGCTATAGGCGAGGGCAGCGTGAAGAAGTCGGCGCGGAGTTGGATCGGGATCAGCGGCTACGACTACAAGCCGTGGCGCGGGAAGTTCTACCCCGAGAAGCTCCCCGCGCGCGAGTGGCTGCGCTACGCGTCGCGCGCGTTCGACTCGATCGAGCTGAACGGGACGTTCTACAGCCTCAAGTCGCCGGCGGTGTTCGAGCGCTGGGTGGAGGAGAGCCCGGGCGGGGACTTCGTGTTCGCGGTGAAGGGCGGGCGCTTCATCACGCACAACAAGAAGCTCAAGGGCGCCGAGTCGGCGGTGGCGAACTTCTTCGCGAGCGGGGTGCTCGCGCTGGGGACGAAGACGGGGCCCTTCCTCTGGCAGCTCCCCGCGACGTACCGCTTCGACCCGGCGCGCGTCGAGCCGTTCCTTCGGCTCCTGCCGCGCGACTCCACGGAGGGCGAGGCGCTCGCGCGCGGGCACGACGACCGGCTGCGGCGCGGCGCGCTGGTGGAGGCGGCGGCGCGCGTGCGCTACCGCCACGCGTTCGAGGTGCGGCACCCGTCGTACTTCGCGCCGGAGTTCTACGACCTGCTGCGCGCCTACGGCGTGGGCTTCGTCCCGGCGGACACCGCGGGGCGCTACCCGTACGCCGAGGAGCTCACCGCCGACTTCGTGTACGTGCGCCTGCACGGCTCGCAGGAGCTCTACGTCAGCGGCTACACGGACGAGGAGCTCGCGGCCTGGGCGGCGCGCGTGCGCGCCTGGAAGGCGGCGGGGCGCGACGTGTACGTGTACTTCGACAACGACGCGAAGGTGCACGCGCCGCATGACGCGATGCGGCTGGCGGGGATGGTACGATGAGAAAGGAGAGAGGAGAAAGGAGCAGCACCCTACCGGGACGCTTTCGCTGCTCTGCGTTCTCCTTTCTCCTTTCTCCTCTCTCCTTTCTCCTTTCTCCTTTCTCCTCTGCCGTACGGCGC
>JBJMNJ010000008.1:0-17466 GCA_045804325.1 Gemmatimonadaceae bacterium
CAACAACCCGGAGTCGCTCTTCGTGGTCGCGAACGAGGACCAGTACCCGATCGGCGTCACCGGGCTCTCGTTCCCGAAGATGATCGGGCCGTGCTACCGGCCGGGCGCGCCGCTCCCGGAGTACAACCCGACCTTCTGCGACGGGCGTCCGACGCGGTGGTACTTCAACCTGTTCCGCGCCTCGCGCACGGCCACCAACGCGGTCGACCCGCGCCTCGACGCGACGATCCTCTACAACGACCCGGCGCGGGCGAGCGAGATGGTCTACGACCGCACGCGCGGCTCGTACTTCGTGAACAACCCGGCCTCGCCCGCGCAGGAAGACACGATGATCTTCTTCCGCAAGTACGGCGAGACGTACATCCGCACGGACCAGCGCTGGGACGACCCGATCAACTACAAGGTCCTGCGCTACGCGGACGTGCTGCTCATGCAGGCGGAGGCGCTGAACGAGTCCGGGCAGACGGCGCAGGCGTTCCAGTACGTGAACCAGGTGCGCGCCCGCGTCGGCAAGTCGGCGCTCTCGGCCGCGCTGTCCACGGCGCAGCTCCGCGACTCGATCCTCGTCGAGCGCATGTTCGAGCTCGGCCTCGAGTCGAGCCGCTGGACCGACATGCGACGACACCCGGAAACGTTCGGCACCTGGCTCGGCCTCACCGCGCCGCAGCGGGACCGCGACTTCGCGAACTTCGACATCAACAAGTCGGTGCGCCTGCCGATCCCGACGAACGAGCGGAACCTGAACCCGAACGTGCCGCAGAACCCGGGATGGTGAGCCGGCTGCGGACTGCGGACCAACGACCTCGGGCCGGCCAGTACTCGCCGGTCAGAGGGTTCTAGTCAGCAGTCCGCAGTCCGCAGTTCGCAGTCCGCAGTGAATCCCTCGCAGCATCATGCCTCTCTCCTCGACCCGCCCCGTGCACCTCCTCGCCGCCGCCTCCGTCCTCGCCTTCGCCGCCGCCTGCTCCGGGGGCGGGGGCGGGACCACGGACGGCGGCGGGCCGCCGGTCTGCGCCACGACGTTCACCAACCCCATCGCGCCCGGCGCGGACCCGTGGGTCATCCGGGCCAACGGCACGTACTACTCGGTCGAGTCGCGGAACGGCGGCTCCGACGCGGGGATCTGGGTCTACCGGTCCGACACGCTCACGAGCCTCAAGCGGAACGGCGTGCGCGTGTGGCGTCCGTCGAGCAGCGGCTGGAACCAGCAGGACATCTGGGCGCCCGAGCTCCACTTCATCGACGGGCGCTGGTACATCTACTACGCCGCCGGCATGCCCGGCCCCGCGGGGCAGGACGCCGCGTTCACCGACCAGCGCGCCGGCGTGCTCGAGTCGGTGAGCGACGACCCGCAGGGCGCCTACGAGGACAAGGGGCAGCTCTACACGGGCGACGACGTCGCCGGCCAGACGAACAACGTCTGGGCGATCGACCTCACGGCGGAGCGCATCAACGGGCAGCTGTACGCCGTGTGGAGCGGCTGGGAGCAGAACCAGCCCACGCACGTGACGCCGCAGCACCTCTACATCGCCCGCATGTCCAACCCGTGGACGATCGCGACGAACCGGGTGAAGATCAGCTCGCCCGTCGAGTCGTGGGAGCTCGGCCCGCGGCTCAACCTGCAGGAGGGTCCGGAGTTCCTGACGAGCTCGGGGAACACGTTCATCGTCTACTCCACGCGCGAGTCCTTCCTCCCCGACTACCGCCTCGGCCTGCTCCGCCTGACGAGCGCCACCGCCGATCCACTGGACCCGGCGAGCTGGACGAAGTCGGGACCCGTGTTCGTCGGCAACCCCGCCGGCGGCGTCTACGGCGTCGGGCACGCGAGCTTCACGAAGTCGCCCGACGGCACCGAGGACTGGATCGTCTACCACGCCAAGTCGGTGAGCACGGAAGGCTGGGGCGACCGCATGATCCGCATGCAGAAGTTCGGCTGGAACCCCGACGGGACGCCGAGCTTCGGCACGCCCGTGGCGACCGGCGCGCAGGTGGCGGTGCCGTCGGGGCAGTGCGGACCGTGAGCGAGAGCGGCCCGTCCGTTCGGGCCGAGCGGTTCGGGACGTTCCTCGACGGCCGCGCCGTCGAGCTCTACACGCTGGCGCGCGGGCCGCTCGAGGTGCGCATCGCGACGTACGGCGCCACCATCGTGTCGCTCCACGCGCCCGACCGCGACGGGGTCGCCGGCGACGTCGTCCTCGGCTTCGACGCGCTCGACGGGTACCTCGCCAGGAGCTACCTCGAGAAGTCGCCGTACTTCGGCGCGGTGGTCGGGCGGTACGGGAACCGCATCGCGCGCGGACGCTTCACGCTCGACGGCGTCGAGCACCGGCTCACGACGAACGACGGGCCGAACCACCTGCACGGCGGCGCGCGCGGATTCGACAAGCGCCTCTGGAGCGCCGCGCCGCTCGACGGCGGCGCGGGCGTCGCGATGTCGCTCGAGAGCCCCGACGGCGAGGAGGGCTACCCCGGCGCCCTCAGCGCGCGGGTCGTGTACGCGCTCCCGGACGACGGAGTGCTCTCGGTGGACTACGCGGCGACGACGGACCGCCCGACGCTCGTGAACCTCACGCAGCACACCTACTGGACCCTCACCGCCGGGCTCGCCCCCACGATCCTCGGCCACGTGCTCACGCTGCACGCCGAGCACTACACGCCGACGGACGCGACGCTGATCCCGACGGGCGAGCTCGCGCCGGTGGCGGGTACGCCGTTCGCCTTCCGCGCGCCGACGCCGGTCGGCGCGCGCGTGTCGCACCGCCACCCGCAGCTCGGGGTCGCGAAGGGGTACGACCACAATTTCGTGCTGGCCTCCCCCGGGGCCGCCGGGCTGCGCCACGCCGCGCGCGTGGAGGAGCCGCTGTCGGGGCGCGTCCTCGACGTCCACACGACGGAGCCCGGCGTCCAGTTCTACTCGGGCAACTTCCTCGACGGGACGATCCGCGGGAAAGGCGGCCGCACGTACCACCACCGCGGCGGCCTCTGCCTCGAGACGCAGCACTTCCCCGACTCGCCGAACCACCCGGCGTTCCCCTCGACCGTTCTCCGCCCTGGGGAAGAGTATCGATCCCGCACCGTCTTCTCGTTTTCGACCGCGCACACCGCATTCCGCGCTGCGCACTAGCACCCTCGGGCGGGCCAGCGCTCGCACCCCGAGGTCGTCAGTGCACGGCGCGAAGTGCGCAGCAACGAGGTGCTCCGATGGCGACAACCATCCCGACCCCGACGACGCCGCCCGCCACGCAGTACGACGTCGCCTCGATCATGGCCGGCCTCTACGGCGACGGCATCATCGGCCTCAAGGGCGCGTTCTCGCGCGACTGGGCGCAGGCGATGCGCGAGGACATCGACGCGCTGTTCGAGGACGCGCTGAGGCGGCCGGGCGGCGCGGTGGGGCGCGGGCCGAAGCGCTACTACGTCGAGATCCACCCCGAGCGGATGCGCGGGTTCGTGGAGCTCGTCACCCACCCGTGGGTCACGGCGGTCTGCGAGGCCGTGCTCGGCCCCGACTACAGGATCGTCGAGATCGGCTTCGACGTGCCTGAGCCCGGCGCGATGTTCCAGCCCTGGCACCGGGACTTCCCGTCGCCGCCGGAGACGCTCGTCGGCCGGCGCCTCAACTCGCTCGCCTTCAACCTCACGGGCGTGGACGTCGAGGAGGACATGGGGCCGTTCGAGATCGCGCCCGGGACGCAGTGGGACGCGCCGGACCGCTTCGAGCACGGCATGTTCCCGCCGAAGGACCTGTATCCGCGCTACGAGGCGCGCGCGCAGCGGAAGCTCCCGGCGATGGGCGACATCTCCTGCCGCTCCGCGCTCACGATCCACCGCGGCACCGCGAACCAGTCGAAGAAGTCGCGCCCCGCGCTCGTGCTCGGCGTCGACGCGCCCGACGCGCGCAACGCGCAGCGTCACGACCTGCAGTTCACGCGCGGCTACTACGCGCGCCTCCCGGAGTCGGTGAAGCGCCACCTCACCTGCCGCATCGTCGACGAGCTCGTGCCGATCGTGCAGGCGCACACGATCGAGGGGCTGGTGATGGGAGAGGCGTAGAGCAGGGAGCAGGGAGCGACCTCGAGAGGGTCGTCGCCGCTCCCTGCTCCCTGTCCGCTGCTCCCTAGCTCTCCTCGATCGTCAGCGTCACCGCCGCTTTCACCGCCGCCGTGTCGATCTTCTTCGCGGCGAGCGCCTCGGGTGTGATCCACTGCGACGAGTTCAGCGTCCACTTGAAGCGCACGCGGCTGCCGTCGCGGAGCGCGAGCGGGGAAATCTCGCGCTGCACGAGCAGCGTCGTCGAGGTGACCGTGAACGGCTGGTTGAGGTACTCCACGCCGCCCACCGTGCCGGTGAGCCGGACGATGGTCGGCGGCACCGCCCCGCCCTGGTTCAGCCTCGGCGAGACGACGAGGCGCACGTAGCGGTACCTGCCCGCGTAGATCGTCGAGTTCCGGTGGAGGAAGATGCCGGAGCTGTCGCGCAGGTCGATGAAGACCTGCGGGATCGGTCCCATCGAGAGCAGCGGCGCCGCGTCGGGGCCAGCCGGTCCGGCGATCTGGCCGTTGTAGTTTCCGGCGTCGAGGTCGGCCTCCATGTTCGTCCAGCTCGCGCCGTCCTCCGAGAGCTGCCCGAACACGTACCCCTCGACGCGCCCCGTGTACGTGGCGCTCGGCGCGAGCCCGTCCGCGACCACCGCGTCGAGGGTCGCGATGTCCGGGTCGCCGGGATTCACGCAGGCGGCGACGGCGCCGAGGACGAGCGTCGTGGCGGCGCGCAGGGAGCGGGCGGAAGATCGCGGCATCGGCGAGGTCGTGGAGGACGATCGGGGAGCGGACGATGCGCTCACGCGCGAGGAGGCGCCAGACCCTGAGGCGCGCGCCGAGGGCGCGCCTACGGCCGCAGCTCGACCACCGGCGCGTCCAGCACCGCCTCCTGCACCGCGTCCGCCACGTCGCGGCGCAGGCGGACGTGGCGCTCGCTCGTGCCGCGGGGGTTCACGCGGTTCGTCAGGATGATCACGAAGATCCCCCGCTCCGGGTCCATCCACATCGACGTGCCCGTGAAGCCCGTATGGCCGAAGCTGCGCGGCGAGAAGAAGCGGCCGGCGCTGGAGTTCGCCGAGGGCGTGTCCCACCCGATCGCGCGGGTCGAGCCGATGTCCTGCGGCGCCGTCCAGCGCGCCACGGTCTCCGCCTTGACGATGCGGGTCCCCCCGTACGTGCCGCCGTTGAGGAGCATCTGGGCGAAGGTCGAGAGGTCGCGGAGGCTCGAGAAGAGGCCGGCGTGCCCCGAGACGCCGCCGAGCGCCCACGCGTTGCCGTCGTGCACGACGCCGCGCAGGACCCCGCGGCCGAGCCCGCCCGCGCCCGTGTCCGCCTCGGTGGGCGCGATGCGTGCGACGAGCGCCTCGCTCGACGTGTCCGGGAGGAACCCCGTGTCCCCCATGCCTAACGGGCGGAACACCCGCTCGGCCGCGAAGGCGTCCAGGGTCCGGCCCGTGATCCGCTCGATGACGAGGCCGAGCAGCACCATGTCCCAGTCGCTGTAGACCGCCAGCGTGCCCGGCGGCGACTTGAGCGGCCGGCGCGCGATCTCGGCGAGGTACGACTCACGCCCGCGCACCGTGTGGTGCAGCGGCGCGTACGCCTCGAAGCCGCCGCGGTGCGTCAGCAGCATGCGCACGGTGATGTACCGCTTCGCCGTGTCCGAAGCGGCGAGCTCGGGGAGGTAGAACGCCACCGCGCTGTCGAGCGCGAGCCTGCCCTCCTCCTCGAGGATCATCGCCGCGGTCGTGGTGGCCACGACCTTGGTGAGCGACGCGAGGTCGTAGATCGTGGACGAGTCCACGCGCGCGGCGGCGGGGTTCCAGTCGGTGTGGCCGTACCCCTTGGAGTGCACGACCCGCCCCCAGCGCGCCACCGCCACCGCCGCGCCCGGCGACATGCCGTCCGCGAGCGCGGCCCCGACGATCGAGTCGAGGCGTGCGGGCAGCGCGGGATCGAGCGCCACGTCCTTCGGCGCGGCGGGCGCGAGCCTGGCGAGCGGCGCGAGGCGGGGCAGCACGTGGACGGCGGGGCGAGCGGCGGGGAGAGGCGCCGGCGCGGGGCGCCGCGGCGCGCAACCGATCACGAGTCCGAGCAGCAGCAGGGGCGACGTTCGATGCATCATTCGGGATGATACACCCGTGGTGTGCCGTGTGTGGAGAAGCATGACGCTGCGAGCGCTGCTGACGGCTGATGGCTGACGGCGGCCCATCGCAGGGAGCCCGAATGCAGAACCCTCCGGGACACGCTGGTGCGTCCCGGAGGGTTCTACTCGTTGCGACCTGCTACTGGCCGCGGTCAGCCGTTGGCGGACTTCCGCGGCCGCTTCGCCCCCGCCTTCTTCTTGATCTGGATCGGCACCACGTCCTCGCTCGCGCCGACGTCCACCGCGCCGCACGCGGCGATCTCCGCCGGCTGCACGGGCTGCTTGTAGACGTAGCGCTCGCCCGCGTAGTTCCGCAGGACGACCGCGTCGTCGGTGATCTCCTCCACGTACTCCGGGAGGAGGGGCACCTTGCCGCCGCCGCCCGGGGCGTCGATGCAGAAGTGCGGCACGGCGAGGCCGCTCGTCCAGCCGCGGAGCGCCTTGATGATCTCGAGCCCCTTCTGGACGGTCGTGCGGAAGTGCTCGCCCCCGGCCACCTGGTCGGCCATGTAGATGTAGTAGGGGCGGACGCGCGCCTTGAGGAGCTTCTGCATGAGCTCCTTCATGATGGCGGGGTCGTCGTTCACGTCCTTGAGCAGCACCGTCTGGCAGCCGAGCGGGACGCCCGCGTCGGCGAGGCGGCCGAGGGCGGCCACCGCGGCGGGCGTGAGCTCGCTCGGGTGGTCGAAGTGCGTGTTCATGTACACCGGGTGGTACTTCTTCACCATCTCGCAGAACTCGGGCGTGATGCGCTCGGGGAGGTGCGAGGTGATGCGGCTCCCGATGCGGATGATCTCCACGTGGGGGATCGCGCGCAGGTTCGAGAGCAGGTACTCCAGCCGGCGGTCCGAGAGCATCATCGGGTCGCCGCCCGACATGATGACGTCGCGGACCTCCGGGTGGCTCCGGATGTACTCGAAGGCCGAGTCGTACTGGTTGAGCGGGATCTTCTCCGGGTCGCCCACCTTGCGCCGGCGCGTGCAGAAGCGGCAATAGCTCGCGCAGACCGGGCTCACGAGGAAGAGCACGCGGTCCGGGTAGCGGTGCGTGATGTTCGGCACCGGGCTGTCGGCGTCCTCGTCGAGCGAGTCGATGACGCCGTCCACGATGTCGAGCTCCTGCGTGCTCGGCACGTACTGGTTCCAGAGCGGGGACCCGACCGTGTCGATGAGGTCGAGCGCCGCCGGCGTGATGCGCATCTGGAAGTTGTCGAACGCGGGTTGGAGCGCGTGCACGTCGATCTCGCGCTCGGCCACCTCGGGGCCGAACTTCTCGGCGACCCACGACTTGAGCTTGTCGAGCGAGTCGACGCTCTCCCGCAGCTTGCTCTGCCAGTCACTCATGGGATTCAGCTCCCGCGCTGCTCGATCCGCTTCGTGAGAATGATCCGGTCGTCGCCGGAGGCGTAGAACTCCCGCACGCGCGCGGCCTCCTCGTAGCCGCGCCGCGCGTAGAACCCGCGCGCCCCCGCGTACTCCGGTCGGGACGACGTCTCGACCACCACCATGCGCGCCCGCCGATCGGCGAGGCGCCGCTCCACCTCCGCGAGGAGGAGCGTCCCCCCCCCGGCGCCCTGCGCGCCGGGGTCGACCGCGATCCAGTACAGGTCGTACGTGCGGTCCGTGCCGGGCGTCGGGCCCCAGCACGCGTATCCTTTCAGCGAGTCCTGCTCGTTCAGCGCCGCGACGAACTCGTAGTCCGGGGACGCGGACGGCGCGCCGACCCCGCCCGCCGGCGGGTGCGCCTCGTCGAACAGCTCCAGCGCCACCGCGATCTCGTCGTCGCCGAACGCGTTCGTCGCTGCGAGCAGCTCGCGGAGCTCGGCGCGGTGCGACCGGTCGAGCGCGGCCGCGCGCAGGGGCACCGCTACGCCCGCTGGCCGGCCACCCCCGAGAGGCGCTGCGTGAGCGCCCAGCGGTCGGCCGGCAGAGTGTTCGCCTTGCTCGTCGCGTGCTCGCAGACCGCGCGCACGAGCGCCGCGTAGTCGATCCCGGCGGCGCGCGCCATGCGCGCGAGCCCGGCGTGGGGGGAGATGTCGGGGTTCGCGTTGACCTCGAGGAGCCACGGGCGCCCCATGCGGTCGATGCGGAAGTCGCAGCGCCCGTAGCCGTCGCCGCCGACGAGCCGCCACGCCGCGCGCGCGACGCGCTCGAGCTCGAGGGCGAGCGGCTCGGGCAGGTCGGCGGGGCAGGCGGGCAGCGCGCCGAGGTCCTCGTCCGAGCCATCCTCCCACTTCGAGCGGTAGGTCACGATGCGCCACTTGCCGCGCGGCATCCGGCCGAAGTCGATCTCGGCGATGGGCAGCACCTGGTCGCCGACGATGCCGACGTTCACCTCGCGGCCGTCGATGTAGCGCTGCACGAGGACCTCCTCCCAGCGCTCGTGCATGTCGGCGACGCGCGCCTCGAGCTGGCCGCGCGTGCGCACCACCGAGCGCTGCTCGACGCCGAGGGAGGCGTCCTCCGCCGCGGGCTTGCAGATCGCGGGGAAGCCGACGCTCGGGAGCGGACCGGGTGCCCCCTCGGCGGGACGGCGCGCGACGCCGAAGCGCGGCACGGGCAGCCCGGCCGACTGGAGCAGCGCGTTCACGACGTGCTTGCGGAGGCAGATCGCCGTCGTCCACGCGGACGCGCCGGTGTACGGGAGGCCGAGGAGCTCGAGCGCGCCGACGACCGCGGGCTCGTACGCGCCGAGGCCGTCGATGCCCTCGCAGAGATTGAAGACGAGGTCCGCGCGCAGCTTGCGGAGCCGCTCGACCCAGCGGCCGTCCGGACTCACCGGGACGCGCACGGGCTCGTGGCCGTCCGCGGCGAGCGCGGCCTCCACGGCCTCGACGCTGCCGAGGATGGCAACGTCCGGCGTCTTCCCGAGGGCGGACAGCCCGTCGAAGATGATGGCGACCTTCATGACGGCTCCGTGCTCACGTACGACTCCCGCGTGCGGCCCTCGGCCCACGGCGCTCGGCCCGCGCCACGACGGCCGAGGTCTGACGGCCGAGGGCCGAGGTCTGGTGCGCTCACGCTGCCGCGAGCGCCGCGCGCGCCTTCCGCGCCGCGGCGGTCGCCGTGATGGCGACGCCCTGCCGCTCGGCGGCGAGCAGCAGGCACGACTGAATCAGCTCGTCGTAGCTCATCCCGGCCGCGCGGGCGGCCTTCGGGAAGCAGGAGTTGTCCGCGGGGTCGGGGAGGATGCCCGGGAGCGGGTTCACCTCCACGACGTGCGGCGCGCCGGCGGCGTCGAGCCGCACGTCGACGCGCGACCAGTCGCGGCAGCCGAGGGCGTGGTAGGCGCCGAGCGTGACGCGCTCGATGGCGCCGAGGAGCCGGCCGTCGACGCGCGCGGGACATTCGAAGATCTCGAGGGGGTTCTCCGGGCGGTCCCAGAGCCACTTCGCCTCGAAGCCGTAGATCGGGAGCGCGCCCGCGGGGAGCGCGCCGAAGTTCATGCCGACGATCGGGAGCACGCGCGCCGCGTCGCCGTTGCCGAGGACGGCGCAGGTGAACTCGCGTCCCGGGAGGAACTCCTCCACGAGGACGGGCTGCGCGTAGCTCTCGAGCAGGAAGGCGACGGCGTGGCGCAGCTCGCCGGGGGAGCCGCAGAAGTTCCGCTCGGTGATCCCCTTCGACGAGCCCTCGTGGACCGGCTTCGCGAAGAGCGGGAACCGAAGGCCGCGGGCGCGCACGCGCTCGGCGAGGGCGTCCGGGTCGTCGCCCTCGCGCACGAGCACGAAGGGCGCGTTGGGGATGCCGTGGCAGGTGAGCCACTCCTTCGTGCGCGCCTTGTCGAGCGAGAGCGAGAGCGTGAAGGGGTCGCTCCCCGAGTAGGGAGTGCCGAAGAACTCGAGGATGGCCGGGACGTGCGCCTCGCGGTTCACGCCGCGGAGCCCCTCGGCCATGTTGAAGACGATGTCGGGGCGCTCGGCGCGGAGGCGCTCGGGGAAGTCGGGCGTCGCCTCGAGGCGGACGACCTCGCCCAGCTCGGCCAGCGCGCTCTCGACGGCGGCGATCGTCTCGGGGCCGTCCCACTCCGCGAACTCGTCGTCGCTCGCGGCGGCGGCGGCCGCGGATGCGTCGATGGCCGACGGCGCGCCGGCTCTGGAGGGAGGCTCCTCGTCCCCGGCGGGGGCGTCGACGCTCTCGCCGAGCGTCTGCCCGAGCGTCGTGGAGACGGCGTCGGGCTTCTGGTTGTAGGCGAAGCCGATTCGGGTCATCTACTCCCTGCAGTTCCCTGCAGTCCCTCGTGTCGGGGCGACGGACCCGCCGCCTCGTGAGTCGGCCGCCCTCGCGGGCTCACCGATCGGTGAGCAAGAGGTGCGCCACCCAAAGTGTCGCGGAAGATAGGAACGCCGAATTGGTCGCGCAATGCTTTTTTTGCGGCCGATCGCGGCGCGGGACGGCGCCGCGTCGCGCATCCAGGGCACACGACGCGCGTGGCCGCCGCGCGTCACACCTTGTGGTAGCCGATCCGCGCCGCCTCGCGCCGGTCCTCCGCCTCGTAGACCTCGAAGTCGGAGAAGAACGCGGGCGCCTCCGCCTGGAGCACGCGGACGATCGCCACCGCGAGCCGGCGGATCTCCAGCTCGGCCGCCTCGCTCGCGCGCAGCTCGAGCATCGTGCGCCAGGCGCGCGCGTTCCCCGTCGCGACGATCTTCGTCTCGGTGGCGTTCGGGAGGACGGAGCGCGCCGCCTCGCGCGCCATCTTGCGGCGGTGGACCTTGTCGGCCACCCAGGCGTAGCGCTCCATGAGCTGCCCGACCATCGCCACGTAGGCGCGCTGCGCCGCCTCGACCTGCGCGCGCCAGGCGCCCTCGAGCGCCTCCTCGCCGACGACGGCCGGCGGGCAGACGAAGGCGGCCTCGGACTCGTCGACGTAGCGCTGGCTCAGCTGGGAGTACCCGAATCCCGCCCGGTGCCGAATGAGCTCGTGCGTCAGCGACCGGCTCACGCCCTCGAGCAGCAGCGAGTAGTTCGCGTGCTCCAGCACACTCCCGTGCCCCTGCCGCTTGATGTTCTCGAGGTACTCGCGCGTCGTGCGCCCCGCGGGGTTCTTCTGCGACATGTAGCAGAGCCGCCCCGCGAACTCGGCGAGGCGCTCGCCGTCCGTCGACTCGCCCTTCCACTCCACGGGCAGGTGCGCGGGCTCGGCGAACGCGGGGCGCGCGAGGACGGTGACCTTGGGCTCGGTGTAGATCTGCACGACGCGGGGGCTCGGGGCTCGAGACGCGGGGATGGCGGACGGCAGGGAAGCTAACCGCGCCCGGCGGGGCGGGGCAGACGCCTCCGTGGTCCCCGGCATTGCCCGAACGGCGCCGCGGTGCAATGGTGGAGCGCCCTCGCCGTGGAGCCCCTCCCGTGTCCGACACCGACCGACCACCCGCCGCCGGCGCCCGGCTCGCGCTCGCGCGCCGCCTCGTCGAGCTTCAGGAGGCCGGCGTCGCGCCGGCCCGACCGCTCGCCATCCCGCGCGCACCCCGGACCGCCGGACTCGCGCAGCTCTCGCAGAACTTCATCGAGAGCCACGTCTCGCTCGACCGCCACCGGGAGCTCCGCGCGGCCGTCTACGCGGAGTCGCTCGACGAGGCGGAGCTCCGCGACCTCGTCGCGTTCTTCGAGACGCCCGCCGCGCAGAAGTTCTGGCGCCTCCAGTCTGCCGTCGTGGACCGGTTCATGGCCTCCGTCGCCGACGAGATGGCGGAGCACCGCGGCGAGATCGGGGCCGCGCTCCGCGACCACTTCCGCGAGCGCGCGCTGGCCGACGGGATCCCGTGGACGGAGGAGGAGGACCGCGTGATCGAGCAGGCGCTCGACGACTGGAAGCCGACCGCCTGAGGGCGGCGGCTACTCGTCCTCCACCGTCCGCTCGCCCGGAGGCGCCGCGGTCGGCGCCGCGCCCGCCCCGCGCCCGTCGAGCAGGTCGAGGCGGAAGCGCTGGTACGCGCGCTCGGCGTACACCGTCGCGAGCGCGGCGCGCGCCGCGTCGGGGAGCGGCGGCAGCGCGGGGTCGTACTTCACGTCCTCGAGCGCCCGCTGCCCGGGAAGCGCGATCTTCACGCCGGGGTTGAGGATCCCCGTCGGGTCGAACGCGTTCTTCACCAGCGCGAAGAGCGTCGTCGCGTCCGACGTCCACACCCGGTCGGCCAGCGGGGCGCGCAGGCGGCCGTCGCCGTGCTCGCCGCTCAGGGTGCCCCCGAGTCGCGCGGTCAGCGCGACGACCTCGTCGAGGACGGCGGCGACCTGGTCGCGCCAGCGGGGCTGGCGAAGGTCCACGAGCGGGTTCACGTGAACGTGCGCGTCCCCGGCGTGGCCGAAGATCACGCCGCGCACGCCGTGGCGCTCGAGCACGTCGCGCACGCCGCGGACGTAGGCCGGCAGCATCTCGGGGGGCACCGCGCCGTCCTCGACGAACTGCATCGACGCGAGGTGGGGGTCGAGGCGCGCGAGGATCGGGCTCGCGGCGTGGCGCAGGTGCCAGAGGCGCTCCTCCTCCACGCGCGAGAGCGCCACCTGCACCTTGGACGCGCCCGCCGCGCCGAACGCCGCGGCCAGCGCCCGCGCCAGCCGCTCCCCCTCGGCCGCGTCCCCGGCCTCGAGCTCCGCGAGGAGCACGGCCTCCGCCTCGGCGGGCACGTCGGGCGGGTGGTCGCCCTGGCGCGCGACGTCGAGGAAGGTGCGGTCGAGCAGCTCGCACGCGCTGGCGCCGAGCTCGCGGGCGCGCGCGGCGCCGTCCACCGCCGCCTCGAGGGAGTGAAAGGCCGCGAGCACGCTCGTCGTCGCCCCGGCGAGCGGCGCGAGCCGGAGCTCGAGCTCGACGAAGAGCGCGAGCGTCCCCTCGCTCCCCACGAGCAGGTCCACGAGGCTGCCACTGTGCGCGAAGTCGCCGATGGCGTAGCCCGACGAGTCCTTGCGCACCCCGGTGTGGCGGATGCGCGCCACCGGCTCGGCCATCCCCGCGGCGAAGAGCGGCTGCAGGGCGCTCCGCACGAAGCGCTCGAGGGCCGGCACCCCGGCGTAGCTCGTCAGCTCGTCGCCGCGCCGGACCTCGCGGCGCGCGCCGTCGTCGAAGACGCAGTCGATCGCCTCCACCCAGGCGCGCGTGGCGCCGTGCTTCAGCGTGCGCGCGCCGGCGGCGTTGCAGGCGGCCATGCCGCCCACCGTGCAGAAGGCGCCGCTCGACGGGTCCACCGGAAAGCGGAGCCCGCGCGCGCGCGCCGCCCGGTCCACCGCGCCGCGGAGCGCGCCGGGGCCCACGCGCACGACGCGCCGCTCGGCGTCCACCGGTCCGACGTGGTCGATGCGACTCAGGTCCACGACGACGCCCGGGCCGACCGCGCCGTTCCCCATGCTGCTGCCGGAGCCGCGCGCCACGAGCGGCGTCCCGCTCTCGCGCGCCCAGCGGACGAGCCGCGCCACGTCCTCGGCGTCGCGCGGGACGGCGACGGCTCGCGGCAGCACGCGCGCGATCCCCGCGCTTTCGCTGTACACGGCGCGGGCGTCGGCGTCGTCGCGGAACACACCGCTGAAGTCAGTCGGACCTTTCACGTGCCGCACCTCGCTGGTGTGCCCACGCGCATGACGCTACGATCGCTGGCGACTGGCGGCCGCCAGTCGCCCGTCGCCAGCGCTCGTGGCATTCGCCAGGCCGCGGGGCCGCTAGAGGCCCAGCGGCGAGACGCTCGCCGGGTCCGTCGAGTAGTCGTAGAACCCGCGCCCCGCCTTCCGCCCGCACATGCCCGCCAGCACCATCCGCTTGAGGAGCGGCGGCGGCGCGTAGCGCGGCTCGCGGTACTCGTCGAACATGATGTTCGCGGCCTTGTAGATCGTGTCGAGCCCCACGAAGTCGAGCAGCGTGAAGGGGCCCATCGGGTGGCCGGCGCCCAGGCGCATCCCCTTGTCGATGTCCTCCACCGACGCGACGCCGCGCTCGAGGGCGCGGATGGCGTCGATGAGGTAGGGGACCAGCAGCAGGTTCACGACGAAGCCCGAGTTGTCCTTGCAGCGGATCGGCTCCTTGCCGAGGCGGCGGGCGAAGTCGAAGGCGCGCTCGAACGTCTCCTCGCTCGTCGTGACGGTGCGCACCACCTCGACGAGCGGCATCGCCGCCACCGGGTTGAAGAAGTGCAGGCCGACCACCCGGTCCGGGCGCGCGGTCGCGGCGGCCATCGCGGCGATCGTGAGGCTGGACGTGTTCGACGCGAAGATCGTGTGGGCGGGGCAGAGCGCGTCGAGCTGCTTCCACAGCGCGTTCTTCACCTCGAGGTCCTCGACCACCGCCTCGATCACGAGGTCGCACCCCGCGAGGTCCTCGGCCCGCGTCGTGAAGGAGAGGCGCCCGAGCGCCGCCTCCCGCTCCTCCGCGGTCACCTTTCCCTTCTGGATGCCGCGGGCGAGCGTGCGGTCGATGCCGGCGCGGGAGCGCTGCCCGATCGCCTCGGTCACCTCGCGCACGACGGTCGCGAAGCCCGCCTGCGCGGCCGCCTGCGCGATGCCGGCGCCCATCTGGCCGCCGCCGAGGACGCCGACGACCTGAATGTCGGGCGTCACGCGACGACTACGGCGGACTGCGGCAGTGTGTCGTCCCTCACGGCCGGAGCCTCCGCACGCCCTCGATCACCTCGAGCAGCGGGTTCGTGCTGCGCGGCGCGAGGGACGCCTCCTGGTGCTCGAGGCGGTCGATGACCTGCTCCATCGCGAGCTGCGTCCGCTCCGCGATCTTGCGGTAGCCGCGCGCGACGCCGAGCCCCGCGGCCCCGCCGGCGAGGGCGGGCAGGAGCGAGCCCGCGGCGGCGAGCGCGGCGAACGCGCCCACCGGCGCCACGGTGATGACGGCGACGAGCCCCACGGCGCTCATGGCCGCGCCGAGTCCGCCCGCCGCCATCGCGCCGCCGAGGCGGTTGCTGCGCTGCGGGGAGAGGTCGGCGTCGAGGCGCACGAGCACGCGCTGCGCGTCCACGGCCACCACCGAGCCGCCGACCTCCTGCGCGCGCGAGAGCACGTAGCCCCGCCCGCCGATGTTGAACCCGCGCCTGATGTTCCCCACGAGGTCGCGGCGCGGCTCCCAGACGACGCGGTCCGGAAAGCGGCGGCGCACCTGGAGGCACTCCTCCCGGCGCATCCACTCGTCGAGCGCGGCGAGGACCTGGGCGGGCGCGCCGTGGATGGTGCGCGAGGCCGAGACGACCGCGGGCCCGGCGAGGCGCGCCGCCAGCCCGCGCTCCTGCGCCGCCGCGGGCACGCGCGTCCCCGTGCGCTCCTCGGCGAGCGCGAGCCGCACGTGCTCCTCGGAGATCCCGACCTCGCGCGCGACCTCGACGATCTGCTGCTCGGAGAGCCCGGGCTCGCCCGCGTCGGGGTTCGTGCCCTGCAGCTCCGCGGCGCGCGCCAGCACGCGCTCGAGGGCGGCGCGGTCGAGATTCCGAGCGGGCAGGCGGCTGGAGTCGTCGGGCATGGGGGAAAGATAATCGGCTCGCGGCCGCGAGCCTTCGGCCGCGAGCCGTCCGCAGGGATCACGGCTCGCGGCCCTGTGCCCCCGCGCTAGATGCCGCCGAGGACCACGTCGATCTGCCGCTCCAGCGCCTCGCGGATGGCCTGCGGGAGCACGAAGGTGCTGTTGAGCTGGGCGCGGACGTCTGCGCCGGGAGTCACCCCCGCGGCGCGCAGGTAGTAGCGCGCGTAGCCCTCGGCCAGCTCGGGCGCGGCCTTCGCGAGCACGAGGTACCCGGCGCGCACCGAGGCGGCGGACGTGTAGCGGTCGCCGAGGCCGCTGCGCGCCTCGGCGGGAGTGATGTTGTCGCGCACCGCGGTCGCCGCCACGTTGAGCGCCACCTCGTGCACGAACACGTAGACCGCCTCGGCCGCGTCCGCCGCGGTCTCGGGGTAGGTGACGGCCACGGTGTTCTGCCGGCTCCCCGAGTTGATCGTGCGCCCCTCGCCGCCGAGCGGGAGCGAGAGGAGGATGCGGCCGCCCTCCTGCTGCGTGTTCGCGAGGAAGCGCTGGAGCTTCGGCCGCGTGCGCTGCCACAGCTCGTCGACCGCGCCCACGATGCCGCCGCGCGAGCCTTGCGCCTGCACCCAGTAGTTGTGGTAGAACTTCGCGCGCTCGTCCTCGAGCGACTGCGAGAAGAGGCGCAGCCAGTCGCGGTCCGCGGCGGTCGGGAAGTTCTGCGCGAGGAAGACGAGCATCCGCTGCGTCTCGACGTTGCTCGCGCGGCGCGGGTCGCCCTCGGCGCGGATGAACCAGTCGATCGCCTGCCGGAGCTCGTCCCACGAGTCGAAGTAGAAGGCGACGAACTGCGTGTTGAAGAGCGGCGGGCTCGCGGCGAGGCGCTGCGAGAGGCGCTCGCGGTTGGCGTCGAGCTGCGTGACGACGTTCGCGCGGTTCTTCGCCGTCACCATCGCATCGCGGTAGCCGCGGCGGAAGTACGGGACGCGCGTCGAGTCCGCGTAGAGCATCGCGTAGCCGTGGAGCCAGAGGTCCACGTGCTCGCGCGTCTGGACGGGCCACGCCGTCGCGGGCTGCGCCGCCTGGCCCGGCGTCTGGGCCGCGCCGGGCTGCGCGGTCGCCGGCGGCGTGTCGGCGGAGCCGCCGCCGGAGGCGCAGCCGGCGGCGAGGAGTGCGGCGAGCGGGAGAGCGAGTCGCGTGAGGCGCATCGGAAGTGGCTCCTGTCGGCGGCGGTACGCCGCGTCGGTTCGGCGCCGGGTCGTGCAGGAGACGGGCCGGTCCGTAGACAGGCCCTCGGCCCTCGGCCCTCGGCCTGCTTACGGGCGCCCTCGCGGCGCGAGTGGCGTACAAGGCCGCCACGCCGCCTACGCCGTTCCGCGGCCGAGGGCCGAAGGCCGAAGGCCGAGGGCTCTGGGCCGGCTGGTGTACGCGATCAGCCCAACGAGGAGCGCGGAGCCCTCAGGTCACCTGCCGCCCGCACGTCACGCAGAAGCGCCACCCCAGCTCGAGCTCCGTGCTGCAGGCCGGGCACTGGCGCACCGTGAGGTTCTGGCCGCAGTGCGGGCAGTACGTGATGCGCCGGCCATCCGGGAGCGTGCCCCCGCAGTAGCGACAGCTCCCCTGCGCGAGGATTCCCGGCGCGGTGCCCGGCGGCGTGGGCGATGCGGCGGACGCGATCGTCTGGGTGCTCCCGGTGGACGCGCGCGGGGTGGGGCCGGGCGTCGGCGCGCGCAGCGGGAACCCGAATGCCGACGGGTCCGGGAACGCGGACTCCGCGCCCGCGCGCTCCGCCCCGGCGGACGCGCGCGGCGCCGGCGCCGGCGCCGCCGCCGGCGGCGGCTC
>JBJMNJ010000009.1:0-3664 GCA_045804325.1 Gemmatimonadaceae bacterium
ACGTCTGGCTCGAGGGACAGAAGATCGGGCGCGTGGCTGCGGTGCGCTTCCGCGCGCCGTCGACGGACACGACGGAGCGCCTTCTCGTCGAGCTCGAGATCCTCGAGCGGCAGCTGCCCTACCTGCGCCACGACTCGTGGACGCAGATCCGGGCCGGGGGCACGATGATCGGGACGCCCGTGGTGTGGGTGCACGCGGGCAGCGCGGCCGCGCCCGCGGTGCGCGCCGGCGACACGCTCCCGATGCGCCCGCAGGGCGACGCCGAGGACGTGATGGCGCGCGCGGAAGCGGCGGCCGAGCAGTTTCCCAAGATCATGGCGGACTTCCGCCGCATCGGCGGCGCACTCGACTCGGCGCGCGGCACGGTGGGCTCGGCGCTGAGCGACGAGCGCGGGCGGAAGCAGCTCGACGTGGTGCGGGGGCGGGCCGCGGGCCTCGTCCAGCGCGCCACGCGCGGCGGCGGCACGTCCGGGCTCCTCCTCCGCGGCGGCGTGCGCGACCTCGCCGGCCGGGCGCGCGCCGCGGTCGCCGGCACCGACTCGCTCCGCGCCATGCTCGCGTCGCGGGACAACTCGTTCGGACGCTTCCGCCGCGACAGCACCCTGAGGGCGACCGTCGAGGACCTCCGCAACGAGGTCTCGATCGTGCGCCGCCTGCTCGCGGGGCCGAACGGCACCGCCGGGCGCGCGCTCCACGACTCCGCGCTCTACGACCAGCTCGGCCAGCTCCAGCGCGAGCTCGGCGCCCTCATGCAGGATATGAAGGACCGGCCCCTCCGCTACCTCTCCGCCACGTTCTGAGCAACCGCGCCGTTCTCCCGATGCGTACTCTGGCGCATGCCTGCGCGCCGCCCTTGACCCCTCTCCGGGCCGCCGATAGCTTCGCTCCATCCTCGGGCCCCTCCCGCCGCGGCAGCCTTCCGCCGCGTGCCCCGAGCCGCCGCGCGCCTCGCGCCGCCCCGCCGCCTCCCCGCCCCACGGCCCCGTCCCCCTCGAGCGTCCGCGCGTGATGTCCGACGAGTCCGTCGACGAGGGCGTGCTGTCCCCCGACCAGCCGCGGGTGGACGTCGCCGACCTGAAGAAGAAGTCCGTCCCCGAGCTGCACGCGATGGCCGAGGAGCGCAACCTCGACGGCATCACCGGGCTGCGGAAGCAGGACCTGATCTTCAAGATCGAGCAGTCGCTGCTCGAGGCGGACACGGTGCTCCGCGGCGAGGGCGTGCTGGAGATCCTCCCCGAGGGGTACGGCTTCCTGCGCAGCGAGGACTGGAACTACCTCTACGGCCCCGACGACATCTACGTCTCGCCGTCGCAGATCAAGCGCTTCGACCTGCGCACCGGCGACACGGTCACGGGGCAGGTGCGGCCGCCGAAGGAGTGGGAGCGCTACCTCGCGCTGCTCAAGGTCGAGAGCGTGAACGGCGACGAGCCGGAGAAGGCGAAGCAGCGCATCGCGTTCGACAACCTGCGACCCCGCTACCCCGACCGGCGCATCCGACTCGAGAGCGACAGCGGCGACATCGCGATGCGCGTGATGGACCTCGTCGCGCCCCTCGGCATGGGCCAGCGCGGGCTCATCGTCGCGCCGCCGCGCGCCGGCAAGACCATCCTCCTGCAGAAGATCGCCAACGCGATCAACGACAACTACCCGGACGTCCGCCTCATCATCCTCCTCATCGACGAGCGCCCCGAGGAGGTGACGGACATGCACGCGACCGTGCGGAACGCCGAGGTCATCAGCTCGACCTTCGACGAGCCGCCGGACCGGCACGTGCAGGTCGCGGAGATGGTGATCGAGAAGGCGAAGCGCCTCGTCGAGCACGGCAAGGACGTCGTGATCCTGCTCGACTCGATCACGCGCCTCGCGCGCGCGCACAACGCCGTCGCGCCGCACTCGGGGAAGATCCTCTCCGGCGGCGTCGACGCGCAGGCGCTCCACAAGCCCAAGCGCTTCTTCGGGTCCGCGCGCAACATCGACGACGGCGGCTCGCTCACCATCGTGGCCACGGCGCTCGTCGAGACGGGCTCGCGCATGGACGAGGTGATCTTCGAGGAGTTCAAGGGCACCGGCAACATGGAGCTCGTCCTCGACCGCAAGATCGCCGACCGCCGAGTGTTCCCGGCCGTCGAGATCAACAAGTCGGGCACGCGGAAGGAGGAGCTCCTGCTCGACAAGGACGAGCTCAACCGCGTCTACCTGCTGCGGAACTTCCTCGCGGACATGCCCTCCCCCGAGGCGATCGAGTTCCTCCTGAAGCAGCTCGCGCAGACGAAGACCAACCGCGAGTTCTTCGTCCGCATGGCGCAGGGGGGGTGAGCTGGCCACGGACGCCTCGCGCCGGCTGCTCGCGGTCGACTACGGCGAGCGCCGCATCGGCCTCGCGGTGAGCGACCCGACGGGCACGATCGCCTCGCCGGCGGGCCACATCGCGCGGCGGGCCGGCAAGCGGCCGCCGGTGGCCGAGATCGTGCGGCGCGCGCAGGAGCTCGAGGCGGTGGGCTTCGTGCTCGGGCTCCCGCTCGACGAGAACGGCGAGGAGACGCCGCGCTGCGCGGAGGTCCGCGCGGTTGCGGCCGAGCTCGAGCGCCGGACGGCACTCCCCGTGCGACTGGTGGACGAGCGCTTCACGACGGCGGCGGCGCTCCGCGCCATCCGCGAGATGGGCGGCTCGGCGCGGGGCCGCAAGGGCGACGTCGACTCGCTCGCCGCCACCATCCTTCTGCAGCATGCGCTTCGACTTCCGGACTAGCAGATCGGCGCGGGCGTGGGCCGCCGGGGCGTCGCTCGTCGCGCTCGCCGCGCTCGCCGGCTGCGGCGGGGAGCCGCACGGTGCGCCCGTGCGCGTCATCATCCCGCAGCGCTCGAGCTTCTCCGCGGCCGCCGACTCGCTCGCCCGGGCGGGCATCGTCGGGCAGAAGGGGCTCTTCCGGCTCTACGCGAAGCTCACCGGCCGCGACCGCCGCGTGAAGCCCGGCACGTACCTGCTCCAGCGCGGCACCTCGTGGGGCGACGTGCTCGCCGCGCTCACCGAGGGCAAGGGGATGATCGCGACGGTGACCATCCCCGAGGGGTGGGCGCTCGCGCAGATCGTTCCGCAGCTCGCGAAGAAGCTGCAGGTGCCGGAGGACTCGGTCGCGGCCGCCGTGCGCGACACCGCGCAGCTCCACCGCCTCGACGTGCCGACGCCGACGCTCGAGGGCTATCTCTTCCCGAGCACCTACGGCTTCCCGCCCGGCACGACCGCGCGGCAGGCCGTCGCGGAGATGGTGCGCACGTTCGAGCGACAGTGGAAGCCGGAGTGGACGCCCCGCCTCGACACGATCCTCATGAGTCGCCACGACGTCCTGACGCTCGCGTCGATCGTCGAGCGCGAGGCGCGCCGCCCCGAGGAGCGGCCGGCGATCGCCGGCGTGTACGTGAACCGGTTGAGGCGCGGCATGCGCCTCGAGGCCGACCCGACGGTGCAGTACGCGCGGGGGCAGCACACCTCGCGCGTGCTCTACAAGGACCTCGAGATCGACTCGAAGTACAACACGTACCGGTACGCCGGGCTGCCCCCGGGGCCGATCGGGTCGCCGGGAGTGGCGAGCATCCAGGCGGCGCTCTACCCGGCGAACGTGCCGTACCTGTTCTTCTCGGCACATCCCGACGGCCACCACGAGTT
>JBJMNJ010000010.1:0-20126 GCA_045804325.1 Gemmatimonadaceae bacterium
GAGCGCCACCGCGCAGCCCGCGCCTGTGCGTGAAGATGGGTACGAGCTCTGGCTCCGTTATCGCCCGGTGAGTGACACGGCGCGCCTCGCGGAGTACCGCGGCGCCATCACCCACGTCGTGGTGCGCGCCGAGTCGCCGACGCTGGGCGCCGCGGCCGAGGAGCTGCGCGCGGGGCTGTCGGCGATGCTCGGGCGCGAGATCCCGGTCACGCGCGAGATCGAACGCGACGGCGCGCTGCAGCTCCTCGTCTCCGGAGGCGGCGCCTCGAGCGCCCTCGGCGACGAGGGGTTCGCGGTTCGGCGGACCGCGGGCGGCCGGCCGCGCCTCTCCGTCGTGGCGAACACGCCCCGCGGCGTCCTGTACGGCGCGTTCCACCTGCTGCGCGAGCTCCAGATGGCGCGCCCGCTCGCGGCGCTCGACACGGTGAGCGTGCCGCGCGTGAAGCTCCGCATCCTCGACCACTGGGACAATCTCGACCGCACGGTGGAGCGCGGGTACGCGGGGCGCTCGATCTGGGAGTGGGACGTCCTCCCCGACTCCGTTTCACCGCGCTACCGCGACTACGCGCGCGCCAACGCGAGCGTCGGCATCAACGGCGCGGTGCTCACGAACGTGAACGCCAACGCGCGCGTGCTGACCTCCGAGTACCTGCGCAAGGTGAAGGCGATCGCCGACGTGCTGCGGCCGTACGGCGTGCGCGTCTATCTCACCGCGCGCTTCAACGCCCCCGTGGAGCTCGGCGCGCTGAAGACCGCCGACCCGCTCGACCCCGCCGTGCGCGCGTGGTGGAAGTCGAAGGCCGACGAGGTCTACCGGCTCGTGCCCGACTTCGGCGGCTTCGTCGTCAAGGCGAACTCCGAGGGGCAGCCGGGCCCGCGCGAGTACGGGCGCTCGCACGCCGACGGGGCGAACATGCTGGCCGACGCCGTCGCTCGGCACGGGGGCGTCGTGATGTGGCGCGCCTTCGTGTACAGCAACGACGTCCCGGAGGACCGCGTCAAGCAGGCGTACGACGAGTTCGTGCCGCTCGATGGAACGTTCCAAGCGAACGTGATCGTGCAGGTGAAGTACGGCCCGCTCGACTTCCAGCCGCGCGAGCCCTTCCACCCCCTCTTCGGCGCGATGCCGCGCACCCCGCTCGCGCTCGAGCTCCAGATCACCAAGGAGTACCTCGGCCAGGACACGCACCTCGCCTACCTCGGGCCGCTGTGGGAGGAGGTGCTCCGCGCCGACACCCAGGCGCGCGGCCCGGGCTCCACCGTGGCGCGCGTGGTGGACGGATCGCTGGAAGGGCACCGGGTGTCCGCCATCGCCGGCGTCGCCAACGTCGGCGACGACCGCGACTGGACCGGCTCGCAGTTCAACGCCGCCAACTGGTACGCGTTCGGCCGCCTCGCGTGGGACCCCTCGCTCTCCGCCGATGCCGTGGCCGAGGAGTGGACGCGCGCCACGTGGGGGAACGACCCCGCGGCCGTGAGGACGGTCGACCGCATGATGCGCGTGTCGCGCGAGGCCGTGGTGAACTACATGACGCCGCTCGGCCTCGCGCACCTGTTCGCCGAGGGGCACCACTACGGGCCGGGGGCGTGGCAGACGCTCGCGCGTGCCGACTGGTCGCCCACCTACTACCATCGCGCCGACACGCTCGGCCTCGGCTTCGACCGCACGGCGAGCGGCAGCGACGCCGTCGCGCAGTACGCGCCAGCGGTGGGGCGCCGCTTCGCGAGCCGCGACTCGGTCCCGGACGACCTCCTGCTCTGGTTCCACCACGTCGGGTGGGGCGAGCGGCTGCGGAGCGGCCGCACGCTGTGGGAGGAGCTCGTGCGCCACTACGACGCGGGCGTGGACACGGTCGGCGCGATGCGGCGGGAGTGGGCCGGGGTCCGGGGAGCGGTGGACGCGGGACGCTGGCTGAGCGTCGACGCCGATCTCGCGATCCAGGAGCGGGAGGCGCGGTGGTGGCGCGACGCCAGCCTGCTTTACTTCCAGCAGTTTTCGCGGATGCCCTGGCCCGCGGGCAGCCCGCGGCCCGCGCACACGCTCGACTACTACATGAAGCTCAAGTGCCCCGCGACCCCGGCGAAGCCGCGGTGCCCTGACATCTAGCCCTCGGCCCTCGGCCGCGGTTCGACAGGCCGAGGGCCGAGGACCACGAAGTGACCTCCACTCGCACATCGAATGCCTGACAACTACTCGCCCAAGCCCGAGCACCACTTCACCTTCGGCCTCTGGACCGTGGGGAACGTGGGCCGCGACCCGTTCGGCGACCCCGTGCGCCCCGCGCTGTCCACCACGCACATCGTCGAGAAGCTCGGCGAGCTCGGCGCCTACGGCGTGAACCTGCACGACAACGATCTCGTCCCGCGCGACGCCTCGGCCCCCGAGCGCGACCGCATCGTGCGCGAGTTCCGGCAGGCGCTCGAGCGCACCGGCGTGAAGGTGCCGATGGCCACGACGAACCTCTTCGGCGACCCGATCTTCCGCGACGGCGCGTTCACGAGCAACGACGCGCGCGTGCGGCGCTACGCGCTCCAGAAGACGATGCGCAGCATCGACCTCGGCGTGGAGCTCGGCGCGACCACCTACGTGTTCTGGGGCGGGCGCGAGGGCACGGAGACCAACGCGGCGAAGGACCCGCGCGAGGCGATGAAGTGGTTCCGCGACGCGATCAACTTCCTCTGCGAGTACGTGCGGTCGCAGCGGTACGACCTGCGCTTCGCGCTCGAGCCGAAGCCCAACGAGCCGCGCGGCGACATCTTCCTGCCGACCATCGGCCACGCGCTCGCCTTCGTCTACACGCTCGACCACCCCGAGATGGTGGGCCTCAACCCCGAGGTGGCGCACGACACGATGGCCGGGCTCGACTTCACGCACGGCGTGGGCCAGGCGCTCGAGGCGGGGAAGCTCTTCCACATCGACCTGAACGACCAGAAGCCCGGCCGCTACGACCAGGACTTCCGGTTCGGCGCGGTGGACCCGAAGGGCGCCTTCTTCCTCGTGAAGCTCCTCGAGGACGCGCAGTGGGACGGCATGCGCCACTTCGACGCGCACGCGTACCGCACGGAGGACGAGAAGGGCGTGTGGGACTTCGCCCGCGGCTGCATGCGCACCTACCTCATCCTCAAGGAGAAGGTCGCGCTGTTCAACACGGACAAGGAGATCCAGGAGCTCCTCGGCGCCCTCCACGAGCGCGGCGCCGCGCCCGGGCAGCGCGTGAAGTTCACCGCCGACGGCGCGAAGGCGCTGAAGGACGAGCGGATCGACCTCGACGGCGCGCGGTCGCAGGGCTACGCGTACGAGCGGCTCGACCAGCTCACGATGGAGATCCTGCTCGGGGTGCGGTGACGGTGGCCGACTCGCTCTTCCTCGGACTCGACGTCGGCACGAGCGGCGTCAAGGCCATCCTCGTGAGCCCCGCGGGCGACGTGGTGGCCGGCGCCACCGCGCCGCTCGCCATGGCCACGCCGCACCCCGGCTGGGCGGAGCAGCACCCGGACGCCTGGTGGGAGGCGACGCTGACCGCCACGCGCGAGCTGCTCGCCGGGCGGCCCGGCGCGCGCGTCGCGGCCGTCGGCATCTCGGGGCAGATGCACTCGTCCGTCTTCCTCGACCGCGAGGGCAAGGTCATCCGCCCCGCGCTCCTCTGGTGCGACGGGCGCACGACCGAGGAGTGCCGCGAGATCACGCGCGCCGCCGGCGGCGAGGAGCGCCTCCGCGACCTGGTCGCGAACCCCGCGCTCGAGGGCTTCACGCTTCCGAAGGTGCTCTGGCTCAGGAAGCACGAGCCGGCGGCGTTCGCGCGCCTCGCGACCGTGCTCCTCGCGAAGGACTACATCCGCTACCGCCTCACGGGCGCCATCGCCACCGAGCCCTCGGACGCGTCCGGCACGCTCATGTTCGACACGGCGCGCGAGCGTTGGAGCGAGGAGCTCGTGGCGCAGGTGGGCCTGTCCACGTCGCTCCTGCCGACGGTCGGCGGGTCGAGCGAGGTGCTGGGGCGCGTGACGCGCGACGTCGCCGCGCTGACGGGCCTCGCCGAGGGGACGCCCGTGGTGGGCGGCGGCGCGGACAACGCGTGCGGCGCCGCGGGCGTGGGCGTCGTCGCGCCCGGCGAGGCCGTGGCGAGCTGGGGCACCTCGGGCACCGTGCTCGCGCCGATGCCCGCGCCGAGCGTGGACCCGAGGCTCCGCGCCCACACCTTCTGCCACGTCGTCCCCGGCGTCTGGTACCTCATGGGGGTCGTGCTCTCGGCCGGCGGCGCGTGGAGCTGGTACCGCGAGCAGCTCGCGCGCGACGTGGCGGCCGGCGACGACGCGGACGCGCGCCTCAATGATGAGGCACAGGCCGTCCCGGCGGGGGCCGGCGGCGTGACGTTCCTCCCGTACCTCCAGGGCGAGCGCACGCCGCACCGCGACGCGAGCGCGCGCGGCGCGTTCGTGGGGCTCAGCCTCGCGCACACGCGCGCGCACCTCTCGCGCGCCGTGCTCGAGGGAGTCTGCTTCGCGTTGCGCGACTCGCTGGCGATTCTCCAGGAGCTGGGCCTGCGGCCCAGCTCCCTGCTCCTCACGGGTGGGGGGGCACGGAGTCCCTTCGTCCGCCGTCTGCAGTCCGAGGTGTACGGCTTGCCCGTTGCGACGGTGAACCGCGAAGAAGGCCCCGCGTACGGCGCGGCGCTGCTCGCCGCCGTGGGTTCCGGCGCCTTCTCCGACCTCGCGGCCGCGGCCCGCGCGACGCTCGCGCGCTCCGCGCCCGAGCACCCGGACCCCGCGGCGCACCGGGCCTACGGCCCCATCTACGACCGGTTCCGCGCGGCGTTCCCCGCCGCGCGCGCGACCGCGGAAGGAGTGTACTGACGCATGCGCGGCTTCGCTCGACGGCTGCTCGGGTCCCAGGAGGCGGGGCTCGTCATCGTGGTGGCGCTCGTCACCATCGCGCTCGTGGCGCTCGCCGGCTCGCACCTGGACCGGCGCAGCGGCGAGGTCGTCAACGACTTCTGGAACTCGCACACGCTCGTCCAGACGCTCACGGACGCGAGCTTCTTCGCGATCATGGCCATCGGCGCCACGGTCGTGATCATCTCGGGCGGCATCGACCTCTCGGTCGGGAGCATCTACGCGCTCTCCGGCGTCGCCATGGCGTTGGTGCTCCGCGCGCTCGGGCCGATGAGCGGCCCGGCGACCGTGCTCGTCGGCCTCGCGGCGTGCGTGGGGACGGGGCTGCTCTGCGGGTTGCTGAACGGCGCGCTCGTCGTGGGGCTGCGCGTGCACCCGTTCATCATCACGCTCGGCACGATGTGGGTGCTCCGCGGCATCGCGTTCGTCGCCACCAAGGCGGAGAGCCTCCTCGTCCCGACCTCCCTGACGGCGGTGACGAAGGCCTCGCTGGGCCTCGGCGCGGGGCTCTACCCCGTGCCGATGCTCTGCATGCTGGTGCTCATGGTGCTCGGCGCGCTCTACCTCACGCGCACCGTCATGGGCCGGCACGTGTTCGCGTTCGGCGGCAACCTCGAGGCGAGCCGCTTCGCGGGGCTGCCGCTGAACCGCATCCAGATCGGCGTGTTCGCGGTCTCGGGGCTCACGGCGGGGCTCGCGGCCTTCCTCGGCGCGAGCTTCTACGGCTCGGCCTCCTCGGGCGACGCGCAGGGCTACGAGCTGTACGTGATCGCGTCGGCGGTGGTGGGCGGCGCGAGCCTCGTGGGGGGCAAGGGGAGCGCGGTGGGCGCCACGCTCGGCGCGCTCCTCATCGTCCTCATCCGCCAGTCGATCCGCACGCTGCACTTCGACCAGAACTACGAGTGGATCGTGATCGGCTGCGCGATCGTGATCGCGGTGGTGGTGGACCAGTGGAGCACCCGCGCCGCGGCGCGGCGCCTGAGCCGCGCCCGACAGAGCGCGTGAACTTCCCAACCCGGAGATTCGGAATGACGACGACATTCGTACGGCGGCTGGCCGCGCTCGCCCTCGGGGCCGCCGCCCTCGCCTGCGGCGGCGGTGAGAAGCGGGCGGCGGGGGACACGGCCGCGGGCGGCACCGCCGGCGGCCAGGGCGGCGCGGGGGCGGGCAAGCGGTACACGATCGCCCTCATCGCGAAGAGCTCGAACAACCCCGTGTTCCTCGCCTCGCGCAACGGCGCCGAGGCGGCGGCGAAGGAGCTCTCGCAGAAGAACGGCATCGACGTGAGCGTGCTCTGGCTCACGCCGCCGCAGGAGGACGGGCAGGTCCAGGCGCAGCGCATCCAGCAGGCGGTGAACCAGGGCGTGGACGCGATCCTCATCTCCGCCTCCGACGCCGGCAAGGTGCAGGGCGCCATCAACGACGCCGTGGACCGCGGCGTCCAGGTCATGACCTTCGACAGCGACGTGCCGCAGTCGAAGCGCTTCGCCTACTACGGCGTCAACGACCTCGAGACCGGCCGCAAGGCGATGGCGGAGCTCGCGACCCTCATGGGCCCGCGCGGCGGCAAGGTCGGCATCCTCGCCGGCAACCAGAACGCGCCGAACCTCCAGGCGCGCGTGCGCGGCGTGCGGGAGGAGGCGGCGAAGCACCCGAACGTCCAGATCATCGGCGCCTTCAACCACATCGAGACGCCGCAGGACGCCGCCGCCGAGGTGACGCGCGTGAACAACGCGTACCCGGACATCGCGGGGTGGGTGTTCGTCGGCGGCTGGCCGCTCTTCACCCAGACGCTGCTCACGGACATCGACCCGAAGCGCATCAAGGTCGTCTCGGTCGACGCGCTCCCCGCGGAGCTCGCCTACGTGGACCGCGGCGTCGTGCCCGTGCTGCTCGCGCAGCCGGTCTACAACTGGGGCTACGTCGGCGTGCAGACGATCATCGACAAGCTGCACTTCAAGAAGGACGTGCCGCAGTCCATCCCGATGGACCTCGTGCGCGTCACCAAGGAGAACCTCGGCCAGTGGGCGCAGCAGCTCAGGGACTGGGGCTTCACCGACGTGGACCCGAAGTACCTCGGCGCCACCGCCGCCCGCTGAGCGCGATGACCGAGCCCGCCGTCCGGTTCGACCAGGTCTCGAAGCGCTTCGTCGGCGTGCAGGCGCTGAGCGACGTCACCCTCGAGGTGGCGGCGGGCTCCTGCCACGCCCTCTGCGGCGAGAACGGCGCCGGCAAGAGCACGCTGGGGAAGCTCCTCGCGGGCATCCACCAGCCCGACGGCGGGCGGCTGTTCGTGTTCGGAAAGGAGGTGCGCTTCACCGGCCCGCGCGACGCGCTCGCCGCCGGCGTGGGCATGGTGCACCAGGAGCTCGCGTTCTGCGAGAACCTCTCGGTGGCCGAGAACCTCTGCCTCGGCCACCTGCCGCGGCGGAACGGGCTCGTGGTGCGCGAGGACATGCGCGCGCAGGCCGAGGCGATGCTCGCCGAGATCGGCACCGCGCTCGACGTGACGCGCCCGCTCGGCACGCTCACCATCGGGCAGCAGCAGATGGTGCAGATCGCCGCGGCGGTGGGCGGCGGCGCGCGCGTCATCGTCTTCGACGAGCCGACGAGCAGCCTGAGCCAGGGCGAGGCGGACCGGCTCTACGCGCTGATCCGTCGACTCAAGGCGCGCGGCGTGACGTGCATCTACGTGTCGCACCGCATGCCCGAGATCTTCCACCTCTGCGACACCGTGAGCGTGCTGCGCGACGGGCGGCACGTGGCCACGCGCCCGACGGCGGGACTCACCGAGGGCGAGCTCGTGCAGCTCATGATCGGCCGCTCGGTGGGGGAGTACTTCCCGTCGCACCTGCACGCCACGCCGGGGGAGGAGCTGCTCCGCGTGGAGGGGCTCACGGTCCCCGGGAAGTTCCGGGACGTGTCGTTCTCGCTCCGCGCCGGCGAGGTGCTGGGGCTGGCGGGGCTCGTCGGCGCCGGCCGCTCCGAGGTGGCGCAGGCGATCTTCGGCCTCGAGCCGGAGGCGAGCGGGCGCGTGGTGGTCGGCGGGAAGGAGGTGCGCATCGGCACGCCCCGCGAGGCCATCCGCCTCGGCATCGGGCTCGTCCCGGAGGACCGCAAGCGGCAGGGGCTCGTGCTCTCGGAGAGCGGGAAGCACAACCTCTCGCTCCCCATCCTCCGCCTGCTCTCGCGCCTGCGGTTCATCCGGCGAGGCCGCGAGCAGGCCATCGCGCAGGAGTACTTCGACCGGCTGCGCGTGCGCGCCCCGAACGTGGACACGGCGGTGGCCGGCCTGTCCGGCGGGAACCAGCAGAAGATCGTGCTCGCCCGCTGGCTCGCCGCGCAGTCGCGCATCCTGATCCTCGACGAGCCCACGCGCGGCGTGGACGTCGGCGCCAAGGCGGAGATGCACGCGCTCATCGACGAGCTGGCGACGCGCGGGAGCGCGGTGCTGCTCATCTCCAGCGAGCTCCCCGAGGTGATCGCCCTCTCGAGCCGCATCCTCGTGCTGCGCAACGGCCGCGTGGCCGGCGAGCTGCCGCGCGAGCACGCCACGCAGGACGCCCTGCTCCGCCTCATGGCGGGGCTCGGCCACACGCCCACGCATTCCGAGCCGGTCCCGGCCTAACGACCAACCGACCGCACCCGTGACGTCACTCCGCCGCACCGCGCGCCGCGTCGCGCCCCCGCTGATCGCCGCCGCCGTCGCCGCCTGCGCCACGCCGTCGGCGACCGGCACGTCGACTGGAACGAGCGCCGTCCAGGCGCCGAGCTCTGCCCGCGTCCCGTACAGGAACGCGAGCCTCCCCATCGAGCGTCGCGTCGACGACCTCCTCTCCCGCATGACGCTGGAGGAGAAGGTCGCGCAGATGCTCTGCCTCTGGCAGCAGAAGCGCCTCATCACCGACTCCGCGGGGCGCTTCGACGCCGCGCGCGCGCCGGCGTGGTTCCGCGCCGGCATCGGCCGCATCGAGCGCCCGAACGACGGGCACGACGCGCGCGCCGAGGCGGAGTTCACGAACGCCGTCCAGCGCTGGGTGCGCGACAGCACGCGCCTGGGCATCCCCGTGCTGTTCAACGAGGAGGCGCTGCACGGCCTCGAGGCCGTGGGCGCCACGAGCTTCCCGCAGGCCATCGCGCTCGCCAGCTCGTGGAACCCCGAGCTCGTCGAGCGCGTGTTCGCGCGCACGGCCGAGGAGGCCCGCGCGCGCGGCGTGCACCAGGTGCTCGCGCCGGTGGTGGACGTGGCGCGCGAGCCGCGCTGGGGGCGCTTCGAGGAGACGTACGGCGAGGACCCGTACCTCGCCGCGCGCATGGGCGTCGCCGCGGTGCGCGGCTTCCAGGGGACGGACACGATCGTCCGCGCGCCGAAGGTGCTCGCGACGCTGAAGCACATGACGGGGCACGGCCAGCCCGAGTCGGGCACCAACGTCGGCCCCACATCCATCGGCGAGCGCACCCTCCGCGACGTCTTCCTCTACCCGTTCGAGGTGGCGGTGAAGGAGGGGAACGCGCAGAGCATCATGGCGTCCTACAACGAGATCGACGGCATCCCCTCGCACGCCAACCGCTGGATGCTGAACGACCTGTTGCGCGAGGAGTGGGGCTTCAAGGGCACCGTCGTCTCCGACTGGTTCGCGATCAACGAGCTGGTCACGCGCCACTCGCTCGCCGCGGACTCCACCGAGGCGGCGCGCCGCGCGCTGAACGCGACGGTGGACATCGAGCTCCCGGACCCCGCCGCGTACCCGACGCTCGTCCAGCAGGTGCGCGACGGGCGCGTGTCCCAGCGCCAGGTCGACGCCGCGGTGCGCCGGCTGCTGCGCGCGAAGTTCCAGCTCGGCCTCTTCGAGAGCCCCTTCGTGGACGCGGACGCCGCCGACCGCGTCTCCGGCGCGGCGGAGGCCCGCCCGCTCGCGCTGGAGGCGGCGCGGCAGTCGATCATCCTCCTGAAGAACGACGGCGGCACGCTCCCGCTGCGGGCCGACGCGCTCCAGCGCGTCGCCGTGATCGGCCCGCACGCGAGCGAGGTGCTGCTCGGCGGCTACTCGGGCACGCCGAAGTACGCCGTCAGCATCCTGGACGGGATCCGCGCCCGCCTCGGCTCCGGTGCCACGGTGGAGCACGCCGAGGGCGTGCGCATCACCGAGGACTCGGTGTTCACGAAGGAGGCGCAGCCGCACGCCGGCGGCACGCGCTCGCACGCCCGCTGGGGCGCCGACCGCGTCGTCCCCGCCGACTCGGCGGGCAACGCGCGGCGCATCGCCGACGCCGTGGCGCTCGCGCGCCGCAGCCAGGTGGCCGTCGTCGTCGTGGGCGACAACGAGCAGACCGCGCGCGAGGCCTACGCCGACAACCACCTCGGCGACCGCACGAGCCTCGGGCTCGCCGGGCAGCAGGAGCAGCTCGTGGAGGCGGTGCTCGCCACGGGCACGCCGACGGTGCTGGTGCTGATGAACGGGCGCCCGGCGTCCATCCCGCGCCTCGCGGCGCGCGTGCCGGCGATCCTCGAGGGGTGGTACCTCGGGCAGGAGACGGGGACGGCGGTGGCCGAGGTGCTGTTCGGCGACTACAACCCGGGTGGCAAGCTCCCGGCGACGGTGGCGCGCGACGTCGGCCAGCTCCCGATGTTCTACGACCGCAAGCCGACGGCGCGCCGCGGCTACGTGATGGACACCACGGCGCCGCTCTGGGCGTTCGGCTACGGGCTCTCGTACACGAGCTTCGCGTACGGCGCGCCGCGCGTGAGCCCGGCGCAGATCCCGGTGACGGGGCGCACGACCGTGTCGGTGGACGTGACGAACACCGGAAGCCGCGCGGGCGACGAGGTCGTGCAGCTCTACATCCGCGACCGGGTGAGCATGGCGACGCGCCCGCTCCAGCAGCTCCGCGGCTTCCGGCGCGTCGCCCTGCGGCCGGGCGAGACCCGCACCGTCACGTTCGAGCTCGGGCCGGAGCACCTCTCCTACCACGGGCTCGAGATGAAGCGCGTCGTGGAGCCCGGGCAGTTCGACGTCATGGTGGGCGGCAGCTCCGACCGGGTGCAGACGGTGCGGCTCGACGTCGTGGGCTCGGCGCCGGCGGCGGCGTCGCTCGCGCCGCGGGCGCGCTGAGGCGCCGGTGCGTCACTTTCATCTGATGGCGACCGCCGCGGGCCTCCTCGCCGCCACGGGCTGCGCGAGCGCCCGCGGCACCGCGCCCGACGTGCGGCCGGTCGGCGAGCCGCTGCGCGCGCGGGCCGAGGCGCGCGGGGTGATGATCGGCTCGGCGGCGGACGCCGGGCTCCGCCTCGGCGGCGCCGCGGGCGACAGCTTCCGCACGATCCTCGGCCGCGAGTTCGACGAGGTGACTCCCGAGAACTCGATGAAGCACGCGCGCGTGCACCCGGCGCGCGACGTGTACACGTTCGGGGACGCGGACGCGCTCGTCGCGTTCGCCCGGCAGCGCGGGATGACGGTGCGCGGGCACACGCTGGTGTGGCACCGGCAGCTCGCGCCGTGGCTCACGCAGGGGACGTGGACGCGCGAGCAGGCCCGCGCGCTGCTCGAGGAGCACATCGACTCCGTGGCGGGCCACTTCCGCGGGCGGATCGCGGCGTGGGACGTGGTGAACGAGGCCGTGGCCGACGACGCGTCGATGCGGCGCACGTTCTGGTCGGAGGCGGTGGGGCCCGACTACATCGAGCTCGCCTTCCGCCGCGCCGCCGCGGCCGACCCGGGCGCGAAGCTCTTCTACAACGACTACAACATCGAGGGGATCAACCCGAAGTCCGACTCGGTGTACGCGCTGCTCCAGCGCCTCCTCGCGCGCGGCGTGCCGGTGCACGGCGTCGGCCTCCAGGCGCACTTCGAGGTCGGCACGGTGCCGCCGACGCTCGCGGCGAACATCGCGCGCTTCGCGGCGCTCGGGCTCGAGGTGCACATCACGGAGCTCGACGTCCGGGTGCCGCAGCCCTCCACCGCCGCGCAGCGCGAGCAGCAGGCGCGCGACTATGCAATGATTGCCGGCGCCTGCCTCGCCGCGCCCCAGTGCAAGGCGATCGTGCTGTGGGGCTTCACCGACGCCCTGAGCTGGATCCCCCGCGAGTTCCCCGGCTGGGGCGACGCGCACCCGTTCGACGCGCAGTACCGTCCGAAGGCCGCGTGGGCCGCGCTGCGGGATGCGTTCGAGGCGCGGACGGTTCCCTGAGTCCTCGGCCCTCGGCCCTCGGCCGCTCACGACTCACAGCTCACGACTCACGATCCACGACCCAGGACCCTCGACGCATGCTCCGACCGATCGCTTTCGCCGCCGCGGCCGCCCTCGCCGCCACGACCCTCCCCGCCCAGAAGTTCGACGGGCTCGCGCGCACGCCGCCCATGGGGTGGAACAGCTGGAACCGGTTCGGCTGCGACGTGAGCGAGAAGCTCGTCCGGGAGACCGCCGACGCGATGGTCGCCACCGGGATGAAGGACGCCGGCTACGAGTACGTCAACATCGACGACTGCTGGCACGGCGCGCGGGACGCCGATGGCTTCATCCAGCCGAACCCGGCGCACTTCCCGTCCGGCATGAAGGCGCTCGCCGACTACGTGCACTCGAAGGGGCTCAAGCTCGGCATCTACTCCGACGCGGGAGAGAAGACCTGCGGCGGCAAGCCCGGGAGCCAGGGACACGAGTTCCAGGACGCCCTCCAGTACGCGCGCTGGGGGATCGACTACCTCAAGTACGACTGGTGCAACACGAACGGCCGCAACCCGGTCGAGGCCTACCGCACGATGCGCGACGCCCTGCGCGCCGCCGGACGCCCCATCGTGTTCAGCATCTGCGAGTGGGGCACGGCGAAGCCGTGGGAGTGGGGCCCGCAGATGGGGCACCTGTGGCGCACCACCGGCGACATCACGCACTGCTGGGACTGCGAGCAGAACCACGGCAACTGGTCGAGCTGGGGCATCCTCCGCATCCTCGACATGCAGAAGGGCCTTCGGGTCCACGCGGGTCCCGGCCACTGGAACGACCCGGACATGCTGGAGGTCGGCAACGGGATGAGCGTGAGCGAGGACCGCGCGCACTTCTCCATGTGGGCGATGCTCGCCGCGCCGCTCATCGCGGGCAACGACCTGCGCAACATGAGCCCGGCGACGCGCGAGATCCTCGGCAACCGCGAGGTCGTCGCGGTGAACCAGGACACGCTCGGCATCCAGGGGCTGCCCTACGAGGTCGACCAGGAGGGGCTCGAGATCTGGTTCAAGCCGCTCGCCGGCGGCGACTGGGCCATGGCCCTCCTCAACCGCACCGCCACGCCGCGCCGCGTGCAGTTCGACTTCAAGCGTGAAGAGGTGGGCGACAACCAGAACGGCCGCGACGCGAAGTTCGGCGAGATCACGTACCGCCTGCGGGACCTGTGGGCCAGGCGCGACGTCGGTACCACCGCCGATCCCCTGGCCGTTACCGTTCCCGGGCACGACGTGGTGATGTACCGGTTGAAGCGCATGTAGCGAACGGGCTATGGGCTGCGAGCGTCAGCATGGATCGCAGCGCGAAGCTTCACCGCCAACAACAGAGGGGCCACTTCGATGGCTGAGCGCTATGATCTGATGCAGTACCGCCGGGCGGGGCGCTCGGGGCTGTTGCTGCCGGCGATCTCGCTCGGCTTGTGGCACAACTTCGGAAGCGTGGACCCGTTCGACGTCGGACGCGCGATGGTGCTGCGCGCGTTCGACCGCGGCGTGACGCACTTCGACCTGGCGAACAACTACGGCCCCGAGCCCGGCAGCGCCGAGGAGACCTTCGGGCGCGTCCTGGCGCGCGACCTCGCGGCGCACCGCGACGAGCTGATCGTCTCGACGAAGGCCGGCTACCGCATGTGGCCCGGCCCCTACGGCGAGTGGGGCTCGCGGAAGTACCTCCTCGCGAGCCTCGACGCGAGCCTGCGGCGCCTGGGGCTCGACTACGTGGACATCTTCTACTCGCACCGCCCCGACCCCGACACGCCGCTCGAGGAGACGATGCTCGCCCTCGACCAGGCGGTGCGCTCGGGGCGGGCGCTCTACGCCGGGCTCTCGAACTACGACCCGGAGCAGACACGCGCGGCCGTGAAGATCCTCCGCGAGCTCCGCACGCCGCTCGTGCTGCACCAGCCGAAGTACAGCATGTTCGTGCGCGACCCGGAGCGCGGGCTGCTCGAGGTGCTGGAGGAGGAGGGCGTGGGCTGCATCGTGTTCTCGCCGCTCGCCCAGGGGCTCCTCACGAGCCGCTACCTGAAGGACGTCCCCGCCGACTCGCGCGCCGCCAAGCCGCACGGCTACCTCAAGGAGGAGGAGGTCACGGAGGCGCGCCGCGCGCAGATCCGCGCGCTGAACGAGATCGCGCGCGGCCGCGGCCAGTCGCTCGCGCAGCTCGCCATCACGTGGGTGCTGCGCCACCCGGTGGTGACGTCGGCGCTGATCGGCGCGAGCCGGGTGCAGCAGCTCGACGACAACCTGGACGCGCTGCACGCCGCGCCGCTGGCGCGCGAGGAGCTGGAGGCGATCGAGAAAGTACTGCAGTAGCGGCTGCGGGCTGCGGGCTGCGGGCTGCGGGCTGCGGGCTGCGGGCTGCGGGCTGCGGGCTGCGGGCTGCGGGCCAACGACCTCGGGCCGGCGAGCAGGAGCGTCCCGAGCGGCTTCTAGTCCGCAGCCCGCAGCCCGCAGCCCTATCGCATCCTCTCCAGCAGATACTGCACCGCCAGCTCCGTCGTGCTCCACAGCTGGATGTCGCCCGCGCTCCCGTAGCGCACCGCGACCGGGCGGCCGTTCACGAAGTCGTAGCTCCACAGCTCGCTGCCGAAGCCCGAGGCGCGCACCGCGGCCTGCACGCTGTCGGCGGCCGCGCGGAGCTCGCGCCTGTACGCGGGGTCCTCGGCCCCCGTCACGAAGTGTCCCGCCACGCCGATCAGGAAGAGGTTCACCTCGCGCCCCCACACGACGCGCGGACCGTGGTAGGGGTCCTCGCGGAACTGCTCCCACACCTGCCGCGACGCGTAGGCGTCGTTCGCCACCACCGGGCCGACGCGGTCCACGAGCAGCCCCACCGGGTAGGCACGCAGGAACGTGCGCACGTCACGCAGCACGCGCTCGCGCTCGGGCGCGTCGTCCTGCGGCTCGCTCCTCGCGAACCGCGCGCTGAGGAAGAGTCCGGTCGCCGGGTCCGTGTTCAGGACGGGGAGCGGGCGCCCTTCGGCGTCGAGCGCGAGCGCGAGGAACTCGAGCGAGTCGCGGTCGGCGCCCGTCGCCGCGAGGACGCCCTGCCAGTGCGCGCGCTCCACGTCCGGCATCGCGGCGAGCCGCGCCCCGACCTGCGACCGCACCTGGTCGGGCGACAGGCGCACGACGAAGTGCCGCTCCGCCCCGCGCCACGTCTCGATCGCCGCGCGCAGCGCCGCCGGGTCCCGCGCCCAGCGGCCGAGCGGAGTGTCCGGCGCCGCTTCGGGGGCGGCCGCCGCAGGCATGTCGATCCGAAGCAGGTTGAAGAGGATCTGCTCGACCGCCTCCAGCGCGCGGGGCGCCCAGATGGCGTTCACGTCCATCGCGAAGCGCCCGTTGCCGTATCCGGCGCCGCTGTCGCGCCAGCTCGCCGAGCCCCAGCGGCCGTCGTCGCGCCGCTCGAAGGAGATGAGGTGCTCGGGGCGCGCGTCGCGTGCGTACGGCTCCGTCATGCGCGCCACGAGCGCGAGCTCGCGCAGCAGCAGCCGGTAGCGCGGTACGCCCCCCTCCGTGCCCCGCAGGAACGCGACGGCGCGCTCCGCGTCGAGCTCCGCCAGGGGGCCGAGCCACCGGGCGACGAGCACGGGGAGCTGGAGCTCGTCGTCGATCATGTGGTAGTTCTCGCGCGTGCGCCGCGCGTCACGCAGCACGCGCCGCGCGCGCGCGAGGAGCGTGTCGGCCCCCGCGCGGTCGCCCGCGTCGCGCGCGCGGCCCCACGCGTCCACGAGCGCCGCGTACTCGCTCGCCGCCTCCCGCACCGCCTGCCCGCCGAGCGCCTCCTCGTGGCTCACCTGGCCGGTGGGCGAGAGCTTCCGCAGCGCCGCCCCGATCGCGAACTCCGACATCTCGGTGCGCCAGATCGGGCGCATCATGAGGGCGGAGACGAGCATGTCGCGCCCGAAGTACGTCGCGTACGTCGGCATCCCCGCCATGAGCTTCTCGTGGGACGAGAGCAGCTCCACCGCGCGCACCTGCCGCTCGAGGAGCCGGGCCCGCCGCCGCGCCGGCGCGTCCGTCGCGTCGCGGCCGGCGGCGTCCGCCCACGCGAGGAACTCCGGGGTGAAGATCTCGCGGCGCGCGAGTGGCGTGAGCGCGCGCCCCGTGGTCGAGAAGGCGACGGTGAAGCGCACGGGGCCGCCGTCGCGCGAGCGCACCGTGACGGCGCTCCCTTCGCGCACGAGCGTCGCGTTCGCGGCGGGCCGGACGACGAGCCGCATCGTGTCGCGCCCGTCGAGCGAGGGCTGGACGACTGTGGCCGCGCCGCGGGCCAGGACGAGGCTCGGGGTGAAGCGCGCGCGCAGCGCCGCCTCGCTCCCGGCGTGCAGCAGCGCGAGGTGGCGCGCGCGCTCGGCGGGCGCGAGGCGCCCGAGCGCGGCGGCGAGCCGCTGCCACTCCTCGAGCACGAATGGCGGCGCGGCGAACGGCTCGCGGTGCTTCTTCCAGTACTGGAAGTCGCGCTCGACGCGCATGGAGCCGAGGAGGAAGTGGCCGAGCCGGACGGCGGGGGCGTCGGCGGCGAGGTCGTACTCGAGCACGCGCGCGCGGCCGGCGCGCGAGACGCGTGCGTCGGGGCTCGCCCAGCGCAGCGGGACCACGGGCGCGGGGCCGGGCGCCTCGGCGGCGGCGGCGCGCGCGCTGAACCCGACGCTCGCGTTCTCGGCGTCGGCGAGCACAGCTACAACTCGTCCCTCGCGCTCGTCGAGGTAGATCTGGACGGTATTGTTTGTTCCATCACGGAACAAACGCGCCTGGTACCCCCGGTACTTCGCTGTGTCGTCCAGCCCCGCTTCGGGGAACGCGAGCGTCGGCGCGACGCGGCGCGCGCTCGGTACAGAGGGAGAATACGCGGGCCGAGGCTCCTGCCGCGGGGCGAGAAGCGCGAGGGCGAGGGCCGCGCCGAGGGGCGAAATCATGTGTGTGTCACCGGACGCAGGGTCCCGTCGCCCTCGTCGACGACAGAGAAAGAGATTGCACGAGTCGCGAATGAAAATCTCTGAAAATCATTTCGATGTCTTGACACGATTTTGGGCGGGGGGAATATGTAACCCCGCTGTATGAAGGCCAGAGCCTCGGGGCGACCAGCCACTGGTCGTTCAGCGGCGCTGGCCGTCGGTGCTGCTCCCCGCGGCGCCCCGGCCTCGCGCTCGCCGCCGTCCCCGCGCGACGACCCTCACACACGATCACCTCCTCGAACAGGTCCTCGAACAAGGCGCCGGCGCCGCTCGCGCCATCCGCGCTCCGCCCGCGTACCGTCCGCTTCCACATCTCGCACCCGGTCCGCCGCACACTCCCAGCTCCGCAGCACGCACTCCGCCCCGCGCTCGCGCGTGCGGGCACTCACGTTCGAGCAGTCCCCGGAGGGCACGTTATGGTCTCTGTCGTTCGCTGGTCGTTGGCCGCGGTCGTCTTCGCCGCCGTCGCCGCGCCTGCCGCCGCACGGGCGCAGGCGCAGACGGGGTCGGTGAATGGACGCGTGGTCGACTCCACCTCGCAGCAGCCCCTCGCCAACGTCACCGTCTCGATCGTCGGCACGACGCTCGGGACGCTCACGCGCGAGGACGGCCGCTACTCGATCGGCGCGGTCCCCGCGGGGACGCAGCGCATCCGCGTGAGCCGCATCGGCTACGGCGCGCAGGAGCACATCATCTCGCTCGCCGCCGGCGGCACCGAGACGCGCGACTTCGCCCTGAGCACCGTCGCCGCGCGCCTCAGCGAGGTCGTCGTGACGGGCTACGGCACGCAGCGCCGTGAGGCGATCACCGGCGCCGTCGCGACCGTCAACGCCGAGGAGGCGAACGTCGGCGTCATCGCGAACCCCAACCAGCTCATCCAGGGACGCGTCGCCGGCGTGCAGATGACGTCGAACTCCGGCGAGCCCGGCGGCGGCATGCAGATCCGCATCCGCGGCGGCACGTCCATCAGCGCGAGCAACGACCCGCTCTACGTCGTGGACGGCGTGCCCCTCCAGAACGAGGGCACGGTGGCGGACCGCCCGGGCGTCAACGGCGTCAACAGCTCCCTCGGCCGCAGCCCGCTCAACACGATCAACCCGAACGACATCGAGTCGATCACGGTCCTGAAGGACGCCTCGGCCACCGCGATCTACGGCTCGCGCGGCGCAAACGGCGTCATCCTCATCACGACCAAGGGCGGCAACCGCTCCGGCCCGTCGATCGAGTACGACACGTACATCGGCACCGCGTCGCCCACGAAGAGCCTCGGCTTCCTCACCGGCGACGAGTACCGCTCGTACGTGAACCAGCAGGTCGCGCTGTGGCGCGCCGACTCGACCGCCAGCGTCCCGGCGGCCGACCGCCGGGGGCTCGCGCCGCGGCCGCTCGGCACGGCGCACACCGCCTGGGAGGACGCGGTCACGCGCAACGGCTACGCGACGAACCAGAACGTCGCGTTCTCGGGCGGGTCGAACGCCACCCAGTACCGCGCCTCGCTGAACTACTTCAAGCAGACCGGCGTCGTGCTCTCCAACGGCCTCACGCGCTACCAGGGCCGCCTGAACGGGAACACGCAGGCGCTGAACGGCAAGCTGCAGCTGCAGCTCAACATGACCGCCTCGCGCGTGAACAACGACTTCGCCCCGTACGAGAACACCGGCGGGTTCGAGGGCGGCATCTTCACGAACATGGCGATCTTCAACCCGACCCGCCCGGTGCGTGACACGAGCGGTCGGTTCTACGAGATCGGCCCCGGCTCGCAGAGCGTGCGCAACCCGGTCGCGCTCGCGGAGCAGGTCCTCGACCAGGCCCCGGAGAACCGCCTCCTCGGCAACGTGACCGCCCGGTTCTCGATCTTCCCGAACCTGTCGTCGCAGACGACCCTCGGGACGGACTACACGAGCACCACGCGCCAGACGTACTACCCGCGCTCGAACCCCGTGGGCGCCGCGGTCGGCGGCCTCGCGCGGCAGGAGGAGCGCGCGCTCCAGAACCTGAACTTCCAGCAGCTCCTGACCTTCAACCCGCAGCTCGGCGAGCGCAACGAGGTCGAGGTCGTCGGCGGCTACGAGTACAGCAAGTTCGACAACTCGGGCTTCTGGGCGCAGGCGCAGGGCTTCGTCACCGACGCCTTCTCGTTCGACAAGCTCGGCGGCGGCACGCAGGCGAACGCCCTGCAGGACTCCTACCGGCAGGAGAGCCAGCTCGTCTCGTTCTTCGGTCGCGCGAACTACGGCTTCGCCCGCAAGTACTTCCTCACGGGGGTCGTCCGCTACGACGGCTCGTCGCGCCTCGCCGAGGGGAACCAGTGGTCGGTGTTCCCCGCCGTGTCCGCCTCGTGGCGCATCAACGAGGAGGACTTCATGTCGGGCCGGCCGTTCGGCCTGTCCACCCTCGCGCTCCGCGCCGGCTACGGCCGCCAGGGCAACCAGGCCGTCCGCCCCTACGGCACGCAGCTCCTCCTGCGCGCCGACAACGGCGCCCGCTACGTCTTCGGCAACACGGTCTACACCGGCCTCGTCGCCTCGCAGGTCGCGAACCCCGACCTCCGGTGGGAGACGGCCGAGCAGATGAACGTCGGCGTCGACTACGGCTTCTCGAACGACCGCTTCACGGGCCTCGTCGATTACTACGTGAAGAACACGAAGGACCTGCTGCTCGAGGTCTCGGTCCCGCAGCCGGCCGTGGTCTCCACGCGCATCGAGAACATCGGCAAGGTGCGCAACCAGGGCGTCGAGGCGACGCTCGACGCGGACGTCATCCGCGGCGCCACGCGCACGCTCACCGCCGGCCTCGTGGCCTCGGTCGAGCGCAACGAGGTCGTGACGATCGGCGGCGACCGCACGTTCATCAACACGGGCGGCGTGAGCGGCCAGGGCCAGTCGGGCCGCGTCTCGCAGCGCATCATGGTCGGCGAGCCGATCGGCACCTTCTGGGGCCCGCAGTACGTGGGCGTCGACGCCCAGGGCCGCCAGCTCTTCGCGTGCGCCGTCGCGGCGGGCTCGACGCGCACGGACTGCGTGAACGGGCAGACGAGGTCGCCGACGGGTGACGACGA
>JBJMNJ010000011.1:0-2643 GCA_045804325.1 Gemmatimonadaceae bacterium
TCGGGCGGCAACTCCGGCTCGCAGGCCACCTCCCTGATCATCCGGGCGATGGCGCTCGGCGAGGTGACGCTGCGCGACTGGTGGCGCGTGGCGACGAAGGAGCTTCGCGTCGGCCTCACGATGGGCGCCGCGCTCGGCATCCTCGGCGTGGTGCGCGTGGTGGCCTGGCACTCGCTCGGGATCAAGCTCTACCCGCACTTCTGGCGCGTGGGGCTCACGATCGGGCTCGCGGTGGTGGGCGTCGTCACGTTCGGCTCGCTCGCCGGCTCGATGCTGCCCTTCGTGCTGCGCCGGCTCGGCCTCGACCCCGCGGGCGCGTCCGCCCCGTTCGTCGCGACGCTCGTGGACGTGACGGGGCTCATCATCTACTTCTCCGTGGCGCTGCTGATCCTCCGAGGGACGCTCCTCTGACGGCATCGCGCGCCGCGGTGCTCGTCGCGATCGCCGCCTGCGGCTTCGGCGCCATCCCCGCGCTCGTCGCGCTGGCGACCGGCGCGGGGATGTCGCTCGCGGCGGCGCTCGCGTGGCGCTACGGCATCGGCGCCGCGCTTCTCGTGGCGCTCGCCGGCGGACCGCGCGCGACGGCGCTCCCGGGAAGCCAGGTGCCGCGCCTCCTGCTGCTCGGGGGCGGCGGTCAGGTGGCCATCGCGGTCGCGAGCCTCTCGGCGCTGCGCTACGGGCTCTCCGCGGCGATGGTGACGTTCCTGTTCTACACGTACCCCGCCTGGGTGACGGTCTTCGCCGCGCTGCGCGGCGAGCGCCTGACGCGGGCGCGCGCCGTCGCCCTCGCGCTCTCGCTCGCGGGCATCGTCGTGATGGTCGGCGCGCCGGGGACCTCCGGCGTGCACCCGGTGGGCGTGGCGCTCGAGCTGACCGCGGCCATCCTCTACGCGCTCTACATCCCGTTCCTCGGCCGGCTGCAGGGCGGCGCGTCGCCGTCCGCGGCGAGCGTGTGGGTGACGGGGGGCGCGTCGGCGATGCTGGCCGCGTGGGCGCTCTCCCGCGGCGAGCTCGCGCCGCCGCCCTCCGCGCCGGCGTGGACCGCGGTGCTGGTGCTCGGCGGCTTCTCGACGGCGGTGGCGTTCGTGCTCTTCCTGCGCGGGCTCGCGGCGCTCGGGCCCGTGCGCACGGCCATCGTCTCGACGGTGGAGCCGTTCTGGTCGGCGCTGTTCGGCGCGCTGCTGCTGCGCCAGCCCGTAGGGCCGGCGACCGTCGCCGGCGGCGCGCTGATCGCGGCGGCGGTGGTGGTGCTCTCGACCGCGGGGGCGCGGGCGCGGGACGCCGCGCCGGGCCCGACCGCCTGACGATGTCGCTCAGCCAACGTTCAGCACGAGTCCCTCACGAGGAGGCACGGATGACGACGGTCCAACGCGTGGCGCAAATTTTCGGCGTGGTGTTCCTGCTCGTCGCGATCGTCGGGTTCTTGACGACGGGCACGAGCATGGAGGCCGATCCGGCGCGGGCGCCGCACCTGCTCGGACTCTTCGCGGTGAACGTCGTGCACAACGTCGTGCACCTGCTGTTCGGCATCTGGGGCCTCATGGCCTCGCGCAGCTTCGGCGGCGCCACGAGCTACGCGCGCATCGCCGGGGTCCTCTACCTGCTGCTCGCCATCCTCGGCTACGCCGCGCCCACCGGCTTCGGCCTCGTGCCGCTCGGCGGCCACGACATCTGGCTGCACGCGCTGCTCGGCATCGTGCTCGCGGCCATCGGCTTCACGGCGCGGGAGGCGCGGGTGGACGCGAAGACGGCAACGGTGTAGAGCGGCTGCGGGCTGCGGGCTGCCAAGCGAGAACCCCGGGAGGCCAGCGTCGGCTATCCGGGGTCCCTCGGCCGCGGCCCGCTGCCCGCAGCGGCCTCCGAGCTCAGCCCACGCCCGCGGCTTCCCTGCGGATCGTGTGCGCGCTCGGCCGCTCGGCGCCCGCGGCCGGGTCGCCGGCCGCGGCGGGCGCGGAGACGATGCCGTGCTCCAGCCACGTGTGCTTCCCCTCGAGGACCGCCTTCGCGGCCTTGTAGAGCGCGTCGTCGTCGGGCCCGTACAGCTCGTCGAACGACTGCGCGATGCGCTGGCGCGCGAGGCGGCAGAACGTGTCGGCGAGCAGCACCGCCTGCTTGTTGCCGTCGGTCTTCAGCAGCATCTGCGCCCGCACGCACGCCGCGCTCATCGCGAACAGCTCCGCGCCGATGTCCACCGCGCGGAAGAGCACCATCTGCTTGCGCTCGAGCTTCGGCCCGAAGCGCACCATCGCGTGGAAGATCGCGCGGCCGAGGTGGCGCGTGTTGCGCTCGATGAAGCGCATGTGGCCCGCGAGGCGCCCGAACTCGCGGTACGCGCCGAAGAACAGCCCCTTCCCGATCCACCGCGCGGGGTACCAGAACGGGTAGAACTTCGCGACGCGCTTCGCCGCCGCGACCTTCTCCTTCCGCGCCGCCTTCTTGTCCACGAGCGCGAACGCCGTCTCGAAGTGGTGGTCCACCGCCTCGCGGGCGATGAAGAGGCGCATGATCTCCGACGATCCCTCGAAGATCAGGTTGATGCGCAGGTCGCGCATCGCCCGCTCGATCGGGATCGGGACTTCGCCGCGCCGGCGGAGCGAGTCTGCCGTCTCGTAGCCACGCCCGCCGCGGATCTGCAGCGCGTCG
>JBJMNJ010000012.1:0-6428 GCA_045804325.1 Gemmatimonadaceae bacterium
AGGCGCGCGACTACCTCCGGGTGCTCTTCGGCGCCGAGTATCTGGCGGACGGCCCGCGCCTGTACGGGGACGGCAAGGCGAAGAACGCGCAGGACGCGCACGAGGGCGTGCGCCCGACCGACCCGACGCGCCGCCCCGACGCCGTCAGGAAGTACCTCAAGGAGGACCAGTTCAAGCTCTACCAGCTCGTCTGGCAGCGCTTCATGGCCTCCCAGATGGCGCCGGCGGTCTTCGACACGACGACCGTGGACTTCGAGCTCGCGGCGAAGGACGCGGCCCACACGTACCTGTTCCGGTCGACCGGGAGCGTCGTGAAGTTCCAGGGCTTCCTGGCCCTCTACCGCGAGGCGCGCGAGGAAGGCGAGCACCGCACGCTCGAGGACGAGCAGGCGCTGCCCGTGATCGACAAGGGCGAGCGGATCCCGGTGCGCGAGGTGACGCCGTCGCAGCACTTCACCGAGCCGCCGCCGCGCTACTCCGAGGCGAGCCTCGTGAAGGAGCTCGAGCGCCTCGGGATCGGGCGCCCGTCGACGTACGCGTCCATCATCAGCACGCTCGCCGACCGCCACTACGTGCAGCTCGAGCAGCGCCGCTTCTTCCCCACGGAGCTCGGCGAGTCCGTGGAGAAGGTGATGGTGAAGCAGTTCCCCGACATCTTCGACGTCGGCTTCACGTCCTCGATGGAGGAGGAGCTCGACAAGGTGGAGGAGGGGGACCTCGCGTGGCGGCAGGTGCTGAAGGACTTCTACAAGCCCTTCGAGAAGCGCCTCGTCGGCGTCAACTTGGAGGCGCTCATCGCCGAGGCGCACGACCTCTCGGCGCTCGCGACCGAGCGCTGCCCGGTGGACGGCGGCAAGCTCGTGGCGAAGGGCGGCTTCTTCGGCCCGTTCGTCGCGTGCGAGCACCACCCGAAGACGTGCAAGTACACCCGCCCGCTCAAGGGCGAGCGCAAGGCCGCCGAGCCGACGGAGTACAAGTGCCCGGAGTGCGGCTCGATGATGCTGAAGCGCCAGGGGCGCACCGGCGTGTTCCTCGGCTGCAGCCGCTTCCCGAAGTGCCGCGGCACGCGCTCGATGCCGACGGGCGTGAAGTGCCCGAAGGACGGGGGCGACATCGCCGAGCGGCGCTCGAAGAAGCGCGGGAAGGCGTTCTACGGGTGCGAGAACTACCCCAACTGCGACTTCGTCGTGTGGGACAAGCCGGTCACCGAGACGTGCCCCGAGTGCGGCTACGTCGGCGCGGAGGCGAAGTCGAACAAGACGCGCGGCGCGTACCGCAAGTGCGTGAAGTGCGGCAACGAGTGGGACGTCCCGGAGGCGCAGGAGCCGGCGGAGGAGCTGGTCGCCGTCTGACGAACCTCCGCCGGGGGAAAGGATGCGTCGCTTCACCCGCTGGGCCTTCGGACTGAGTGCGGTCTACCACGGCGTCATGGGCGCGTTCGCGCTCGTGGCGCCGTCGCTCGCCATCCTGTACAACGGCGGCGGCGCGCCGGAGGCGGGCGACCCGTATCTGCGGGCGCTCTACCGCGGGATGGGCGCGTTCATGGTGTTCGCGTCGCTCGTGCAGGGCCTCGTCGCGCGCGACCCCGACGCCTCGCCGCTCCTCGTGCTGTTCGGCGGCGTGCTCGCGGCGCTCACCGTGGGCACCTGGGGGCTCGCGGCCGCCGCCGGCGACGTCGTGTGGGCGCAGGTGTCCACCGACGTGCTGGCGCAGCTCCCGGTGCTCGTCGCGGCGGCGCTCTACTACCCGAAGGCGCGCCGCCACACGATGGACGTGCTCGAGCTGCTCATGACCGGCGACCTGCGCGACGCGCTCCGTCGCCAGCGCCTCGGCGAGGGGCCTGCGCCCGAGGTCGTCCGCGCCGCCCACCATCGGGAAGTCCGCGCCGAGTGATCGCGCGCTATCTTCGACGGAGCGACGGAGGCGGGCGATGACGGGCTTTGCGGACGAGATCCACATCATCGGCGGCGGGCTCGCCGGGAGCGAGGCCGCGTGGCAGCTCGCCGAGCGCGGGCACCGCGTGGTGATCCACGAGATGCGCCCGGTGCGCGGCACGCCCGCGCACAAGACCGACCGGCTGGCCGAGCTCGTGTGCTCCAACACCTTCAAGAGCACCGAGCCGTCGAACGCGCACGGGCTGCTCAAGGCCGAGATGCGGCTGCTCGGCTCCGTGGTGCTGTGGGGGGCGGACCAGGCGCGGGTCCCGGGCGGGAGCGCGCTGACGGTGGACCGCGAGGCGTTCTCCGCCGCGGTGAGCGAGCGCGTGCAGGCGCACCCGCGGGTGCGCGTGGAGCGCGGCGAGGCGACGGAGCTGCCGTCGCCTGGCGTCGTCGCCACGGGGCCGCTCACCTCGGACGCGCTGGCCGAGAGCATTCGCCGGCGCCTCGGCGTGGAGTCGCTGGCGTTCTACGACGCCATCGCGCCGATCGTCGCGCGCGAGTCGCTGGACGAGTCGGTGGTCTTCCGCGCGTCGCGCTACGGCAAGGAGACGATGGAGGGGGCGGGCGACGAGGGCGCGTACCTCAACTGCCCGATGAGCCGCGCGGAGTACGAGGGGTTCCTCGACGCGCTCACGACGGCCGACCAGGCCACGGCGCACGAGTTCGACGCGGTGCCGTACTTCGAGGGGTGCATGCCCGTCGAGGAGATCGCGCGGCGCGGGCGCGAGTCGCTCCGCTTCGGGCCCATGAAGCCCGTCGGGCTGCGCGACCCGCGGACCGGCCGCGAGCCGTACGCAGTCGTGCAGCTCCGCATGGAGGACCGCGCGGGTCGGATGTGGAACCTCGTCGGCTTCCAGACGCGCCTGCGCTACCCAGAGCAGCAGCGCGTCTTCCGCATGATCCCCGGGCTCGCCGAGGCGGAGTTCCTGCGTTTCGGGTCGATCCACCGGAACTCCTACCTCAACTCGCCCGCGAGCCTCACGCCGCACCTCTCGCTGCGCGACGACCCGCGGGCGCTGTTCGCGGGGCAGCTCACGGGCGTCGAGGGCTACACGGAGAGCACGGCCACGGGGCTGCTGGCCGGGATCAACCTCGCGCGGATGCTCGACGGCGAGGAGCCGGTGGTGCCGCCGCCGACGACGATGATCGGTGCCCTGTACCGCTACCTGCGCGAGGCGGACCCGCGGCACTTCCAGCCGATGAACGCCAACTTCGGCCTGATGGACGACCTGGGCGAGCGCGTGAAGGACAAGCGGCGCAAGCGCGAGCTGCTGGCCGAGCGGGCGCTCGGGGAGCTCGAGGCGTGGCGGCAGCGGCACGCGCTCGCGGGCGTGGCGCTCTGATGGCGGGCGGCGGGCGCGCGCGGCGCGGCGCGTGGATGGCGCGGCGGCGCCTGCGCGGCGGGGCGGGGGAGGAGGAGCGGGCGGGCGGGGAGGAGACGCCGGAAACGCCGGCGACGCCTGCCGAGGCCGGGGGGCCCCCCCCCGAGGTCCAATCTACGGCGGGTTCCGCGGCCGAGCGTCACCGTCCCGGCGCCGCGCGTACCGGCTCCTCCCCGAAGCCGGGAGCGGCGAGACGGCCGAGGGCCGAGGTGCTCGACCCGCTCCTCCCCCCCGACGCCGCCGACTTCCTCGTCCACCTCGAGAAGGAGCGCGACGTCTCCCCGAACACCGTCACGGCCTACGGCCGCGACCTCGGCGAGTTCGCCCGCTTCCTCGGCGGCTACTACGGCGTGGCGGAGTGGAGCTGGGAGGGCGTGGACCGCCTCGCCATCCGCGGCTTCCTCGCGCACCTCACGCGCAGGGGGCTCGCGCGGCGCTCCATCGCCCGCTCGCTCTCCGCCGTGCGCAGCTTCTACCGGTGGCTGCACCGCAACGAGGTCGTCGAGGCGAACCCCGCGCGCGCCGTCGGCACGCCCAAGCTCGAGAAGCACCTCCCCGCGTACCTCGACCGGGCGCAGGTCGAGACGCTGTTCCAGGCCGCGCAGACGCGCGCCACGGGGGGGCGCTTCACGGACGTGCGCAACCTCGCGATCCTCGAGCTCCTCTACTCGACGGGGATGCGCCTCTCCGAGCTGCAGGGGCTCAACCGCGCCGACCTCGACCTCGTGTCGCAGCAGGTGAAGGTGCGCGGCAAGGGGCGCAAGGAGCGCATCATCCCCGTCGGGAACCACGCCGTGCTGGCGCTCCGCAACTACGAGGCGAAGCGCGACGACCTCGCGCGGCGGCTCGGCGGCACCGTGGACCGGACGGCCTTCTTCCTCAGCGACCGCGGCCGGCGCATGAGCGTGCGCACCGTGCAGAATGCCGTCACGGGGCTGCTCGACCTGGTGGACGAGAAGGCGGGGCTGACGACGCACTCGCTCCGGCACACGTTCGCCACGCACCTCCTCGACGCCGGCGCGGACCTCAGGGCGGTCCAGGAGCTCCTCGGGCACGCGTCCGTGAGCACGACGCAGATCTACACCCACACGAGCGTCGAGCGGCTCCGCCAGGTCTACCGCAAGGCGCACCCGCGGGCCTGAGCGCTCGGTCGGACGCGCGGTCCGCATCGGGCCGCTAGCAGGCTCCTTGCACTGCCCGCTGCCGTGCGCCTCGAGACCGTACCCCTCATCCTCGCCGTCGTCGTCGGCCTCGTCGGCCTGACGGTGCTCTACGACGCGTGGGCGCCCGACGGCGCGCCCTTCCGCCGCGAGCGGCGCCGGCGCTCACGCGCCCCGCGCCATCGCGTCGGCGAGGCGATGGTGGCCCTCGGGCTCCTCGGCATGGCCGCCGCGCTCGCGGGGCGCGACAGCTGGCCGTACGGCAACGTCGCGGTGATCGCGGCGATGGTGCTCGTCGTGTTCGGCGCGCTGCTCAACTGGCCGCTGCTGCGCGAGCTCGTCGTCTTCCGCGGAGCGTCCCGACGCCGCGACGAGGGGCAGGCGGGCCGACCTGCCCCGGGCGCGCCGGAGGATCCCGAGAAGCCCGCGCCGCGGTACCGCATCCGGTAGCGTCCTCCGGCTCTGCCGAGGGCCGAGGGCCGAGGGCGGAGGGCCGAGATCGCCCAACCCGGCGCGCGACCGCCTATGTTTCAGGGATGAACGACACCCTCCCGCGCGTCCGCGCGACCACCATCCTCGCCGTGCGCCGCGACGGCAAGGTCGCCCTCGGCGGCGACGGCCAGGTGACGGTCGGCGAGACCGTCATGAAGGCGAACGCGCAGAAGGTGCGCCTCCTGCGCGGAGGCAAGCTGCTCGCGGGCTTCGCCGGCGCCGTCGCCGACGCGTTCACGCTCTTCGAGAAGTTCGAGGAGAAGCTCGAGCGCTACCCCGGCAACCTCCCGCGCGCCGTCGTCGAGCTGGCCAAGGACTGGCGCAGCGACCGCGTCCTGCGGCGCCTCGAGGCGCTGCTCGCCGTCGCCGACGTGCACCACGGCTTCGTGATCTCCGGCAACGGCGAGATCATCGAGCCGGACGACGGCATCATCGCCATCGGCTCCGGCGGCTCGTACGCGCTGGCGGCCGCCCGCGCGCTCGTCGAGAACACGCAGCTGCCGCCGGCGGACGTCGTGCGCCGCGGCCTCGAGATCGCCGGCGACATCTGTGTCTATACCAACAAGAATATCACGGTCCTTGAACCCACCGCGTGAGACGGATGCGGGCTGCGGGCTGCGGACGAGAACCCTCGGGACGCCACTAGTGGCACTCCGGAGACGTTGGCCCGCCGCCCGCCGCCGGCAGCCCGCAGCGGTGTAGGAATAGCCATGCCTTCCAACAGAACCCAGCAGGCGCTCGCGCGCCTCGCCGACCTCACCCCGCGGCAGATCGTCGCGGAGCTCGACCGCTACATCATCGGGCAGGCCGACGCGAAGAAGGCCGTCGCCATCGCGCTCCGCAACCGCTGGCGCCGCCAGCGCGCGCCGGAGTCGATCCGCGACGAGATCTCGCCGAACAACATCATCCTCATCGGCCCCACGGGCGTCGGGAAGACGGAGATCGCGCGCCGCCTCGCGAAGCTCGCCGGCGCGCCATTCATCAAGGTCGAGGCGTCGAAGTTCACCGAGGTGGGCTACGTCGGCCGCGACGTCGAGGGGATGATCCGCGACCTCGTCGAGAGCGCAGTGGACATGGTGCGCACCGAGCGCGAGTCGGAGGTCGAGGACCTCGCGTACGAGAAAGTGGACGAGCGCCTGCTCGACCTGCTCCTCCCGCCGCCCGACGGCGCGAAGCCGAAGCCCGAGCCCGCGGCCACCACTGCCGCGAGCGGCGCCCCGGGGGTCTTCGTCGTCTCGCCCACCGGCGAGGCGCGGCACGAGGCCGAGCTGGAGGCGGCGCAGGAGCGCTACAAGCGCACGCGCGACAAGCTTCGCCAGCTCCTCATCGACGGCCAGCTCGAGGGCCGCGAGGTCGAGGTGGAGGTCACCCAGCAGGGGCCGCAGATGTTCGACATGATGGTCCCGCAGGGCGCCCCGGAGGGGATGGAGAACTTCACCGAGATGCTCCAGGAC
>JBJMNJ010000013.1:0-3026 GCA_045804325.1 Gemmatimonadaceae bacterium
CGTGAGCCGACGCTCGCGCCAGGTGACGGCCGTAGGGCTCCCTGCGGCATCTGCCTCCACTTCCGCCGGGTCGGGCGGGTCGATCAGTCTGAACGCCAACGGCATCTGCGTGCTGCGTGCTGCGTGCTGCGTAGCTTGTCGTGGCGTCCCGAGGTCGTTACGCAGCACGCAGGACGCAGCACGCAGCTCCACTTCGGCTTCTTCCCACGCCCCACTCTCCTCCGGCCGATGCGAGTCACGCGCGACGGGGCGCACGACGACGCGGGGGCCGAGCTCCGCGCGCAATCGCGCGAGCGCGCCCTCGAGCGCGGCTGCGTCCTTCCACGTCGTGTCGAGCAGGTCGCCCTGGTCACCGGGGAGTGGCGCGGTCGCGGGGATCGACACACCGACCGCGCGCACCGGCGCGGCGAGCGCCCAGCCGTCGAGCAGCGCGCGACAGCGCTCGAACAGCGGGCCCGCGCGCGCGGTGGGACGAGCGGGCCGCACCTCGCGCGTCACCGTGTGCGCAGGTGGCGCCGCGGCCTCGGCGTGGCGCGGCAGCGCTCCCCGTGCGTCATCGAGCGTGAGGGTGATCGCGACTGCCGCCGCCGCGCGCCCGCGCGACGCGAGCTCGCGCGTGAGGCGGTCGAGCGCGGCGCGCACGAGAAAGAGCACCGGTTCCATCGTGTCGGCCGGCGCCGCGAGCTCCACGTCGGCGGCGGGCACCGGCTCGCGGCGCAGCAGGGCAGGGCGGCGCGGGTCGTCGCCGCACGTGAGCCGCCACGCCACGAGTCCCTCCGGCCCCCACCGCCGCTCCACGTCCTCGGCGCCGAGCGCGGCGAGCTCCCCGGCCGTGCGCAGGCCGAGGGCGCGCAGCGCGTCGCGCAGCTCCTCGTCCATCGGCACGAGCGCGAGCGGCACGCCCGCGAGGTAGGCGGCGTCACGGCCCGTGGGCACGACGGCGACGAGGGTACGGTCGTCCGCCGTCCGCTCGAACGACGCGCCCGCCCAGGTGGCCGCGCGCGCGGCGACGCAGGAGTCGGCGACGGCGACGCGCGGACGCGGGTGCCAGCGCCGCGCGAGACGGAGCAGCGCGTACGCGAGCTGCCGGTCCCCGCCGAGCGCCTCGAAGCCTCCCGCGCCCACCCACCAGAGGCCCGGCGCGCCGGCGACCGGGGTCACCTGCGGGCTCGCCTCGAGCAGCAGCGCGGACATCTCGGTCACCGCGCGCGCGACGGCGTCGTCGTCCCACGGCAGCACCTCGAGCCCCGCGCAGAGCGCGCGCGCCTCGCTCACGCGCATCCCCGCGCGCACGCCGGCGCGGCCGGCCGCCGCGCTGACGGCGCGCAGCCGCGCGAGCGCCCCCTCGCCCGACGTCAGCGCGATCGGGTGGTCATCCCAGTGCCCCGGCGCGGGGTCGGGTGGGCGCAGGGTAGAGGGGAGACGCGAAATTTCGCCGCCGGCCGCGGGCGAGGGCGGTGGCGTCGGAGCCGCGGCGCCAGGTGGGGGCGTGGGGTGCGGGGTGTGGGGTGTGAACTGCGGTCCCGACCCCCGGCTCGCCACGTCCGCCCCCACGCCCCGACGGGCGGCGCGCCACACCGCGCCGATCGGGACCCTCGGGATGCGCACACAGGCGACGCGACAGGTCGAGCGCACAGCTCACCTCCACCGTTCGATGAATCCCACCCTTCTCCACGAGCACCGCGATCCTGCGACCGGCCTCCTCTCCGGGACCGTCCTCCGTGTCGACTGCGAACTGCGCACTGCGCACTGCGAAAGGGTGTGATGCGAGCTGTCTCGCGCGGTGGCTTCCGTCATGTGCACTCGGGGCATGCCTCGGCGCTCTGCGCTCCGCGTGCAATCCTTTCGCAGTTCGCAGTGCGCAGTGCGCAGCCGTCATGCGAAGCCGCATCGCCCCGCCCAGCTTCGTCCCTCCGCCTTCCGCCCCCGCCACCACCAGCGCCGCCCCGCTCTCGCGAGCGAGCCGCGTGAGCCGCACTGCCACCGCCTGTGGAAGCGCGGGCGCGGAGTCGAGCACCACGAGCGCGAACGCGCCGCTCCGCAGCAGCACGTCCGCGCACCACGCGCCCCGCGCCGCGTCCTCCGGCCGCACCACCCACACGCGCCCCGTCGCCCCCGCCCCCGCCCAGTCTCGCGGCGCCAGCGTGCGACTCGCGTCGACCACCGCCACCCATCCCCCCGCCGCCACCGTGGTCTCCACGAGCCGCCGCAGGAGCGTCGTCCGTCCCACCCCCCGCCGCCCCACCACCTCCGTCAGCCGCCCGCGCGGCACCCCCCCGGCCGCGACCGCATCGAGCTCCGGGATCCCGGTCGGCAGCGCCGGCACCTCCGGCGCCTCCCCGGTCCCCACCCACAGCGGGAGCGGCGTAGCGCGCGGGGCGAGGAGCTCGGCGAGGGCAGTGGGGAGGGGCATACTTTACCGAATAAAACCCGAAAGAGGCAGGCGCAAGTGTTGGAAAATCGGACACCGTTCACTCCTACAGCGCCAGCGCGAGCTGCGACGGTGGCAGCTCCACCGGCGCGTCGTCCGCATCGTCCGCGTCGTCGGCGTAGCCGAAGCGGATGCCGTGCTCCGCGCACCGCGCGGCGACGAAGGCGCGCAGCCCCGCGCGGTACCGGTCCCCCAGCTCGTGCCGGCGCGCGTAGGCGCCGCGGTAGCGCTCCGCGAGCGCCGGAAACTCGCGCTCGATGAACGGCAGGTAGCGGTCGCGCGCGTCGCTCCGGAGCCGCAGGGCGCACGCGCCCAGGTGCGTGGCTCCCGCCTCCGCGATGCGGCGCACGAGCGCGTCGAGCGCCTCCGGCCGGTCGGTGATCCCCGGCAGCACGGGCATCACGTTCACCCCGACGTCGATCCCGGCCTCGCGCAGCCGCGCCACCCCACGCAGCCGCGCCTCGGGGGTGGGCGCACGCGGCTCGATGCGACGCGCGAGCTCGCGATCGAGCGTCGTGATCGTCACGTGCACCGTCATGTGCCCGTGCGCCGCGATGCGCGCCAGCACGTCGACGTCGCGCGTGACGAGGGACTC
>JBJMNJ010000014.1:0-2717 GCA_045804325.1 Gemmatimonadaceae bacterium
TGCGATCTCCGAGCTCAGGGAGCGGGCGACGGCCGCCACGGCGAGCGGCAAGGCGAGTGCGAGCGCGAGGCCGAAGGGCGCACGCATCCACCAGAAGGAGGGGAGGGGCGCGAGCGGTGTGGCCGTCGGCGCGGCGTCGTCCGGGGGCACCGGCGCGTCGAGCGACGCCGGGCGGTTGGCCGGGCGCGGGGGGTGAAGCATGGCTGAACGACCTTGCAAGAATCGGTCGCCCTAGGGAGCGCTGCCGGATGGCGGGATTGTATGGAAACGTTTGTGCAAGCAAGTAGGTACTTGCAGTCAAGGATGCGGCCGCGTACTCTCCGCGACCATGGACAACCGCGAACGCATTCTCGAGGCGGCGGCCCGCGTCTACGCGCTGCACGGCTTCCGGGGCGCCACCACCCGGCTCATCGCCATCGAGGCCGGCGTCAACGAGGTCACGCTCTTCCGCCTCTTCGGCTCGAAGGCCCAGCTCTTCGACGAGCTGCTCGAGCACCGGCTGCGCACGACCGCCGTGACCGAGCTGCCGGCCACGCCGGCCGATCCCGAGCAGGAGGTCACCGCCTGGTGCACGGCGACGCTCACGCAGATGCGCGAGTCGCGCTCGGTGCTCCGCAAGATGATCGGCGAGATGGAGGAGCGGCCCGACGCCGCGCTCTCCGCCTGCGAGGGGCCGCACTGCGCCGCCGAGGCGCTGGCCGGCTACCTGGGCCGACTGCGCAACAATGGGCTGGCGGGTCCCGAGGTGGAGCCGGGGAGTGACGGGACGGCGATCTCGATGCTCATGGGCGCGCTGTTCGGCGACGCGATGTGCCGCGACATCATGCCCGACGGCTTCCCGATGTCCGAGGAGATGGCGCCGACGATGTACGTCCGCTGCTTCCTGCGCGCGGTCGGCGTGCTTCCCGCGACGACCAGCGCCCGCCTGCCGCGCCGACCCAGCCGCCCGGTGCCGCGGCCGGACACGGGCAGCGAGACGGCGGCCGACTGAACGCGAAACGCAGAACGCGAAACGCCGTGTCAGCGCTCAGCGCTCTGCTCTCAGCACCATGTCACCTCGACTTCGACCTACGATGACCATTCGATCGCCCGAGCGTTCGTGGCGCCGCGCGGTGCGGCGTGCGACCGGGCTAGTCCTGTTCGCAGCGGCCGCGCCACTCGGCGCGCAGCAGCCGACACCAGTCGCCAGCGCGCGAAGCGTCTCCCTCGAGGACGCGGTGCGCATGGCACAGGAGCGCAGCGAGGAGGTCGCGATCGCGCGGGCTGGTGCCACGCGCGCGCGCGGCCAGTGGTACCAGGCGCGCAGCCAGTACCTGCCGCAGCTCAACGCCAGCGTCGCGTACCTCAAGACGCTGAAGAGCCAGTTCAGCGCGCTGGCGAGCGGCGGCGGGCCGGACACCGCGGCCCCGCTGCCTCCGGCGCTCTGCGCGCCGCGCATCCCCACCGACGCGACCGCCGAGGAGCGGGCGGCGGCGCTCGCGCAGGCGACGACGTGCGACCAGGGCGGCGGCATCGACTTCAGCAAGGTGGGCTTCGGCGCGCGCAACCAGTGGGTGGGCGGGCTCCAGCTCGCGCAGAACGTCTACACGGGCGGGCGGGTGACCGCGCAGTACCGCGCCGCGCAGGCGGGCGAGCGCTCGGCGGAGCTCGAGATCACGCAGCGCCGCGCGCAGGTGACGCTCGACGTCACGCAGGCCTACTACGACGCGGCGCTCGCGGACCGCATGGTGGCGATCGCGGACAGCACGCTCGCGCAGAACGAGGTGGTGCTCCAGCAGACGACGCTCGCGCGGCGCGTGGGGAATCAGTCGGAGTTCGATCTGCTGCGCGCGCAGGTGGGGCGGGACAATCAGCGCCCGGTCGTCATCCAGGCGCGCAGCAACCGCCAGGTGGCCTACCTGCGCCTGAAGGAGATGCTCGAGCTCCCGCTCGACGAGTCGCTCACGCTCACGACGGCGGTCGAGGACGCCGCTGGCCCGGCGAGCCTGTCGGCGGTGCTCGCGGCGGCGCGTCTCACCTCGCGCGCGACGGACGTCGCGGCGTCGACGGTGGACACGGCCGTCGCGGACCGTGCGATCGTGCGGCAGACCGCCGAGGGGGTGCGCGCGCAGGAGTCACTGCTCCGCGTCGTGCGCTCGCAGTACCTGCCGACGATCAGCCTCACGTCCAACTACCCGCGGCTCTTCTTCCCCATCTCGAGGCTGCCGACGTTCGCCGAGTACTCGCAGAACTGGACGGTCGGCGTGGCGGCGTCGATGTCGCTCTTCAACGGCGGCCGGATCCGCGGTGAGGAGCTGGTCGCGCGGGCGAACGTGGAAGAGGCGCGCCAGCGGCTCGCGCAGGTGCAGGAGCTCGCGGCGCTCGACGCGCGCGTGGCGCTCACCGACCTCGCGCAGGCCGAAGCGACGTGGGGCGCGAGCCAGGGCACGGTGGAGCAGGCGCAGCGCGCGTACCGCATCGACGAGATCCGGTACCGCGAGGGGATCGCGACGCAGACCGATCTCGCGCAGACGCGCATCCTGCTGCAGCAGGCGACGGCGAACCGCGCGGTCGCCGCGCGGCAGCTCGCGGTGGCGCGGATGAAGCTCGCGCTGCTCCGCGATCTGCCGCTGCAGCTCGGCACCGGCGCCGCGGCCGGCGCGTCGGGCGTGACGGGGCAGGGCACGAGCGGCTCCGGGGTGCTCGGCGGATCGCAGGCCGCACCGGCGCCGTCGGCA
>JBJMNJ010000015.1:0-10471 GCA_045804325.1 Gemmatimonadaceae bacterium
CCTCGCCCGGCGCGTCGCGCGCCACTGGCGGGAGACGGACGGCACCGAGGCGTGGGCCTCGTGGGCGCCGCGGGCCGCGGCCGGCGCGTCGCCCGCGCGCGGCGCGAAGCTCTACGTGAGCCCCGCGACCGACGACCTCCCCGCCGCGCTCGACGCGCTCGTCGCGGCGCTCGCGGGCGCCGGGCCCGTCCCCTTCAAGGTCGCGCGGCAGCCGGACGGGCTGCTGCGCCCGGACAAGCTCGTCGTGTACTTCCCGTCGCTCGACCAGCTCCGGCGCGCAGCGGCGCGGCTCGAGCCGGCCGTGCGCGGGCTGCGAGCGCAGGGCGTGCCGTTCACGGCGGCGGTGACCGCGGACGGCCTGCTCTCCTGGGGCGCGGACCCGCCGGACGGCGCGCTCGGGAGCTGGCGCGGGTGGCTCTGCGGGCGGCTCGCGCAGCACCTCGTGGACGCCGCGGGCTCGGGCGCGCGCGACGCGGCGGGCGAGGCCGCGCGGCGCGTCGCTGCCGACGGCGTGGACCCCGCGACCTGGGCGCCCGCGGCCTTCGCGCGCGCGGTGGGCGCGGCCTCGGGCCTCGCGTGAGCGTCGATCTCACGCGGCCGGTCGCGCTCCGCGCCGACGCGCGGCTCGTCCCCGCGGCGCGGCTCCCCGAAGCGGTGCGGCGCGCGGCCGGCGCGCGGCGGGGCGAGCACGCGCTCGTCTCCGCCCGCTCGCGCGCCGCGTCGATCGTCGTGGACGCCGACGGCGCGCGGCTCCTGCGCCGGCTCGCCGAGCCGCGTCGCGCGGCCGACGTGCTGCTCGCGCTCGCCCGCGAGCGAGGTGCGGCACCCGGCGCGGTGCTCGATGCCGCCTTCCCCCTGCTCGAGCGCCTCGCGCGCGGCGGGTGGCTCGTGCAGGAGGGCGCCGAGCCCGCGCCGGCAGCCTCGCTCGCCGTGGGCGACCGGGTGGGCGCGTGGAAGGTGACGGACGTCCTGCGCGCGCTCGAGGACACGGAGGTCTACCGCGCGCGCCACCGGCGCGGGCGGGCGGGGGCGCTGAAGCTCGTGCGCGCGCAGCGCGCGGCGTGGCTCGACGGCGCGCTCGCGCACGAGGCGCGCGTGCTCCGCCGGCTCGCGCGCACGGGCGTGGCGCCGCGCCCGCTGGCGCGCGGGACGCACGCCGGGGCCGAGCTCCTGGTCTGCGAGTGGCGCGAGGGCGTCGCGGTCACGCGCGCCGCCGCGGAGGCGCGTGCGCTCGGCGACGGCGGTCTGGTGGTGCTCGCGCTCGCGCGCGAGGTCGCGGCCAGCTACGCGCGCCTGCACGGCGCCGGGGTGGTGCACGGCGACGTGCATCCCAGCAACGTGCTGGTCGGGCGCGACGGAGCCGTCACGCTCCTGGATTTCGGGCACGCGGCGGTCGCGGGCGCGCCCGGGCCCGCGCCCGCGCGCGTCGGCATCCCCGAGTTCCACGAGCCGGAGCTCGCCCTCGCGCTGCGCCGCGGCGGGCCGCTCCCCGCGGCGAGCCCCGCCGGGGAGCAGTACGCCATCGGGGCCCTTCTATATGAGATCTTCACCGGGCGCCGCCATCTCGACTTCTCGCTCGTGCGCGAGCAGCTGCTCCGCCAGGTGACCGAGGATGCGCCGCTCTCGTTCGCCGACGCGGGCGCCGCGCCGTGGCCGGCAGCCGAGCGGGTGCTGCGGCGCGCGCTGGCGAAGCGGCCGGCGGACCGGTGGGCGTCGGTGGCGGCGCTCGCCGATGCGCTGCGGGACGTGAAGCCGCGCGCGCGCGTGGGGCGAACGGTGACGAGCGGCGACGCGGCGCGCGCGCGGCGTCGGGCGTTCGTGGACGACGTCGTGGCGCTCGCACGGCCCGAGGGCGGGTGGAGCATCGCATGGCCGGCGGCATCGTCGCGCGTCTCCGCGCGCGACGGCGCGGCCGGAGTGGCGTACGGGCTCCAGCGCATGGCGGCGGCGCGCGACGACGCGCGGCTCCTCGCGCTCGCCGACCTCTGGTCCGCCCGCGCGGCGGCGCTCGTGCGCGAGGACCCGGACGTCCTCTTCGAGCCGGACGGGTCACTCGCGCGCGCGCAGCTCGGCGAGGCGTCGCTCTTTCACGGCGGCGCGGGCCTGCACGTGACGAACGCGCTCGTCGGCCGCGCGCTCGGCGACCGGGCTCGCTTCCATGGGGCCGTCGCGGCGTTCGCCGCGTCGCCCACGGAGACGCCGCACCCGCTCGACCTCGCCTTCGGGACGCCGGGGCTGCTCGCGGGCGCGGCGCTGCTGCGCGACGCGGCGCGAGGCACGGGGCGGGAGAGCGTGCGCGCGGTCGCCGACGTCGGCGAGCGACTCGCGCGCGCCCTGGCCGCGTCGGTGAGAGCGGGGCGCGCGAGCGGGCTCGGTCGCGACCGGCCGGGCGCGGCGCACGGGCTCGCGGGCGCGCTCTACGCGCTGCTCCGCTGGCGGCGGTCCGCCGCGGACTGCGCGCCCCTCCGCGCGCCGCTCGCGGAGCTCGAGCGGTTCGCCGTCCCGGCGGGGCGCGGGCTGCAGTGGCCGTGGACCACGGGGCGCCTCGCGCCCGGCGAGCGGCCGACGTTCGTGGGCGGCTGGTGCAACGGCGGCGCCGGGTACGTGCACCTCTGGCTCGCGGCCCACCGCCGCCTGCGCGACGCGCGCTGGCGGCGCCTCGCCGAGCAGGCGGGGTGGAACGCCTGGGAGTCGGCGCCGGGGAACGCGAGCCTCTGCTGCGGCGATGCCGGCCGCGCGTACGCGCTGCTCGCCCTGCACCGGCGCACCCGCGACGACGCGTGGCGCCGCCGCGCGGAGACGCTCGCCGACCGCGCGCTGGCCAACGCCGGCGACCCCGCCGCCTCCGCGAGCCTCTACCGCGGTCCGCTCGGCGTCGCCGTGCTGCTCGCGGATCTCGAGCGACCCGCCGCCGCGCGCATGCCGCTCTTCGAGCCGGAGGGGTGGCACGAATAGAGCGGGTGCGTCGCCGACCATCAGACGAGCGAGCCGATGCCGACGGAGCGGGAGAAGATGCTGGCGGGGGAGATGTACGACGCACTCGACCCGGTGCTCGTCGCCGGGCGGGAGCGGGCGCGCGACCTGTGCCAGGCGCTGAACGCCACGCGCGAGGGCGACCAGGACGCGCGCCGCCGGATAGTGCGCGAGCTGTTCGGCGCCGGGGGCGACACGGTGTGGATGCAGCCGCCCTTCTTCTGCGACTACGGCTCGAACATCGAGCTCGGCGAGCGCGTCTTCTTCAACTTCAACTGCATCGTGCTCGACGTCTGCCGGGTCACCATCGGCGACTACACGATGTTCGGCCCGGCGGTGCAGATCTACACGCCGCTGCACCCACTCGACGCCGCGCAGCGCCGCAAGGAGGAGTACGGCAAGCCCGTGGAGATCGGGTCGGACGTCTGGGTGGGCGGCGGGGCGATCATCCTGCCGGGCGTGCGCATCGGCTCGCGCTCGGTGATCGGCGCGGGAAGCGTCGTCACCCGCGACGTCCCCGCCGGCGTGTTCGCGGCGGGGAATCCGTGTAGGGTGATACGACCCATAGAGCAGGGGACAGGGAGCGGGGAGCAGGGAGCAGGGTGAGTGCGTGATGGAGCAGGGAGCGGGGGCGACCCCGAGGGGTTCGTTCCTGCTCCCTGCCGTTCGAAGAACGCTGCCGTCACGTCTCGGGAACAGGTCCGGACTTCATTTCCCTGCCATGCTCACGCTGGGTCGGGAGATGCCGGACGTATCGATGGGGGCCGCCCGATGACGGGCGGCGCATGGGAGGGTGCGGGGCTCAGAGCCCGGCTCGCGCTGCCCGCCGAGGCCGCCGCGCTGCTGCGCGGCACGGCGCTGTTCGGCGGCGTGGACGACGACGAGCTCTCGCTCGTGGCGGCCGGCGCCCGCTGGATCGACGTGCCGCGCGGGGAGACCGCGCCGCGGGCCGGCCAGGCGCTGTACGTCGTGGCGCGCGGCCGCTTCCAGCTCGCGGCGGGTGACGGTCGCGGCGGCGAGCGCCCCGTGGACGAGCGTGGCCCGGGCGAGAGCTTCGGCGAGGCCGCCCTGCTCGCCGACGGCAGCGCGCCGGCGGCCGCCCGCGCGCTCCGCGACGCCGCCCTGCTCCAGGTGTCGCGTGCCGCGGTGGTCGGCGCGCTCGAGCGCTCCCCCGAGCTCGCGCTCCGCTTCGCGCGCCGGCTCGCCGCCGATGCCGGCCGCGTGGGGTCGCAGGGCGAGCGCGGCCGCGCGGCGACGATCGCCGTCGTGCCCGTGGGCGCCGGCGCCCCGACGCGCTACGTCGCCGCGTGCCTCGCCGAGTCGCTCGCGACGCTCGGTCGCACGCTCGTCGTGGACGAGAAGCTGCTCGACGAGGCGCTCGGCGACGGCGCGGCCGCGGCCGGCGAGGACGACGAGGCGCACCAGCGCGCCGCCGAGTGGCTCGCCGCGCGCGAGCGCGAGAACGCGTACGTGGTGCTCGCGGCCGTCGGCGCGAGCAGCGCGTGGACGCGCCGCTGCCTCCGCATGAGCGACCGCGTGCTCGCCGTCGCGCTCGGCGGCCCGTCCGACGGCGCGGCGCTCGACCTCCCGCTCGCCCACAGTGGGCTCGACCGCGGCCCGTCGGGCGCGGAGCTCGTGCTGGTGCACGGCAACGCGAGACGCGCGCCCTCGGGCACGGCGCAGTGGCTCGCGCACTTCCCGTTCGCGGCGCACCACCACGTGCGCCCCGGCAATCGCGGGGACTTCGACCGCCTCGCGCGCCGGCTCGCCGGGCGCGCCTTCGGCCTCGTGCTCGGCGGCGGCGGCGCGCGCGCGTTCGCGCACGTCGGCGTGCTGCGCGCCTTCGCGGAGCTCGGCTTCCCGGTCGACTACGTGGGCGGCAGCAGCCTCGGCGCCGTGATCGGCGCGCAGTACGCGGCCGGCGCCGACGTCGAGACGCTGCTCGAGCCGCACCGCCGCTGGGCCGGCCGCCGCGGGCTGGCGTGGCGCGCGCTCGTGGACCGCGGCTGGGCCGCTCGCGAGCTGGAGGACATCTTCGGTGCGCGGCGCATCGAGGACCTGTGGATCCCGTTCTTCTGCGTCAGCACGAACCTCACGCGCGCGGACGTCGCGGTGCACGACGAGGGGCCGCTCACCACCTGGCTGCGCGCGAGCTGCGCGATGCCGGGCATCGTGCCGCCGGTCGTGACCCCCTCGCGCGAGCTCCTCGTGGATGGTGCGGTGCTCGAGAACCTTCCCGTCCTCGAGATGCGCCGCCGCTGCGTCGGGACCATCGTCGCGGTGGACGTGGCGGGCGTGCGCGACGGCGGCATGGGCGCCAGTCCTTTCGGCGTGCTGCGCCGGGCGGCGCTCGCGAGCACGCTGCGCCGCGCGCGGCGCGACCGCGCCCAGGCGGACCTGCACCTCGCCCCCCCGGTGGACTGCTTCGGCGGCTTCGAGTGGCGCGCCATCGACCTCGTGGAGAAGGCGGGCTACCGGTACGCCGCCGCGCGGGTGGCCGAATGGCAGCTCCGCGGCCTCGCGCCGCGCGGCGCACGCCGCCAGTCCTCGTTCGGCGAGAGTCTCCCGCCCGAGCATTCGGGCGGATCCATGCGATCCGGCCCGCTTCTCGCAAGAGCGACGCGCATGGCAGGGTAGTGGTTCGGCAGGACGGAGCGGAGCGCAGCGAAGGAAGGCGGGGGTGGGTTCGGCGCGTGCCGAGTCCGCCCCCGCAGCGCGTTCCAGGCGGTGCTCGGCGGCCTGCGGCGGCGGCTCTCGGCGGGCTGCGCCCCGCGGTTGCTCGGTGGCGAACTGCGACCGACGAGCAGCATTGGTCGCCGTCCGTCGCGCCATTAGTTTGTGTTCTGGCCCGCCCCGACGTCCCGCCCGCACTCCCGCGGTCGCGCCCCGCGCAGCCGCGCTCCAGCCACCCCCCGCCGCCTTCCCCCCACCTGTGCGGTGTCGCTCGTGCTCGACAGTCGTGAGCACGCGGTAGACGACCGCGCCCGGCTGGCGGGCGGCTGGCCGATGACACGCCTCGATTCGACCATGCGAACGACGAACACCGTCGCCCTCCTCCTGGCCGCCCTGGCCGCGCCGGTCGCGCTGCGCGCGCAGGGCGCCGGCATGCAGGCCACCGGCACGATGCGCCTCCTCTGGGAGGATCCCGCGAAGCCCGGCGCGTTCAGGCCCCGCCGCATCGCGATGCTCACCGACGCCGCCGGCCGCACGCGCCGCGTGCGGATGGACGCCGACGTCGCGCGACGCTTCGGCGGGCTCGAGGCGCTCGATGGGCGGCGGGTGACGCTGCGGCTCGCGGCGCGCGGCGCGCGCGCGCCGGCGGACGCGTCGGAGCCGCTCGAGGCCACGGCCATCGAGAGCGCGATGCCCGCGCCGCGTCTGCCGTCGCTCCCCGTCGTGGGGGCGAAGCGCTACGCGACGCTCCTCTGCCGCTTCGCCGACTTTCCGGACGTGACGCCGGGGTCCCGCGAACAGTTCGACCGCATCGTCTCGTCGCCCGAGTATCCGTCCGTGAACCACTACTGGACGGAGAACTCCCGCGGCCGGGTCACGATGAACGGGAGCAGGGCGTACGGCTGGTACACCCTACCGCACGAGAGGGCGCACTACGTCAACCCCAGCGGCAGCGGCGTGAACTTCCCGGCGCTCGACCAGGACTGCATGGACGCCGCGGACGCGGACGTGCACTTCCCCGACTACGACGGCGTCAACATCGTCGTCAACACGAACCTCGACGGCCGACTGTTCGCCGGCGGCAGCACGTACGAGCGCGACGGCGTGACGAAGCCGTTCATGATCACCTACCTCGACGGGGCCGTCACCTTCAACGTCGGCCTCACGGCGCACGAGGTGGGGCACAACTTCGGGCTCGGCCACACGAGCGGCGGGAACGGCACCCCGTACGACTCGCAGTGGGACGTGATGAGCTACGCGGGCTTCTACCACGCCCCCGACGGGAAGACGATCCTCCCGGCGCACACGCTGGCGTGGCAGAAGAACTTCCTCGGCTTCATCCCCCCGGAGCGCTACGTCGTCGTCGCACCCGGCACGACGACCCTGCGCGTCGAGCGCTCGGCGCTGCCGGCCGACAACGCCGACGCGCTGATGGTGGTCGTGCCCGTGCCGGGCGCCGCCGGCCAGGAGTACTACACCATCGAGGTGCGGGGCGGGCCGGGGAGCGGGTACGACGCCGGCATCCCGGAGGCGTCCGTCCTCGTGAACCACTTCGCGAACTTCGAGGGCCTCCGCGTCGTGGACCTCGACGGCAACGGGGACCCGAACGACGCGGGCGCGCAGCTCACCGTCGGGGAGACGTTCGTGGACCGGCGCAACGACATCTCCATCCGCGTCGACGAGCAGGTCGGCGCGGGCTTCCGGGTGACGGTGACGGTGCCGGACCGCGGCGCCGTCGCGGTGTCGCCGCGCTCGCGCAATCGCGTCGTCGCGTTCGGCGACCGCGCCGGGCACGTCGACTCCGCGAGCGTCACCGTCGAAGGCGCGAGCGCCGCCACGACCCCGTGGCGCGCCGAGCTGCGCTGGCGGCGCCTCGGCATCGCCACCGCGACGGGCACCGGCTCGGGCGTCCTGCGCTGGACGTCCTCCGCCGCGGAGCTCGCCCCCGGCACGTACGTGGACAGCATCGCCGTCATCGCGTCGGGCGTGGCCGACAGCGTCGCGTACGTGCTCGACTCCCTCGTCGTCGAGCCGCCGGCCGCTCTCTCCGTGGGCCTCTCGGCGCAGTCCCAGCTCGACTCGGCGACGGCGGGCTCGGCGCCGAGGTACTTCGCGGTGAACGTCGCGCCGAGCGGCCCGGGCGCGGACACGGCGACGTGGACGGCGACGAAGCGCGCGGCGTGGATCGAGCTGCTCGAGTCCACGGACTGGCTCGACCCGGTGCCGCGCCTCCGATTCCGCCACGTCCCCACGGGCCTCGCGCCGGGACTCTACGTGGACACGATCGTGGCCTCGATCTCGAGCGGCGCGACCGCGGCCTTCGTCGACACGCTCCGCGTGATGCCGCCGCTCGCGGTCTCGCTGGCGCGCGCGTCGGGCTCGGCGCGCGCGCCGCAGGGAAGCGTCGCGACGACTGATTCCGTGCTCGTCACGGTGAGCGGGACGTGGGCCGACCGCGCGCAGGTGACGGCCACGCAGACGTCCGCCGCGCCGATCTACCTCGGCGGCGACCCGCGCGGACGCGTCGGGAGCGGCTGGCTGCGGATCCGCCGGGCGCCCGGCAACCTCGCGCCGGGACTCTACGTCAACCGCCTGCGGATCGGGCCGGCGCTCGACCCCACGGCGTTCGCGGAGTACGTGGACACGCTCCTCGTGGAGGCCGCGGCTCCCGCCATCAGGCTCGACGGGTACAGCCGGCGCGACTCCGTCGTCATCGGGAGCTGGGTGAGCATGGACTCCGTGCTCGTGCTTCCCCAGGGGCCGGACGCGGCGAGCCGCCAGTGGACGAGCACGTACGCGCAGCGTCGCATCTACGCGATGTTCCGGAACGGCCTCTCGCCGTACGGCAGTGGGACGGGCATGCAGTACGTCGTCTGGCAGCGCAACCTCACGCCGGTCGGCTCGAACGGCATTCCCGCGCCCCGCGCGCCCGGGCTCTACGTGGACACGATCTGGGTGAAGTTCGCGTCGGGCGACGGCGACTCCGCGCGCGTCGTCGACTCGGTGGTCGTACTGGGGACGCCGTCGCTCACGGTGGCCGCGCGCTCGCGCAGCGCCGCCGCGATGGTCGGCCGCGCCGCGACGAGCAGCGACTCGGTCGCCGTGGCGCCGACGGGCTGGAACGTCGACGGCGCGAGCTGGAGCGCCGCACACAGCGCCGCGTGGAGCACGCTCACGACCGCGACTGGCGCGGGCCCGGGGATGGTGCGCTGGACGCGCGACGCGGGCGGGCTCGCCGCGGGCGTGCACGTGGACACGATCACCGTCGCGTCCCCCGGCCTCGTCGGGAGCCCGCAGGTGATCCTCGACAGTCTGCGCGTGTGGCCGACGCTCGCGATCGCCGGCGATGCCGCGCGCCGCACCGGCATCATGGGCGCCGACTACGCCGACACGATCCGCGTCGAGGGCGGAACCGCCGCGGCCGCGACGTTCGCCGCCGCCGGGGGCGCGCTCCCGACGGGCGTGTCGCTCGCCGCGGCGACGGGCGAGCTGAAGGGCGTGCCGGAGGCGGTGGGCGAGTTCCGGTTCACCGTGCGCGCGCGCTCGGACACGTTCTCGGTGGAGCGCGAGCTCACCCTCTCCGTCGCCGCGCCCGCCGTCACGGCCGCGCAGGTGCTCGACAAGCTGCTTGGCGACGGCGCGCTCGAGGCCGACCGCGTGCGCTACCTCGACCTCCTCGGCAACCGCAACGGCAGGCTCGACGTGGGCGACGTGCGCGCGTGGCTGCAGGCGAACGCGGCCGCGAGCGCCGATCCCGCCGCGAAGGAGCTCCGAGCCCTCGCGGGCGCGGCGCCGCCGCCGACGCCCCGCTCGAAACCAAGGGAGAACCGCTGATGTCCCCGACGAATCTCGTGCGCGCTCGCGCACTCCTCGCTGCCTTCTCGCTCGTCGCGGCCGCGGCGCTCGCCGTCGCGTGCGGCGAATCGCCGAACGGTCCGCCGACGCCGGTCCCGGGCACCCTCACCGTCACCCTCGTGACGCCGCGCGCGGACGACCGCGCGATGGTGGTGCGGGTGACGGGCCCAGCGGGGATGACGGAGGTGGCGACGGCGAACGCCTCGTACGCGCTGCACTCGCGCGGCACGGGCACCTCCTTCCGCGCCGCGGCGTTCGGCGACCTCGCGGGCGGCGCGCTGCTGCGCTTTAGCGTCCCCGACGTCAACCGCAGCGCCGAGTACGCGGCGACGGTGGTGGAGGTGAGCGACGGCGCGAACGCGCTGCGAACGGATCTGGCGGGGTATCGGCTGTCGATTAGCCGCCCGTGAGTGGTGGCGGGCCACGACGGTTCACGCGGAGGCGCGGAGAGGCGGAGGCCGGGAGGCCGTTCACCACTCTCCTGAGCCCTTCCTTGAGAGTCGGCGCGCCGAAGTTAATGAGGAGACCCAGCTGCAGGTCAGCGAGGCGCAGATAGGTGAGCAGTTGTTTCGCGTGTACTGGCGCCAGCTTGTCGAGCGACTTCAGCTCGACGATGACTCGCCGCTCGACGAGAAGATCGATGCGGAACGCCTCCTCGAAGACGGTCCCGTCGTACTCGAAGGTGACCAGTTGCTGCCGCCGAACAGTGAGGCCCCGCTTCTCGAGGGCGTGCGCCAGCGCCGTCTCATAGACGGACTCGAAGAGCCCCGGACCGAGGTCTCGGTGAATCCTGATCGCGGAATCGATGACGTTCTGCGTGACCCCATCGAGATCGAGCACAGGTCCTCCGCGAACCCCGCACCTCCGCATCTCCGCGCGCGGCCTCGTGGCTTCCCATCGGCCACTCTTGAGAACGCCCAGCGAGCGGGAGAGTACTCGACCACCGTCATCGCGCGGTCACGCCGGAAAC
>JBJMNJ010000016.1:0-3430 GCA_045804325.1 Gemmatimonadaceae bacterium
GAGGCACGCGGTCGGTCGGGGGCACGGGAGTGCATCGTACCGACGGCGGCGTGAAGACCGCACAAAGGACCGGGCGACCGGCGTTAAGAAGTCACAAAGGTTCCGGCGACGACGAGGCCGCCATTCCGTCGAGCTCACCCAGCTCGGCGGCGGGCAGCGTGAACACGAAGCGGCTGCCGCCGGTTTCGCGGCGATGGTAGGAGACGTCGCCGCCCTGCGCGGCGGCCATGCGGCGGGCGATCGAGAGGCCGAGCCCCGCGCCGCCCACGTCCGGCGGGCTGTTCGGCGGGCGGTAGAACGCCTCGAAGATCCGCTCCTCCTCGCCGGGCGGCACGCCGGAGCCCGCGTCCTCCACCACGAACTCGAGCCGGTCGCCCGAGCGCCGCACGAGGAGGTCGACGGTGGACCCTGGCGGCGAGTACTTCAGCGCGTTCTCGATGAGGTTCACGAGCACGCGCAGGGAGTGCGAGAAGTCGAAGCGCCCGATGAGGAGCGGCTCGGACGTGTCGAGGCGGACCTCGAGCTTGCGGCCGCGCAGGGCGCCCGATACCCGCTGCACCGCCGCGCCCACGAGGTCCTCCGCGGCGTTCAGCTCGAGCGTCACGCTCAGCGCGCCGCCGGCGAGCCGCGAGAGGTCGAGCAGGTCGGCCACGAAGCGGTTCAACCGGTCGGCCTCGTCCTCGATGGTCGCCGCGCGCTCGTCTCCCTCGACGCGCAGGTCGTGGGCGAGCGCCTTGATCGTGGTGAGCGGCGTGCGGAGGTCGTGCGAGACCGACGCGAGGAGCGCGTTCTTCAGCTCGTCCGCCTGCCGCAGCGCCTGCGCGTGCTCCGCCTCCCTGACGAGCCGCAGCCGCTCGACGCCCAGCGCCGCGTAGTACGAGAGCGCCTCGAGGAAGCGCTCGCCCGGCACGTCGAGCGCCAGCGGCGCGCCGTGCACGAGGCGCAGGACGCCGACGGGGCGGTCGCGGACGCGAAGCGGCACCAGCAGCGCGGTCGCCCCCGTCGTATCCACCGATCCGAACGCCGAGTCCGGCTCGGCGACGCGCACCATGCCGTCGGCGCGCTCGGCCAGCGCGCGGCCCGTGGTCGCGACCCAGGCGACGAGGCCGGCGCCGGAGGGGAGCAGCGACCGGGCGTCGGGCTCGACCGGCACGGCCTGCGCGCGCGACGTCGGGCCGGGGTCGTCGCCGCTCTCCGCGACGAGGCGCGCGCCGTGGCCGGAGTCGGATCGAACGTAGATCTCGGACCGGGCGATGCGCAGCGTCGACCGCACCACGCCCGCGATGGCTGCCAGCGCGTCCTCGGCTCGCGCCGCGTTGAGGGCCTCGGCGCCCATGGCGGAGAGCCGGTCGATCTCCGCCGCGCGCTGCCGCGCCGCCTCGGCCTCGTTCTGGGCGCGCGCGAGGAGCTGGGCGGCGACCACGCTCGCCAGCAGGAACGCGGCGAGGACGAGCCAGTCCATCTCGTTGCCCACCACGAGCGTGTGATGAGGCGGGATGAAGAAGAAGTTCAGCGCGACGAACGCCACGACCGACACGAGGAGGCCGACGCGGCGGCCGCCGCGCGAGCTGGCCCAGAGCACGACGAGGAGGTAGACGAGCGCGACGTGGGCCTTGTCGAGTCGGGGCCGCATGGGGAGCAGGGCCGCCGTGACGACGCCGAGCACGGCCAGCCACGCGGCCCAGGACCGCAGGAGGACGATCGCCTGTCGTGCGGGGGCCCCGGCCGTGCGCGCCACCACGCTACGGCTCGGCGTCGAAGCGGTAGCCGACGCCCGGCTCCGTCAGGATCAGCGTCGGGCGCACGGCGTCGCGCTCGAGCTTCCGCCTGAGGCTGGCGACGTGGACCCGCAGGTACTGCTGCGCGTCGCCGTGCTGCCGCGCCCACACCCGGGTGAAGAGCTGCTGGTGTGTCATGGTCCGCCCGGCGTTGGTGGCGAGCACGCGGAGGAGCTCCCACTCGATGGGCGTCACGTGGACCGGGGTGCCCTGGCGGGTCACGACCCGGCGCGCGAGGTCGATCATCACGTCCCCGGCCTCGATGCGCGGGTCGCCGCCGGGGCCGGCTTCCGTGAGGCGGGCTCGGCGGAGCTGGGCGCGGACGCGCGCCTGGAGCTCGACGGTGCTGAAGGGCTTCGTGACGTAGTCGTCGGCGCCGAGGTCGAGGAGCCTCGCCTTCTCCTGGTCGGAGTGGCGGGCGGAGAGGACGACGATCGGGGCGGTGGACCACGCGCGGATGTCCTCGCAGACGGCCGCGCCCGGCATGTCCGGGAGCCCGAGGTCCAGCACGATGAGGTCGGGACGCTCGGCTGCCGCGACGTCGAGCCCGGCACGGCCGGTGTCGGCCTCGAGCACGCGCGCGCCGTCCGTCTCGAGCGCGTGGCGCACAACGCGGCGGATCTGCGGCTCGTCGTCGATCACGAGGAAGGTCGTGCGGTCCATGGCCGAAGGATCACGTCGGCGTGCCTGGGAGGGAAGGCGGACCGTCAGGCCCGGGTGTTCTCTTCGTCGTCGACGGACGCGCGTGGCGATGCGTGCGCGTCCCGTGCGGTAATTGCTCGCGCGGCATTGACATAGACGCTTGCGCGGGTAAATTTCCGTGGCTGCGGCGAAACGCGCTCCTCCGCGAGCGATGCCGTGGCGACATGAAGACATGAAGACCGGCGAACTGCGCGCCGGTCGCCTTATGGGCCCGCGATGTCCGCGGGGGTGCGGCAGAGGCCGGCGGGGCGCCCAGTGGCGGCGCCAGGCTCCCGATAAGCGACGCAGGACAACTCGACGTCACGCCCAGCCGTACGGGCGCGGCGCGCCTTGGGTCCCCACTCGCGCGGTAGCGGCGAGCGCACCCGGCGACGGCGGATGGATACCGGTCCCTGCTCAAGGGACGCCTGGTCCACCCGCGTTTTTGCTGATGGCGGCGGCCCCTCGGGGCGCCCGATCTCCTTGACGAGCAGACACATGGCACGCACGACTCCGCTCGAGCAATACCGGAACATCGGCATCATGGCGCACATCGATGCCGGGAAGACGACGACGACCGAGCGCATCCTCTACTATACGGGCAAGAGCCACAAGATCGGCGAGGTGCACGACGGCGCCGCGACGATGGACTGGATGGAGCAGGAGCAGGAGCGCGGCATCACGATCACGTCGGCCGCGACGACCTGCTTCTGGCGCCGCCACGGCTCCTCGCACGAGACGGGAAGCGCGACGGGTCCGGAGTACCGGATCAACATCATCGACACGCCGGGCCACGTGGACTTCACCGTCGAGGTGGAGCGCTCGCTGCGGGTGCTCGACGGTGCCGTGGCGCTGCTGGACTCGGTGGCCGGCGTGGAGCCGCAGACCGAGACGGTGTGGCGCCAGGCGGACCGCTACGGCGTGCCGCGGATGATCTTCGCGAACAAGATGGACCGCGTGGGCGCGAACTT
>JBJMNJ010000017.1:0-7849 GCA_045804325.1 Gemmatimonadaceae bacterium
CGCGCCGCGTCGACGGTGGCGCCGGGCGCGAGCCGCGCGACGACGTCGAGGTTGGGATAGATGTTCGGAGCCCAGTACTCCACGCCCGCGGGGAACGCCAGCCCGGGCGGCGCGACGCCGACGACGAGCGCCTGGTCCGCGGTGTACGGGTTGCCGAGCGAGCGGCCGACGACCGACGAGTCGCCGCCGAACGCGGTGCGCCACGCCTCCCAGCTCAGCACGATCGGCGCGCCGATGCCCGTTCTGCTCTCCTCGGTCGCGTCGAAGAATCGACCGAGGGCCGGCTTCGCGCCGAGGACGTCGAAGAAGTTGCCGGTGACCCACGCCCCGCGCAGCGTGATGAAGCGGTCCCCGTCGCGCACGGACGTCGCGAAGGCGCCCTGGTGCGCGACGCCGGCCGCGCCGGTGATGGTGCGGCTCGCGGCGACGACCTGCGCGATCTCGGCCTGCGTGAGGCTCACGTCGGCGCCGGTCTCGTCCAGGGTGTTGAGCGTCACCACGCGCTCGGGCTCGCGCGCGGGGAGCGGGCGCACGGCGAGGGCGTCGAACACCGTGAACGTCGCGGTCGCCATGCCGATGCCGAGCCCGAGGATGAGCACCGCGGCGATGGCGAACCCGGGCGAGCGGCGCAGGACGCGCACGGCGTGGCGGAGCTCGCGCGTCGCGCGCTCCCGGCGCGGAGAGTGTTCGCGTGGCATGTGTCGGTAGACACTCGCTGAAGCGTGATCCCCTACTCACCGCCCTCGGCCCTCGGCCCTCGGCCTGCTCTCGGGACTCCTCGCGGCGCGAGCGGCGTACAAGGCCGCCGAGCCGCGCACGCCGTTCGGCGGCCGAGGGCCGAGGACTGTCGGCCGAGGGCCGAGGGCCGAGAACCGAGTTAAGATTCCCGAATGCTACGCTCGCTCGCGCTGCTCTGCCTGCTCGCCGCGTGCACCGGCGCCTCCGCCGCGCCGCGCGCGGACGCCGACTGGCCCGTCACCGGCGGCAGCCCCGAGAACGACCGCTGGTCGCCCCTCCGGCAGATCGACCGCTCCAACGTCGCGCGGCTGCGCGTCGCGTGGACGTACCACACGGGCGACGTGGCGCCGGGCACGCCGTCGGAGATCCAGGCGACGCCCATCGTCGTCAACGGAGTGCTGTACACCACGACGCCCGCGCTCGCCGTCGTCGCGCTGCGCGCCGACAGCGGCACGCTGCTCTGGCGCTTCGACCCGTTCGCCGGAGGCCGGCGCGACTCGCACGTGAACCGCGGCGTCGTCCACTGGACCGATGGCACCGAGCGGCGCATCCTCTTCACCGCCGGCCGCCGGCTGTACGCGCTCGACGCGGCCGACGGACATCCCGTGCGCACGTTCGGCGACGGTGGGGCGGTGGACCTGGAGGAGGGGCTCGGCCGCGACGTGAGTCGCGAGTGGCTGCTCGCGACGAGCCCGGGCGTGGTGTTCGAGGACCTCCTCATCCAGGGCACGCGCGTCGGCGAGGGGGAGGGCTCGGCGCCCGGCTTCGTGCGCGCGTACGACGTGCGCACGGGGAAGATCCGCTGGACCTTTCACACCATCCCGCAGCCGGGCGAGCCGGGGCACGAGACGTGGCCGCCCGACGCGTGGCGCGCCGCCGGCGGGGCGAACTCGTGGCCCGGCATGAGCGTGGACGTGCGGCGCGGGCTCGTGTTCGTCCCCACCGGCTCGGCGACGCCGGACTTCTACGGCGGCGCGCGGCACGGCGCGAACCTCTACGCGAACGCGCTGCTCGCGCTCGACGCGCGCACGGGGCGGCGCGCGTGGCACTTCCAGGCGGTGCACCACGACGTCTGGGACCGCGACCTCCCCGCCGCGCCGAACCTCCTCACCGTCACGCAGGGCGGCCGCCGCGTGGACGCGCTCGCGCAGATCACGAAGCACGGCTTCGTCTTCCTCCTCGACCGCGAGACCGGGCGGCCGCTGTTCCCGGTGGAGGAGCGCCCGGTGCCGCCGTCGGACCTCGCGGGGGAGAGCGCGTGGCCCACGCAGCCGCACGCGACGACGCCGGCGCCATTCGCGCGCCAGGCGATCACGGCCGAGAGCCTGACGACGCGCACGCCGGCCGCGCGCGAGGCGGTGCTCGCGCGCTTCCGCACGCTGCGGCGCGGGCTGTGGACGCCGCCCAGCCGCGAGGGGACGATCGTCCTGCCGGGCTTCGACGGCGGCGGGGAGTGGGGCGGCGCCGCGGTCGATCGCGAGACGGGCGTGCTCTACGTCAACGCGAGCGACGTCCCGTGGATCGCGGCGATGCGCGAGCGCGCGGCGCTGCCGGCCCCGGGCGCGGCGCCGCGCCCGGGACGCGCCGTCTACGCGCAGTCGTGCGCGGGGTGCCACGGCGCCGACCGGCGCGGCGCCGGGGCGCGCGCGCCGTCGCTCCTCGGTGTGGAGCGGCGCCTCACGGCCGCGCAGATGCACGAGGTGATCGAGCGCGGCAAGGGCTTCATGCCGTCGTTCGCCGAGCTGCCGGAGGCGGAGAAGCGCGCGGTGGTGGCGTACCTGCGCGGCGAGCCGGCGCCCGCGGCCGAGAGCCGCGCCGCGCAGTCGTCGCACGACGCCGAGCTCGCCGCGCAGCGCACGCGGCCCGCGCGGTCGCCGTACGAGTTCGTGGGCTACGAGCGTTGGAAGGACCCGGACGGCTACCCCGCGGTCAAGCCGCCGTGGGGGACGATCAGCGCCATCGACATGAACACCGGCGAGTACCGCTGGCGCGTCACGCTCGGCGACCATCCGGAGCTGCACGAGCCCGGCGCGCCGCCCACCGGCACGGAGCAGTACGGGGGCCCCATCGTCACCGCGGGCGGTCTGGTGTTCGTGGCGGCGACGATGGACGCGAGGATTCGCGCGTTCGACAAGGATACGGGCGCGCTGCTGTGGGAGGCGCCGCTGCCCGCGGCCGGCTTCGCCACGCCCGCGACGTACGAGGTGGGCGGGCGCCAGTACGTCGTGATCGCCGCCGGCGGCGGAAAGCTCGGCACGCCGTCGGGCGACAGCTACGTGGCGTTCGCGCTGCCGTAGGCGGCGCCGCGCGCCGCCGCGGGCCCGGGGGCCGGGCGCTACACCGTCTCCGTCGTCGCGCCGCTGCGCTCGAGCAGCCCGCGATACCACCGCTCCGCCTTCGCGAGCCGCCCCTCGAACCCTGCGCACCCCCACACGACGCTCAGCGTGCGCGTCGTCTCCGCGCGCGTCTTCGTGCGCTGCGCGTCGCGCACCGCGTTGGCGCACGGGCCCTCGGCGTCGAAGAGGCAGAGCAGCCCGCCGAGGTCGATCTCCTGGCCGGACGCGTTGAAGACGTACGACGCCCCGGCCGCCGCGACGCCGATGCGGAACGGGCTCCGGGCGCGGTCGAGGTCCACGACGCTGATCGGAAAGCCGCTGTGCAGCGAGACCGCGTTGCACGCGTCCACCGCGAGGTTGATGGCGCCGAGCGCGCCCTCGGAGGCGGCGCGCACGAGGTACTCGGAGGCGGGCTTGCCGCGACCCGTCGGCTTGTAGCCGCCGTGCCGGAGCAGGTCGCGCACGGCCGCGCGCACCGACTCGTCGCGCGCCACGGGCGCGGCGGCGTCGAGGGCGAGCGCGCCGGTCACCTCGGGCGGGGTCTCGAGCTCGCCGAGCGGGACGGGGAAGCGCGTGGAAAAGGCAGCCACGCGCAGCAGCGGGTGGTCGTCCAGCTGGAGCGAGAGGTCGGGCACGGGGGAGCTCGGGGCGAGGAAGCGCTCGGCGCGGACCGCGCACGGGGGACGGCCGCGCCGAAGTCTAGCGCGGATCGATCGTGGGTGTGACGCACCGCTCGCCCGTGGTGTGACGCGAGTCACAGGATCAGCCGAGCGCACGCCTTCTTCCGACATGAGGGCTCCGTCGGCCGCCGCGGAACTGTTCCCTGGCGTACATGATGCGCATCCCTCCGCCGCGATTCTCACCCATGACTGGAGTGACGCGATGGGCATCCTGGACGAGGCATTCGGCAGAGACGACGAGAAGAAGGCGAAGGCGGACTTCTCGAACGTGCAGAGCGGCAGCTCCTCGACGGCACCGGCGCCGCGCCCCGCGGACCGGCCGGCGCCGTCCGCGCCCGTGGCCGAGCCGTCGGCGCGCACGTACACCGTCAAGGCCGGCGACAACCTCTCGAAGATCGCGAAGGAGGTCTACGGCGACGCCTCGCAGTGGCGGAGGATCCACGAGGCGAACAAGGACATCGTGAAGAACCCGGACCTGATCCATCCCGGGCAGACGCTCAAGCTGCCATGACCGCGACGACATCCATCACGCCGACACCGAGGTCTCTCATGCGAATCACGACCGCCGTCCTCACGACGCTGCTCGCCGCGACCGCCGCGGGCTGCGCGAAGAAGGACGCGAACGACCGGCCGGCCGACACCCTCGTCGCCACCGCGCCCGGAACGGTCCCGGCTCCGACCCCGGCGGCGGCCCTCGCGGTCACCGACGTGAGGCTCGGCAAGGCCGTCGACGCCAACAAGCGCGTCGCCGACGACACGGACGACTTCAAGCCCGGCGACACGATCTACGCGTCGGTGCTGACCAGCGGCGCGGCGTCGGGCACCGTGCAGGCGCGCTGGACGTTCGAGGACGGGCAGCTCGTGGACTCGACGTCGCAGAGCATCTCGCCGACGGGCGACGCCGCCACGGAGTTCCACATCTCGAAGCCCGGCGGCCTCCCGAAGGGCAAGTACAAGCTCACGGTGCTGCTCAACGGCACCGAGGCGAAGACGAAGGATTTCGAGGTCGAGTAGACCACCGACGCGCGGCGTGCGGGTCGTTGCCGCACGCCGCGCGCCGCCACCGCTCGGCCCACGCCCTACTTGCCGCCGCGCCCCGGCGGCCCCACCGTCACGGAGCCCCAGCCTGGAGCCACCGTGACGGTCTCCGCAGTCGGCCCCCGCCCCGCGACGTACGACGCCTCGACCTCGGGCGCGCTTCCCGCGCCGTCCGCGCGCGTCGCCTCCATCGATGTCGTCCGCGGCATCGCGATGGTCCTCATGGCCATCGACCACGTGCGCGTCTACGCGGGCGTGCCCGCGGGCGGCCCGACGTTCGGCGTGTTCTTCACGCGGTGGGTCACCCACTTCGTCGCGCCGGCGTTCGTCTTCCTGGCCGGCACCGCCGCGTACCTCCACGGCCGCAGGCTCGGCGACCGCGCGGCGCTCTCGCGCTTCCTCGCCACGCGCGGCCTCTTCCTGGTGCTGCTCGAGCTGACCGTCATCCGCGTGCTCTGGACGTTCAACCTCGACTTCGCGCACTACATGCTGGCCGGCGTCATCTGGATGATCGGCTGGTGCATGGTCCTCCTCGCGGCGGCGGTGTGGCTGCCCACCGCGGCGATCGGCGCGATCGGCGTGGCCGTCGTCGCGCTGCACAACGTCGCCGACGCCTTCGCGCCGCAGATCCACGCGGCGTTCCCGGACGGCGCGCCCTGGCCGCTCGCCTTCCTCTACCTCGGCGGCGCCGTCAGGCTCGGCGGCGACGGCGGTCCGCCGCTCCTGATCCTCTACGTGCTCGTCCCCTGGATCGGCGTGATGATGGCGGGCTACGCCTTCGGGCGCGTCGGCGAGCTGGATCCCGAACGGCGGCGGGCGCTGTGCGTTCGCCTGGGGCTCGCGCTCGTCGCCGCGTTCGTCGTGCTGCGCGCGATCGATCTCTACGGCGACCCGCGGCCCTGGAGCGGCGCGGCGGCGCGCGGTCCGGCGGTCTTCCGCTTCCTCAACGCCACGAAATATCCCGCCTCGCTCTCCTTCCTGCTCATGACGCTCGGCCCGGCGATCCTCCTCGTGGGCCTCGCGGAGCGGTGGCGCGGGCGGGTGGCGCGGACGCTCGAGACGTTCGGCCGCGTGCCGATGTTCTACTACCTGCTGCACATCCCGGTCATCCACGCCGCGGCCTGCCTCGTCTCGCTCGCCCGCGAGGGGCGCGTGAACCCGTGGCTCTTCGGGAACCACCCGCTGGACCCTCCGCCGGTCCCCGACGGCTATCGGTGGAGCCTCCCGCTCCTCTACCTCGTGTTCGCGCTCTGCGTCCTCGCGCTCTACCCGGCGTGCCGCTGGTACGCGAGGCTGCGCGCCGAGCGGCGGTCGGCGTGGATGAGCTACCTCTAGCGGAGCGTGGGTCGGGGGTCGTGCGACGCCGACTCATGAAAATCGCATGACGTGACTGCCTCCGCCGTGAGCGCGTCCTAATGGGGCATGCGAGGCGGCCTCGGCCGCATCGCCCATTCCTGCCCCATCGCTGAGGATCCGTCATTGCGAACCCTCGACGACGTGCAGCGCGCGCTGCGCGCACGCGTAGGCAACGACGACGCCATGAAGCTCGTCACGACGCGCGTGTTCCTGCGCACGGGCGTCAACCTGAAGCAGGTTCGCCCCGACCAGAACGCCGACAGCGCGGTGATCGCCAAGGTGATCGGCGCGCTCGCCGCCTTCGGCCACCCCCTCTCCTGACCCACGCCCCCATGCGCACGAAGCCCAGCGCTCCCCATACGCCCCTGCGTCCGCCGGCGCCCGCCGCCGGGCGCCCGGCCAGCGCGCTCTCGCACGCGAAGGACACGCGCAAGGCCGCCGCCCAGATCATCGACCAGCTCAGCGAGCAGCTCCACGGCGCCTCGCCGACCGTCGTCATCGCGTTCTGCTCCCCGGCGCACGACGACGCCGTGCTCGCGGGCGAGCTCCGCGAGCGCTTCCCGTCGGCGCAGGTGGTCGGCTGCACGACGGCCGGCGAGTTCGTCGAGCGCGACGGCTCGGTGGGCGGCGTGTCCGCGATGGCGCTGCCCGTCGGCACCGTGCGCGCCGCGCACCTCGCCCTCGCGCGCTTCGGCCGCGGCGTCGACGCGGGCATCCAGGCGGCCACCGCGCAGCTCTCGCGGTCGGTCGGCGCGGACCTGCGCACGCTCGACCCGAAGCGCTACGTCGGCATCGTGCTCTCCGAGGGGCTCCGCATGAAGGAGGAGGTGGCCGCCGACGCGCTCGGCGCCGCCGCCCCGCAGCTCGTCTTCGTCGGCGGCTCGGCGGGCGACGACCTCGGCTTCAAGGAGACGCGCGTCTTCGCCGGCACCGAGCGCTCGAACGACGGCGCGGCGCTGCTGCTCCTCGACATGGCGGTGCCGTTCACGTTCACGAAGACGTGCAGCTTCGTGCCCACGCAGCACCGCTTCACCGTGACGCGCGCCGACGAGGCGAACCGCGTCGTCTACGAGCTCGACGGCCGCCCCGCGCTCGAGGCGTACGCCGCGGCCGCGGGCACCACGCCGGCGAGCCTCGGCGGCGAGGTCTTCATGACCCACCCGGTGGGCATGATGCTCGACGGCGACCCGTGGATCCGCAGCCCGCAGCAGGCGCTCCCCGACGGCGGCCTCAAGTTCTACTGCCGCATCACCGAGGGCTCCGAGGTGCACCTGATGCAGAGCACCGACCTCGTTCGCGAGACGCGTCAGGCCGTCGCGCGCGCGGTGGAGGAGCTCGGCGGCCGCGCCGGCGGCGCGCTCGTCTTCAACTGCATCCTCCGCCGCCTCGAGCTCGACGCGAAGGACGCGCACGAGAGCTTCCGCAGCGCGTTCGCGGGGCTGCCGACCGCCGGGTTCCACACCTACGGCGAGATCTACCTCGGGCACGTCAACCAGACCGCCACGGCGCTGGTCTTCGGCTGACCCACGCGGCGCGGGCCGGGGCACGTGTCCCCGGCCCCGCGCGGCGTGAACCTCGTCAAGCAGGACGCACCGATGCTCGCAGCACCCGGCCGCCCGGCGCCGCCGTTCCTCGACGCCGGGCGCGCTCCGCCCGGCGCCGCAGCCGCGCGCGCGGCCGCCCTCGCGGCGGCCGCGGCGC
>JBJMNJ010000018.1:0-21687 GCA_045804325.1 Gemmatimonadaceae bacterium
CAACGCCGCGCCGGCGCCGCGCGCGCAGCAGCGCCCGTCCGCGCCGCCGGCGCCGCCCGCCTGGCACGACGTTCCGCCGCCGGACGATAGGGACTTCACGGGGGACGACGACCTGCCCTTCTGACGGCCGCTGACGGCTGACGGCTCACAGCTGTCGGCGGCCGTGAGCGGGCTGCGATGTGTAGAACCCTCCGGGACAGGCTGGTGCGTCCCGGAGGGTTCTGCATTCGGGCTACCCGCGACGAGCCGCGGTCAGCCGTCAGCGGTCAGCCGCTCTTTTCGCCCGCGCCAGCGCCCTGTCCAGCGCTCGCGCGAACGCCTGCTTCTCCCGCGCGCCGTACGCCGCCGGGCCGCCCGTGACGACGCCCGCGCCGCGCAGGCCCTCCATGAAGTCGCGCACCGAGAGGCGCTCGCCGACGTTCTCCGCGGTGAGCTCCTCGCCGCGCGGGTCGAGGACGGTCACGCGCTTCGCGACCAGGCGCGCGGCGAGCGGCACGTCCGCGGTCACCGCCACGTCGCCCGCCTCCGCATGCTCGGCGATGTGGTCGTCCGCGGCGTCGGGGCCGCCCGCGACGCGCAGCGAGGTGACGAACTTGTGCCCCGGCGCGACGAAGAGGCGCTGGTTCGCCACCATGACCGCCTCGATGCCGAGCCGCTCCGCGGCGCGCATCACGATGTCCTTGACGTCCTTCGGCGCGGCGTCGGCGTCCACCCAGAGCTTCATGTGCGTGCGGGTCGTGTGAGGGAGGGCGAAAGATAGCCCCGCGGTCTGGCGTCATCCGCCGGCCCGCAAAAGATTGGACCCCCATGGGAACCAGAGACCCGCGCATCGACGCCATCATCGCGAAGTCGGCCGACTTCGCGAAGCCGATCCTCACGCACATCCGCGAGGCCGTCCACGCCGGCTGCCCCGACGTCGTCGAGACGATCAAGTGGGGAATGCCCGCGTTCGAGCACAAGGGCCCGATGTGCCAGATGGCCGCGTTCAAGCAGCACTGCGTCTTCGGCTTCTGGAAGGGCAAGCTCGTGCTCGCGGGCGACTACAGGGGCGAGGAGGCGATGGGCAACTTCGGCCGCATCGAGTCGCTGAAGGACCTGCCGCCGAAGAGGACGCTCGTCGCGCTCGTGAAGAAGGCGGCGGCGCTCAACGACGCGGGCGTGAAGGTGCCGCGCACGAAGAAGCAGCCGAAGCCGGCGCTCGCGACGCCGCCCGACCTCGCCGCGGGCCTCAAGAAGAACAGGAAGGCCGCGACCACCTTCGAGGCCTTCAGCCCGAGCCAGAAGCGCGAGTACATCGAGTGGATCACCGAGGCGAAGACGGACGCCACGCGCGAGAAGCGCCTCGCCACCGCCCTCGAGTGGCTGGCCGAGGGGAAGACGCGCAACTGGAAGTATCAGCGGGCGTGAGCGGCCGTGCGCATCGTCGAGGGCGGTCTGGACGATCCGCGCGTCATCGAGCTGCTGCAGACGCACCTGGCCCGCGCGCGCGCCGAGACGGCCCGCGGGAGCGCCCACGCGCTCGACGTCTCGGGTCTGCGGTCGCCCGAGGTGACCTTCTGGTCCGCCTGGGAGGGTGACGCGCTCGCGGGGGTCGGCGCGCTCAAGGTCCTGAGCGCCGAGCACGGCGAGGTGAAGTCGATGCACACGGCCGAGGCGGTGCGGCGCCGTGGCGTCGGCGGCGCGATCCTGCGCCACATCATCGCCGCGGCGCGCGCGCGCGGCATGTCGCGGCTCAGCCTCGAGACGGGGTCGTGGCCATACTTCGCGCCGGCCCGGGCGCTGTACGCGCACCACGGCTTCGTGGCCTGCCCGCCGTTCGGCGACTACCGGCCGGACCCGAACAGCGTGTTCATGACGCTCGAGATCACGGCCTCGGCGTAGTCGATCCCCGCCGGCGTCCGCGAGCCGTGCCACGAGAGGAGCTCGCCGTCCACGAGGCGGAAGCGGGCGCGCGGGAGGCCGGTGAGCGCGGCCAGCTCGTCGGCGTGCTTCGCTCCGAACGGGAACGGCTCGCTCGAGAGGAGCACGAGGTCGGGGTCGGCGGCCGCGAGGTCGGCGGCGGTCACCGCCGGGTACCGCTCCGCGTGCGCCGCGAAGACGTTCTCGCCGCCGGGCAGCGCGAGCAGCGCGCTCACGAACGTGTCCCCCGCCGCCACCATCCACGGCTCGCGCCAGATGAGGTAGGCGTAGCGCACGGGCGCGCGCCCCGCGGCCGCCGCCTGCACCCGCGCCGCGCGCCGCTCGACGTCCGCGGCGATCCGCTCGGCCGCGTCCGCGGCGCCCAACGCGCGGCCGACGTCCCGCACCATCTCGGCCGTGGACGCCGCGTCGCGCGGGAAGCTCACGTGGCAGCGCACGCCGGCGGCGGCGAGCGCCTCGGCGTCCTCGCGCCGGTTCTCCTCCTCGTTGAGCAGCACGAGGTCCGGGGCGAGCTCCACGATGCGCGCGACCTTGGGGTTCTTCGTCCCGCCGACCCGCTCCACCGCGTCGACGAGCCCCTCCGGGTGCACGCAGAACCGCGTGCGCCCCACGAGCTCGCCGCCGCGCCCGAGGTCGAAGACGAGCTCCGTGAGGGAGGGACAGAGGGAGACGATGCGCATGAAAGAGAGGGAGCAGGGAGCAAGGATCAGGGCGCAGGGAGCAGTCTAACGGCTCTTCCCTGCTCCCCGCGCCCTGCGCCCTGCGCCCTTCTTCAGATACGGCGCCACCACCGCGTCCACCGCCTCCCGCACGAAGCGCGCGGCGCTGCCGTCGAGGTAGAAGGCCCACGTGAGCAGGCCGCCGTTGAGCGCCACCTCGACCGTGCGCGCCAGCGCCTTCGTGTCGGTGCCGCGGGCGAGCTCGCCGGCGGCGACGGCCTCGTCGAGCAGCTCCCGCAGCGCCTCGCGCGTCGCGCGCCCCTGCACGGCGAGCTGGGCGCGGAAGTCCGGGTCGGAGAGGTCGATCTGCAGGTACGCGAGGTTCCGCGCGAGCGCTGCCGGCGACGACGCCATCCCCGCCAGGCACTCGGCGTAGGCGCGCAGCGCCGCGAGGGGCGAGCGGTGCGCCGCGCGCATCCCGCGCACCGTGTCTCCCGCGCCCGCGGCGGCGCCCTCGAACAGCGCGAGGAGCAGCGCGCGCTTCGAGCCGAACCGCTGCGCGATCGCGCCCGCCGTGACGCCCGCCTCGCCCGCGATCTCCGCGAGCGTGAGCTCGCCGGGGCCGAGGCGCTGCATGGCGCGGTAGGCGGCCGCCATGACCTCCTCGTCGCTGACCTTGCGGGGGCGGGGGCTCACGGGGCTTGACGGTTTCTAAATGGCAAGATAGAATCGTTTCTGAATGGCGATATAGTTTAACACCCGGAGGTGTCCCATGCGAACGGTGACCTACGGCGCGGCCTGCAGCCTGGACCTCTTCATCGCCGCGCGCGACGGCGCGATCGACTGGCTGCACTGGAGCAAGGACGTCACGGAGCACATGACGCGCTTCTGGCCGACCATCGACACCATCGTCATGGGCCGGAAGACGTTCGACGTCGCGCTGACGATGCAGGGGGGCGCCGGGTCGAAGGGGTCGAAGCGACCGGCGTCGAAGCGATCGGCGTCGAAGCGACCGGCGAAGAAGAGCATCAACCCCTACGGCGACCTGCGCTCGGTGGTCTTCTCGCGCACGCTCGACCCCGCCGACTACCCCGACGTCGAGATCGTCTCGTCGGACGCCGGCGAGTTCGTGCGCGAGCTCAAGCGGCAGCCGGGCAAGGGCATCTGCGTCATGGGCGGCGGCGAGCTCGCGTGCTCCCTCCTCGCCGCCGGCGTCGTCGACGAGGTGGGCCTCAACATCCACCCCATCCTCCTCGGCGACGGCGTCCCCCTCTTCCGCGACGCCGGCCGCCGCATCGCGCTCGAGCTGGCGGAGTCGCGGGTGATCGACGGGGGGTGCGTGCTCTCCAACTACCGTGTGACGGGAGGGAAGTAGGGAGTGGCGTAGCCGGCGGCGGGCGCAGCGTCCGCGGACGTCAGCGCAGCAGCGCCCGCACCCGCTCCGCGTACCCGCGGCTGGACGCGAGTCGCGCGCCCCCCTGCATGGTCACCGCGTACTCGCCCTGCTCGCGCGCCTCGATGGACTGGATGCGCTCGACGGCCACGATGATCGAGCGGTGGATGCGGACGAACCTCGCGGGATCGAGCTTCGCCTCCACGCCCTTCATCGTCTCGCGCACGAGGTGCGATCCCTCGGCGGTGCGCAGGCACACGTAGTTGCCGTCGGCCTCGATCCACTCGACGTCCGCGGCGCGCACGAAGTAGTGCTTCGTTCCGCGGCGCGCCACGAACCGCGCGGCCCGCGCCCCGTGCGCGCCGCGCTCCTCGGCGGCCCGCGCCGCGAGCGCCCGCACGAGCATGTCGAGCGACGGGTCGCGCCGCTCCACCCGCGCCGCCGCGCGCGCCACCGCCGCCGCGAACCGCTCCGCCGTCACCGGCTTGAGCAGGTAGTCCACCGCGTCCACCTCGAAGGCGCGGATCGCGTACTCGTCGTAGGCCGTGACGAACACGACGGCGGGCAGCACGTCGGCGTCGAGCGCCGCGACCACCTGGAAGCCGTCGAGCTCCGGCATCTGCACGTCGAGGAAGAGTACGTCCGGCCGGCGCTCGGCCACGACGTCCAGCGCGGACGCGCCGTCGCCCGCCTCGCCCACCAGCGCCAGCCGCGGGTCCTGACGCACGAGGTCGCAGACGCGCTGGCGCGGCAGATCCTCGTCGTCCACCACGACGGTGCGCAGCGTCACGCGGCCTCCAGCCGGAACGGGATCGCGAGGCACACGCGGAAGCCGCCCCCGTCCAGGCGGCCCATCTCCAGCGAGTGCGCGTCGCCGTAGAGCTCCTGCAGACGCGCCCGCGTGTTCGCGAGGCCGATGCCGCGTCCGGCGTCCGGCGCCGCGGCGCCCGGCCCGTCGTCGGTCACCGCCAGCAGCAGGCGTCCGTCGTCGCGCCGCCCGGAGATCTCCACGAGCCCCGCACCGGCGTGGCTGCTCACCCCGTGGTGGATGGCGTTCTCCACGAGCGGCTGCAGGACGAAGAACGGCACGAGCGCGCGCCCCACCTCGTCGTCCACCGCGACGGTGATCGCCAGGCGCTGCCCGAACCGCCGGCGCGAGATGTCGAGGTACGGCTGGAGGACGCGCAGCTCCTCGGCGAGCGGCACCTCGCGCCGCCCGCGCCCGCGGAGGACCTCGCGGAGCAGGTCGCTGAGGCTCGCGAGCATCTGGTCCGCCGCGGCGGGGTCGCGGGTGATGAGCGTCGAGATCCCCTGGAGTGTGTTGAACAGGAAGTGCGGCTGGAGCTGCGCCATCAACGCCTCGAGGCGCGTCTCCGCGAGCTGGCTTCGCGCGCGCTCGGCCTCGAGCGCGCGCTGGTGCGCGCGGAAGCGCGCCTCGATCGCCTGCGCCGCGGCGGCGACGGTGAGGAACGGGAGCGCGCCGCCGATGGTGCCGACCACGAGGAACGCGCCGAGCGGCGGCGCGAAGGGCGAGCCGCCGTAGACGACGCGGTAGCGGAGGAGCGCCGTGATCGCGGCCAGCGCCCCCACGGCGAGAACGTGCGCGCCGAGGCTCGCCGGCCAGCGCGCGCGGTCGAACGGGAAGCGCCGGGCCATCCACACGAACAGCGGCGCCGACGCGAGACACGCGTACCACACGAGCGAGCCGACGCCGAGGCTGCGGAGCACGTCCCCGACGCTCGCGGGGGGCGCGGGCACGCGCGGCAGCCCGCGCGGGCGCGCCGGCACGCGCTCCGGGCCGGCGAGCCGCGACGCGGCCATCGAGAGCAGCGCGAGCGCCGCCGACGCCGCGGCGACGCCGAGCAGGAGGCGATCCCTGGTGTGCGTTCGCTCGGTCACGGACTCGGTGGTGGGCGAGAGGGCGCGCTCGCGAGGTCCAATACTAGCGCCCGGTCGCCCGCCCGGCTCACCCATCGGCGCGCAACGCGGCCACGGGCGGTACACGGCCCGCGCGCCACGCCGGCCACGCGGCGGCCGCGAGCGTCGCCGCCAGCAGCGCGAGAACGGCGACCGCGAGGCACCCGGGGTCGCGGGGCGACGTGCCGAAGAGCATCGGCTCCACCAGCGGTCCCGCGAGCAGCGCGCCGGCGAGTCCGATCGCCGCGCCCACCGCGGACACGCGCAGCGCGTCGGCGACGACGAGCCGTGCCACGCCCCGGCGGGTGGCGCCGAGCGCGAGCCGGATGCCCATCTCGCGCGTGCGCTGCGCGGCGGCGTAGGACACGACGCCGAAGACGCCCGCGGCCGCGATCCCGAGCGCGAGCGCGCCGAACGCCGTGAACAACGTCGCGCCGAGGCGCCACGGGCGAAGCTGCGGGTCGATGAGATCCTGGTAGCGGCGCGCATTCGCGTACACCGGCAGCAGGCTCGTCGCGTGGATCGTCCGCTGCGCACGCGCGGCGGCGCGGTCCACGTCGCCGCGGGCCTGCACCATCAAGCCCATTATGCCCGGCTGGTCCGGCCGCGGCGCCGGCGGGACCTGGCCGAAGGGCACGTAGTACTGCATCAGCGCGTCCTCGCCGCCTTCCGGGCGCAGCGAGCGCGCGCGCGAGTCGCGCACCACCCCCACCACCGTCCGGCACGGGGCCGACGCGGCGGGGTTGCCGTCGGTCGGGAAGGCGCCGAAGCCGACGCGCACGCACTGGCCGAGGGCCGAGCGCCCGGGCCACACGCGGCGCGCCATCGTCTCGTTCACGAGGATCACGAGCGGCGCCGCGGCGCCGTCCGCCTCGGTGAGGACGCGGCCCCGCACCGGCGTGACGCCCATGATGTCGAGGTACTCCGGCGTCGCCGCGTACATGATCGGGATCTGCCCGCCGACGTTGGGCGGATCGGACATCCCGGGGACGGCGAGCGGCGGAATGTGGTGGGGACCGAACGGGACTCCCTGCACCACCGTGACCGCGGCGACCTCCGGCAGCGTCCGCAGGCGCCGCTCCGCGTCCCGATACGCGAGGTCGCGCTCGGCGCCCGACACGTAGCCGCGGAACTCGAGCGTGACGTACGCCAGCCGCTCGGTGGTGAAGCCGAGGTCCTGCGCGCGGACGCGCTGCAGGCTGCGGACGAAGAGCGCCGCACCCACCAGGAGCAGCGTCACCAGCGCGACCTGCGCGCCGACGAGCGCCGCCTGGAGCGCCGGGCGGGCGGATGCGCCGTACCCGCCCGCGGACTGAAGCTGGGCCGCGAGGTTCGCGCGGCCCGTGCGCGCGAGCGGCGCGAGCCCGGCGGCGGCGCCCGCGGCGAGTGCGGCGAGCACCGAGGCGGCGAGCACGCGCTGGTCCACGAACGCGGCCGCGGCGGCGAGGTTTGACAGCAGCGTGGCGCGCAGCACGTCCGCCAGCCAGCGCGAGAGCAGCAGCCCCGCGGCGGCGCCCAGCGCCGCGAGCAGCAGCCCCTCCGCGAGCAGCTGCCCCGCGAGGTGCGAGCGCCGCGCGCCGAGGGCGAGGCGCACGGCGAGCTCGCGCCGGCGCCGCGCCCAGCGCAGCGAGAAGAGCGTGCCCGCGTTGGCGGTGGCGACGAGGAGGATCACGAGCGACACGCCGGCGAGCCAGAGCGCGACCCGCGCCTGCGGCGTCTCGCGCGCCTCGCGGCCGGGGACGACGGGCGCGAGCTCCACGGCCACGTCGCGCGCGCGACGCGCCGGCGACTCGCGGAGCGCGACCGTGGCCGCCCGCGAGGCTGCGTCGAGCGCCACGCCGGCCCGGAGCCGCACGACCACCGACACGAGGTTGCGATCGGCGTCGTGGACCCAGCCGGCGTCGCCCGCCAGCGCCGCCGACAGAGGGACGTACACGTCCACGGCGCCCGCCTGGTCGCCGTCGAAGCCGGCCGGCGCCACGCCGATCACGGTGAAGGGCCGGCCGTCGAGCACGATCGCGCGGCCTACCGCCGCGCGGTCGGCGCCGAACGAGCGCCGCCAGTACGCGTGGCCGAGCACGACCACCGGCGCGCCGCTCGGCGGCGCATCCTCGTCGGCGTCGAAGAAGCGCCCGAGTGCCGGGCGCGCGCCGAGCGTGGCGAAGTAGTCGCCGGAGGCGGCGAGCGCGGCGACGCGCGCGAGGTCCGGGCCGCGCCCCACGGTGAGCGTGTCGGAGCGAGTCGCGGCGACGCCGACGAGCGCGCGCACGCCGCGCAGCGCGGCGAAGGCCGGATACGACGTCGTGGTCGCCGCCCACGACTCCCCGTCCTCGGTGTAGCGGAGCTGCACCCGCGCGACGCGCCCGGGGTCGCGTACGCCGGGCGGCGGCGCGAGCATGAGCTGCCTGACGAGACCGAACGTCGCGGCGTTCGTCCCCACCGGCAGGGCGAGCGTGAGCACGACCGCGGCGGCGAAGACGGGCTCGCGGCGCAGCGCGCGCAGGGCGAGCCGCAGCGCGCGCGCGGCGCCGTCGAGGGGCTCCGTCACGGGGCGTGAGACCTGCGCGTGAGCACGAGCGTGCCGCGCGGGGCGGGAGTGAGCGACGGTGGCGGATCGCGGAGCACGAGCGTGCCGGCCATGCTGTCCGGCCCGGCGAGGCGCACGCGGAACACCCAGGTCCCGCCGCCACTGTTCGGCTGCTCCCAGGCGAGGCCGGCCGCCGAGGCCGCGAGGCGATGCTGCGGAGCGCGGCTGCCGTCCGGATGAAGCGTCTCGCCGGCGTACCTTCCGTCCACGACCGTGAAGCGGAGACCGATGGTGTCGGCGCCGAGCGGCATCGTCCGCACGCCGACCCAGAGGCCTGCATACGGGAAGCGGGCGTCGCGCGGCACCGCGGCCTCGGGCGCGCGACCCTCGCCGCCGGAACGTCGCCGGGCCGCCTGCGCATCCGCCGCGCCGACCGCGCAGGCCAGCGCCGCGGCGACCGCGCCCGCCGCGATGCGTCTCGTCATCGGAGCCTCCGTCGTCGCCCGTCCACTGCGCCGCGCACAGCGCGCGGAACCGGCGCCATGGATGCGGCCGCGCCGCGGCGGCCGCCAGCCGCCGCGGGACGAGCGCACGGATCCGCGTGACGGGCTACTCCCCCCGGAGCGCGAGCAGCGGGTCGATGCGCGTCGCGCGGAGCGCCGGCACCAGAGTCGCGACGAGCGCCACGAGGCCGAGCACGAGCGGGACGAGCGCGAACGTCGCGGGGTCCGTGGGCGCGACGCCGTACAGCATCCCCGCCATGAGGCGCGTGAGCACGAGCGCGCCCAGCACGCCCGCGACGATGCCCGCCAGCGCCACGCCCATTCCCTGGGCCACGACGAGCCGCAGCACCGTGTGCGGCGCGGCGCCGAGGGCGAGGCGCACGCCGATCTCGCGCGTGCGCTGCGCGACCGCGTAGCTCATCACGCCGTAGATGCCGACCGCGGCGAGCGCGAGCGCCACGCCCGCGAAGCACGCGAGCAGGAAGAGCGTGAAGCGCGGGCGCGCGTTCGCGTCGGCGACCGCCGCGTCCATCGTCTGCACCGCGCTCACCGGCACGGACCGGTCGAGCGACGCCACCGCCTCGCGCACCGCCGGCGCGACCGACGCCGCGTCGCACCGCGCCTCGCGCGCGCAGGCGAGGCGCAGCACCAGCGTCATGTAGCCCACGTGCCCGCCGTCGCTGGTGCGGTACATCGGCGCCTGCCGCCAGGGGACGTAGACCTCCTCGTGCGGCTCGTCGGTCCAGCGCGAGCGCACCACGTCGTGCACGACGCCGACGACGGTGAGCCAGGGCGCCCCCTCGCGCGGGTCGCCGATCACGATGCGCTTGCCGATCGCGTCCTCGCCCGGCCACGTGCGGCGCGCGAACGTCTCGTTCACCACCGCGACGCCCGGCGCGTCCTCGCGGTCGCCCTCGCCGACGTCGCGCCCGCGGAGGAGCCGCGCGCCGACGGTGCCGAGGTAGCCCGGGAAGGACACGCGGTACGTGGCGGCGGGCCACGCGCCCTGCTCGGGGAGCGGACGCCCCTCGACGGCGTAGGAGAGCCGCCACTCGTCCCCCGCGAGCGGGACGTGGTTCACGAGGCTCGCCGACTGCACGCCGGGGATGCGCCGCGCGCGCGCGAGCAGCTCGTCGTAGAACGCCGCCCGCCGCTCGGGCGCCGCCGCCCCCGTGCCGTACACCGACACCTCGGCCGACAGCACCCCGCGCGGGTCGAGGCCGGGGTCCACGGCGCGCAGGCGCTCGAAGCTGCGGATGGCGAGGCCCGCGCCGGCGAGCAGCACGAGCGCGAGCGCGAACTCCGAGGCGACGAGCACCGAGCGCACGCGGGCCTCGCGGGCGCCGCCCGTGCTCCCGCGCGCGTCGCGCATGGCGCTCGCCAGGTCGTCGCGCGCCGCGCGCAGGGCCGGCGCGAGGCCGAAGAGCACCCCGGTCGCGACCGAGACCAGCGCGGCGAAGAGGAGCACGCGCCCATCCACGGACACGAGCTCGAGGCGCGGCACCGTGCCGGCCCCGAGCGCCGCGAGCCCGCGCACGCCGGCCGCCGCGAGCGCGACGCCGAGCAGGCCGCCCGCGGCCGCGAGCACGACGCTCTCCGTGAGGAGCTGCCCGACGATGCGGCCGCGGCTGGCGCCGAGCGCGGCCCGCACGGTGAGCTCGCGCCGGCGCGCCGCGCCGCGCGCGAGCAGCATGTGCGCGACGTTCGCGCAGGCGACCAGGAGCACGAGCCCCACGGCGGCGAGCAGCACGAGCAGCGTGCGCCGCACGCCGCCGACGACGATCTCCTCCAGCGGCGTCACCGTCACCTTCCGGTTCGTCCCCGGGAACGCGCGCTCGAGCCGGGCGGCCACGGTGGCCACCTCGGCGCGCGCCTGCGCGAGCGTCGCGCCCGCGGCGAGGCGGCCGAACACGCGCAGCGTCTGGATCTCGCGCGAGCTCGCGTTCGCGCCGAGGGCGAGCGGCCGCCACACCTGCACGCCCGTCACCCAGAAGGAGGGGAAGTCGAAGCCCGCCGGCATCACGCCGACGATGGTGTGCGCCTGACCGTCCAGGGTCACGCTGCGCCCGATGACGGCACGGTCCCCGGCGAAGCGCCGCTGCCAGAACCCCCAGGACAGCACCACCTCGCGGTCGCGCCCCGGCTGCTCGGCCTCGGTCCCGAAGAGGCGCCCCAGCGCCGGCCGCACGCCGGTCATCGGCAGCAGCTCGCTCGTGACGCGCAACCCAATGATGCGCTCCGCCGGGCCGTCGCCGCTGATCGTGGCGGTGGACGCCTGCGCCGCCCCCATCGCGTCGATCGCGCGCACCTCGCGCTTCCAGTCGAGGAAGTTCGCGGGCGCCGCGGGCATCGTGACGTCGTGCATGACGGCGACGATGCGCGCGGGCTCCTGGTAGGGGAGCGGCCGCAGGAGGACCGCGTCCACCACGGAGAAGATCGCCGTCGTCGCGCCGACGCCGAGGCCGAGCGCGAGGACGACGAGCAGGGCGAAGGCGGGGGCGCGGCGCGTGGTGCGCACGGCGTAGCGCAGATCGCCGAGCACCGTCTCGACGCCGTGGCCGGGGCGCGCGTCGCGCACGGCCTCCTTCACCTGGTCCACGCCGCCGGTCTCGAGCAGCGCGCTGCGCCGCGCGGCGGCGGGGTCCATCCCCGCGCGCACCTTCTCGGCCGCGAGCAGCTCGACGTAGGCGCGCAGCTCGTCGTCGAGCTCCCGCTCGGCGTCCGCGCGGCGGAAGAGGGCGCGCCAGAGGGCGCGGACGTGGGCGAGTGCCGGCATTGGGGGAGGTCTCAGGACTGGAGGGCGAGCGCGATGGCGACCGACACGCGCTTCCACTCGCCGGTCTCGGCCTCGAGCTGGCGGCGGCCGGCGGCGGTGAGCGCGTAGTACCTGGCCTTGCGGTTGTTGTCCGACACGCCCCACGAGGAGCGCAGCCACCCGGCGGCCTCCATGCGGTGGAGCGCCGGGAAGAGCGAGCCGGGCTTCACGAGGAAGGTGCCGCGCGTGATCTGCTCGATGCGGCGCGAGACGCCGAGCCCGTGGAGCTCGCCGAGGGCGAGCGCCTTGAGGATGAGCAGGTCGAGCGTGCCCTGGAGCAGGTTGGCGGGAGGCAGGGGCGGTCTTCTCGTATCGAGGTTCTATACGACGATGCGGGGGGTCGTATAGAACGTCAATATGAGCAGGTGTAAGAAAGTTGCCCGAGGGCCGAGGCCGAGGGCTTGACGGCGCCGCCAGCCCATCCGCATATATGTGGCGTCGCCACATATAGCGAGCCCACGTGTTCTCGCCCGAGCTGAAGAAGGGGAGCGCCGAGCTGGTCGTCCTCGCGCTCGTGGAGCACGAGGCGCGGCACGGCTACGAGCTGTGCAAGCTCATCGAGTCGCGCTCGCACGGCGCGCTGCGCTTCCACGCCGCGTCGCTCTACCCGCTCCTCTACCGCATGGAGAAGCGCGACTGGATCGCCGGCCGCTGGGTGGAGAAGGCCGGGCAGCGCCGCCGGCGGTTCTACCGCATCACGGCCGAAGGCCGGCGCGTGCTCGCGGCGCAGCGGACGACGTGGCGCGAGTTCGTCGAGGCGATCAACCGCATCGCGGGAGCGGAGCATGCCTAGCGCACACCGTCCGCCCGACTGGCGCGCCGAGGCGCGCCGCCACCTCGCCGCCGCGGGGCTCGACCCGGCGCACGAGGACGACGTGGCCGAGGAGCTCGCGCAGCACCTCGAGGATCGGTACGCCGAGCTCCGCGCGCGCGGGCGGGGCGACGAGGAGGCGCGGCGCGAGGCGCTCGCGGAGCTGCGCGGCGTGCGCGCGCGCGAGCTGCGCCGGGACCCGCGCGCGCACCCGCCCGCGACCGGCGCCCCGACGCGCGGCGGCGCGGAGCGCTGGCTCGACGCGCTGGCGTTCGACCTCCGGCATGCCGCGCGCGCGCTGCGCCTCGACCCGACGTTCGCCGCCGTCGCCCTGACGACGCTGGCGCTCGGGATCGGCGCCTGCGCGGTGATCTTCAGCGCGGTGGACGCGGTGCTGCTGCGCCCTCTTCCCTACCCGGAGCCCGAGCGGCTCGTGGCGTACTGGGGCACGGCGCCCGAGAAGGGGCTGCGCGAGGTGAGCATGCCCGAGGGCGTGTTCCTCGCGCAGCGCGCCCGCGCGCGGACGCTCGCGGCGGCCGCCGCGCACGAGTGGGGGTGGGGCTTCAACCTCGCGGCGGCGGGCGGCGACCCGCAGCGCGTCGAGGGCGCCGCGGTCTCGGCGGACTTCTTCCGGGTGATGGGCGTCGCGCCGCTGCTCGGGCGCACGTTCGCGCCGGGCGAGGGTGGCCCCGAGCCGCCGCCCGTCGCGGTGCTCGGCCACGCGCTCTGGCGCGACCGCTTCGGCGGCGACCGCTCGGTCGTCGGCCGCGCGATCGACCTCAGCGGCCGGCCGTATACGGTGATCGGGGTGATGCCGCCGGGCTTCGACTTCCCGCACCGCGCGGCCCTGTACGTGCCGCTCCCGCTCGACCCCACGCGGTTCAACTGCTGGTGCGACGACGTCGTCGCCCGCATGCGGCCGGGGGTGACGCCGGAAGACGTGCGCCGGGACATCGAGGCCGTCACCGACGCCTTCGCGCTCGAGCGCCGCGACGTGTTCCCCGACGCGAAGCCGGGCGGCTCGCGCTTCGTGGCCCAGCGGCTCGGCGACCGCCTCGTGGGAGACGTGGAGCGGCCGCTCGTCGTATTGCTCGGCGCCGGGGCCGCCGTCCTGCTCATCGCGTGCGCCAACATCGCCAACCTGATGCTCGCGCGAGCCGCCGCGCGGGAGCGCGAGCTCGCCGTGCGGTGCGCGATCGGCGCGAGCCCGCGCCGCGTCGCCGCGCAGCTCCTCACCGAGGGCGTCCTGCTCGGGGCGACGGGGGCTGCGCTCGGCGGGCTGCTCGGCGCGTGGGGCGCGTCGGCGCTGCGGCGCCTGCCGGCGGAGCAGTTCCCGCGCATGGACGGCGTGACGTTCGACTGGCGCGCGCTGCTGTTCACCGCGGCGGCGGGAGCTCTCACGGGACTCCTCTGCGGGCTCGCGCCGGCCCTCCGCGCGGCGCGGCTGGACGTGCAGGACGCGATGCGCGCCGGCACGCGCGGCACCGCGTCGGCGCGCGCGCGCCGGCTGAGCGACGCCTTCGTCGTCGGGCAGTTCGCGCTGTCGCTCGTGCTGCTCGTCGCCACGGGGCTGCTGCTCCGGAGCTACGGGCGCCTGCTCGCCGTGGATCCGGGGTACCGCGCGGAGGGGGTGCTCGTCGCGCGCGTGTCGCTCCCGGGCTCGCGCTATCCGTCGGACACCGCGGTGCGCCAGCTCTACGGCCGGCTGCTCGACCGCGTCGCGGCGCTCCCCGGCGTGCGCGCGGTGGGCGCGGCCGACCGCGTGCCACTCACGCCTGGCAACCCGCAGAACAACGTCGTCGCGGAGGGGAAGGAGCCGAAGGCGGGGGAGCCGGTGCTCGTGGCGAACGTCCGCCAGGTGTCGCTCGGCTACTTCGCGGCAATCGGCACGCCGGTGGTGCGCGGCCGCGCGTTCGCGGCCTCCGACGACGAGCGCGCGCCGCGCGTCGGCGTCGTGGACGAGACGTTCGCGCGCCACTTCTGGCCCGGCGAGGACCCGATCGGCAAGCGCTTCCGCTACCAGGGCGACACGTCGGCGGCGCGGTGGATCACCGTCGTGGGCGTGGTGCCCAACGTGAAGCGCAGCCGGCTCGACGAGCCGCCCGACCTCCAGGTGTACCAGCCGCTGGCGCAGCAGGTCAACTGGCGGAACGACATCGTCGTGCGCACCGCGGGGCCGCCCGAGGCCGTGCTGCCGCTGCTCCGGCGCGAGCTCGCGGCGCTCGACCCCACGCTGCCACTGTACGACGTGCACACGATGACGGACGCGGTGGAGCGCTCGCTGAGCACGCGCCGCCTGACGAGCCTCCTCATCACGGCCTTCGGGGCGACGGCGCTGGTCATGGCGGCGATCGGGATCTACGGGGTGATCTCGGTCGCGGTGGGCGCTCGGGTGCGCGAGTTCGGCGTGCGCCTCGCGCTCGGAGCTCCCGCGGGGGAGATCGGCCGCATGGTGCTCGGCCGCGGGCTGCTGCTCGCGTCCCTCGGCGCGGCGGCGGGGCTCGCGGGCGCGCTCGCCGTGGGTCACCTGCTGCGCGGGCTCCTCTTCCAGGTGGGGCCGATCGACTGGGTGACGTTCGCAGCGGTGGTCGCCGTCCTCGGCGCCACCGCGCTGCTGGCCTGCTGGCTCCCGGCCCGCCGCGCCACGCGCGTGGACCCACTCGTGGCACTCCAGGCGGAGTGAATGGCCCTGACGACGGACCGAGACATCGCCCCACCTCCTCCACGCGCACCGGGAGTCATGATGGACACCACCACGCGCCGCGACTTCCTCAAGACCATGGCCGGCGGCGTCGGTCTCGGCGCCGTGGGGGCGCTGGATGCCACGGCACTCATGACGGGGCAGCGGACGTACGCGAACCCCGTCTACGCCGGCTCCATGCCCGACCCGGGCGTGCTGCTCCACGAGGGCGTGTACTACGCGTTCGGCACCACGGGGCGCGAGCGCAAGGCCGACGGACGCATCTTCACCCTGCTCCGCTCGCGCGACCTCGTCTCGTGGGAGGAGCTCGGCGGCGCGCTCGCGCCGCCCAGCGAGGACGCGCGCTACGAGTACTGGGCGCCCGAGCCCGCGTACCACGACGGCACGTTCTACCTCTACTACGCGATGGGAGGCGTGGAGGAGGAGAAGTTCGCGCTGCGCGTCGCGACGAGCCGCGCGCCCGAAGGGCCGTACGCCGACACCGGCGCGCCGCTCGTGGACTGCACGGGCAACCGCTTCACCATCGACGCGCATCCGTTCCGCGACGCGGACGGGCAGTGGTACCTGTTCTACGCGCGCAATTACCCGAACACGGATGGCGGCTTCCACCCCGGCACCGGTCTCGCCGTCGACCGGCTCGTCGGGATGACGCGGCTCGCCGGCGAGTGCCGCACCGTGCTCCGCGCCCGCCACCCGTGGACGCTGTACGAGGCGAACCGCCGCATGGACGTCTACGACGCCACATTCGACTGGCATACGATAGAGGCGCCGTACGTCCGCAGGCACCGCGGGCGCTACTACTGCTTCTACAGCGGCTCCAACTGGCAGACGCCGAACTACGGCGTGGACTACGCCGTAGCCGACAGGGTGACGGGGCCGTACGCGGGCCAGGGCGTCGAGGCGCGCGTGCTGCGCGGCGTCCCCGGCCGCGTGCGCGGGCCCGGCCACCATGCCATCGTCGAGGGACCGGACGGGCGCGACTGGGTGCTCTACCACGCGTGGAACGAGGCGATGTCGGTGCGCCAGCTCTGTCTCGATCCGCTGCGGTGGACGGTCGAGGGGCCGCGGGTGACGCCGAGCACGGGACCGCAGCCGGCGCCGGTGGTGCGCGTACGCAAGGACGGCTGAGCGGCGGACTACCAGCGCACGACGAGCGGGAGCGCGGGCCGCAGGTCGCGCTCCCTGCCGCGAACGCCGCCGTCCATCGTGACCTCGAGCAGCCACGCCTCGCCGCGGGCGAGCGTCGCGACGTGCTGCTCCACCAGCGCGCGCACGGCCTCCGTCTCGGGCGCCGCGCGCGGCATGGTCAGGCGAAGGGCGGTGATGGCGCGCGCGCCGTTGGGGTGGCGGCGCGCGGCGGCAGGGATGGTGGCGTCCTCCAGCGCACTGGAGCGCGGCACCACCCACACGCTCGGCGACGTGGTATCGGCGCGCGCGGTGAGCATGCGGAGCGCCTCGCCGGGCGCCATCCACTCCAGCCGCAGCGGCCAGGTGGTGAACGGGAGCGTGTCGGGGGCGCCCGCACGCGTTCGCAGCCCGATCCCGAATGGCGACCATCCCGAGCTCCGCCACCGCTGCCGCGCGCGGAACCTCGCGGTCGCGGCCTCGCGTCCGGGCGCGACCGCGACCGTGGAGTCGGGCCAGAGCAGCTCGAGGAAGTTGCCCTCGAGCTCCACCATCACCGACGCGGTGCCCTGCCCCTCGTGGCGCTGGACGGTGGGCCACACGCGGAGCCCCGCGGCCTCGAGCGCGCGCCGCTCGGGCGCGCCGCCCGCGACGACGACCCACACGTGGTCGAGCTCCACGGCCTGCGCGCGAGTGGCGCGCGGCGCGAGCGCCAGGCCGAGAAGGAGGAGCGGCCGCTTCATGCCTCCTGAGACGTGCGCTCGCGGGGGATGGTTGGTTCGCGGCCGCCGGCGGCCGGGTAGATTTCATGCATGCAGGAGACGTCCCCCACCCCATACGAGCTCGTCGGCGGCGAGGCCGGCATCCGCCGCCTCGTGGACCGCTTCTACGACATCATGGACACCGCGCCGGAGGCGGCCACCATCCGGGCGCTGCACGCGAAGAGCCTGAAGGCGTCGCGCGAGAAGCTGTTCATGTTCATGACCGGCTGGACCGGCGGGCCGCAGCTCTACGTGGAGAAGCACGGCCACCCGCGGCTCCGCATGCGCCACTTCCCCTTCTCCATCGGGGGCCGCGAGCGCGACGAGTGGCTCTGGTGCATGGACCGCGCGCTCGACGAGCACCCGATGCCGGACGAGGTGCGCCGGCACCTGCGCGAGCGGCTGCACGCGCTCGCGGACCACATGCGCAACAGAGCGGAGTGAAGTCCGGCCCTCGGCCCGAGGGCCGCTGCTCAGTGAAGCAGCTCTCGCACCGCCCCCACCTCGTACCCGCGCGCCTGCAGGCTGTCCACGAGCGGGCCCACGGCGGCGAGCGACGTGCGCCGGCTCGGGTACCAGACGTGGAGGAGGACGATCGAGCCTGGGCCCACGCGCGCGAGCACGTGGCGCACGATCCCCTCGGGCGTCGCCGCGACGTCGGCGTACGAGTCCGGCTCGACGTCCCACATCACCGTCGTGCGCCGGAGACGGCGCAGGTACCACGGCAGCACCGCGAGCTTGTAGCCGTAGGGCGGGCGGAAGCTGATCCGCCCCCGCTGCCCCGCGAGGCGGATGAGCGAGTCCGTCGGCTCCAGCTCCGCCTTCACGGTGCCGAGGCTCACGAACGCCATGCGGCGGTGCGACCACGTGTGGTTCCCGAGCTCGTGCCCGGCGGCGACGAGCCGGCGCCCGGCCTCCGGCGCGGCGGCGAGCTCGCGCCCGGTGACGAAGAACGTCGCCCGCACGCCGCGCGCCCCGAGCACGCCGAGGATGGTGTCGATCACCGCGGGCGTGGGGCCGTCGTCGAAGGTGAGCGCCACGCGCCGCTCGGACGTCGGCACGTGCGAGACGAGCCCGCCGAAGAGCTGCACGGTGCGCGAGCGCGCGAGCTGGCGCACGCCGACGATCGCGAGGACTACGACGACGAGCGCGCCGACGGCGAGGAGGGCGCGCCGTGGGCGGCGGGCGGGCATCGCGGCTCTCGTGGTCGGAGTGAGGGCTGACGATCCCTCCCGGGTGGGGGCTCCGCAAGAGCGACTGCATTGCCAGGATGAGCCAGGGCGTCCTGGCCCGCATCGTGAAGGCAGATGTGCACACGATCATCGGAGATCGCGTCATGTCGCCGCACCCCCGCGCACACGCCGCCCTGGTGGCGATCGCCCTCGTGCTCGCGCCCGCCGGCGGCGCGCAGCGCGTCACGTCGGACCCGTTCGCGCCCGGCACGCGCGTGAGCGTCTGGTGGCGCGACGCGTATCAGCAGTCGCTCCGCACCGCGGGGCCCTCGCACCAGGTGCTGCGCGGCACCGTGCTGCGCGCCACGCGCGACACGCTGGTGCTCGACCTGCGTCCCGGCATCGCGGCGGTGCCTCGCGCGGGGATCTCCGGGATGGCCGTGAGCCGCGGCATCGCGCCGCCGCTCGAGCGCGCGATCGGCGGCGCGCTGTTCGGCGGGGTCGTCGGCGGGCTGCTCGGCGCCGTCGCCGCCATCAACGACCGCGGTGGGTGGGAGTGGGACACCGTGGGCGACTGGGCCGCCTGGGGCGCGGGGGGCGGGTTCGTGCTGGGACTGGTCGCGCGAGCGGAGCGCTGGCGGCGCGTGCCGCGCTCGGTCATCGTCGCGCCGGCGTCCGGCGGCGGCGCCTCGCTCGGGGGGCGCGCGGCGTTCTAGGAACGAGAAAGGAGAGGGGAGAAAGGAGAGAGGAGAAAGGAGATGCGTCCCGGTAGGGTGCGTCTCCTTTCTCCTCTCTCCTTTCTCGTCTCACCTCACCAGCGCGATCCCCCACGGGCGCTCGCCGACCGGGATCGTCGCGACGACCTTGAGCGCGCGCGCGTCCACGACGGAGATCGCGTTCGAGAGCCCGTCCGCGGTGTACACGAAGCGGCCGTCTCGGCTCGCGGCAACGCCCCACGGCCGCCGGCCCACCTTCACCGTGCCGACGACCTTGAGCGACGCGGCGTCCACCACGGACAGCGTCCCGGCGGCGCCGTTGGCCACGTAGACGCGGCGCCCGTCCGGACTCACGACGACGCCCACCGGCTTGCCCTCGAGGTCCTCGAGCTCCACGGTGCCGACGATCCGGCGCGTGCGCACGTCGATCGCCGTGAGCGTGCCGCCGATCTCCGCGGTCACCCACGCGCGGCGCGCGTCGGGGCTGAACGCCACCGCGCGCGGGCGCACGTCCACGAGGAGGTTCGCCGCCACCTTGTTCGTGCGTGCGTCGATGATCGAGACGGTGTTGCTGGTCTCCGCGGTCACGTAGGCCCAGCGTCCGTCGGGGCTCACGGCCACCCCCTCGGGCTCGATGCCCACCACCACCGTCTCGAGCACGGTGCCCGTGCGGAGGTCGAGGGCCGAGGCGGTGCCGGCGTCCTCGTTGGCGGCGAACAGGTGGCGGCCGTCCGGGGTGAGCGCGAACTGCTCGGGATCGGAGCCGCCGGGGTGGCGCCCGATGACGCGCCGCGTCGCGACGTCGATGACCGCGATCGCGTCGCCCGCGGTCTGCTCGTTGGGCCGGTCGTCGCTGAGCGCGACGTACACGCGCGTTCCGTCGGGACTCGTCTGGATCCCGCGCGGCCGCGCGCCCATGGCGATGGTCGCCACCGCGCGCCGCGCCGCGAGGTCCACGACGGTGACCGTCCGCGACCCCTCGTTGCTGACGAACGCGAGCTGCGCCGAGGCGGCGGCGGGGTGCGTCGCGGCGAGCAGGGCGAGCAGAGTCTCACGCAGTGTCATGCAGTCGCTCTCCCTATTCGCATGCGTAGCCCGGCCGCGCGGCCGAGGCGCCGAGGCGGTCGAGCTGCTCGGCGACGGTGCCGCCGCCGCGGGGCGGGACTTCGGTCGGAGCGGAGCTCCCCTGGAGTACGTACAGCGGCTGCCGGAGCTGGTGGTCCCACGGTCTGAACGAGAGCGGACGTCCCTTGTGGCCGTCGAAGCGCGTGCCGGGGCGCGCCAGGTACGCGGCGATCGCTCGCGGGTCGTCGCTCTCGGCGCGCAGCGCGGCCTCGGCGAGCATCTTGATCGCGAACCACGTCGTCCACGCGTCGCCGTCCATTCCCGTCCGGAAGCTCGCGCGGAAGCGGTCGTTGAGCTGGCCCGCGCCGAACGGCTCGAGCGATGCGTGCCATGTCAGCGCCTGTCCCGAGCCGCCGGCGAGCGCGCGCGCGTCGCGCTGCATCGCCTCGCTGGGCGCCACGTGAAACAGGTTGGGCCGGCACCGCGCGCGAAGCGCGTCGCTCGCGTCACCGACGTTCACGAGCACCACCTCCTTCGGACCGTCCGGACCGAACGGGTCGGGCAGCTCCTTCACGGTGTGAAGGTCCGCATCGGGATCGGGGCCGCGGTCGCGCCAGCCGCCCACGACCGCCTGCGGCGGCGGGTCGCCCTCGGTGGCCGGGCGCACCTCGCCGCCGAGCATCTCCGCGAGCCGCCCGGCCTCCTCGAACCCGAGGATGGCGCCCGGGTGCGACTGGAGCGAGCGCTGCGCCGTGGCGTCCACGAGCGCGATGCGCAGCCGCACCGCGCGGCGGCGTGGGAGCCTCGCGGCGATCAGCAGGGCGGGCAGGGAGGCGAGGAAGTGGCGGCGGTGCACGGACGAGACGTTAGGCTCGTCGGTACGACGACGTACCATGCGAGCGCAGCTTTCCACACGTTGTCGACACTGGCCCGCCGCACGTCATCGCGCGCCGAGCGTCGTGCGGGCAAGACTCTACAATGGTACGCCTCATGCGGACACGAGGTCCACGCATATGGTGGCGCCGCGGGTGCGCCACGACCCACCACAGTAACTCCCACCGTGGCGCCTCCTGGCCGTTGGAGTGTCACGGCGCGCGCTGCCGCTCGGAGCGCGCGCTCACACGACGTGTGCCTCGCCGCCGCACTCGCGGCCCTGCTGCTCGGCGCCGCGGGGTGCGCGTCGGAGCAGGGCAGCGCCGCGAACGCGGCGCCGCGCTCCCGCGACCTCGACGACCTCGTTCGCGACGACGGCCAGTGGGCGATGCCCGCGAAGAACTACGCGAGCACACGCTACAGCACGCTCGCCGAGATCACCACCGCGAACGTGAAGGACCTCCGCCTCGCGTGGACGTTCTCCACGGGCATCCGGCGCGGGCACGAGGGGGCGCCGCTCGTGATCGGGAGCACGATGTACGTCGTCTCCCCCTTCCCGAACACGCTCTACGCGCTCGACCTGACGAAGTCCGGCGCCATGAAGTGGAAGTATCAGCCGCCGTACATACGCGCCGCGAACGGCGTCGCCTGCTGCGACGTGGTGAACCGCGGCCTCGCGTACTACGACGGCGCGCTCTTCTTCAACACGCTCGACAACCAGGTCGTCTC
>JBJMNJ010000019.1:0-2614 GCA_045804325.1 Gemmatimonadaceae bacterium
CGACGGCTGGCCATCGCGCTCGGCGGCGCGTGCGCGCTCGCCGTGATCCTCTGGGGTGCCGGCGCGCTGTCGCTCCGCGCGAGCGGTGACGAGCTGCGCGCGCTCGCCGCGACGACCGCCGGACGCTGACTCCCCTCACCACGACGGTCCGACCAATGGCACAGGGCAGCCCGATGCGCTGGTACGCCGCGCTCGCGACGCTGATCGTGTTCGTGCTCCTCGCCTGGCTGCTCGGCGCGGTGCTCACCCTCAGCGAGGGCGAGCGCGTCGCGCTGCGCGTCGGCCTCGTCGCGCTCGGGCTGATCGCGGCGGCGGCGCTGCTGTGGTATCTGCGGCCGCAGGACGGGGCGCTCGAGCCGGAGCCCGGCGACGCGAAGGACGACGCGCTGCAGACGGTCGGCGCGGCGCGCGCGCGTCTGCGGTCCGCGCTGTCGTCGCAGCCGCTCGTCCTCGTGCTCGGCACGGACGGCAGCTGCAAGACGACCGTCGTGGCACGCTCCGGGCTCGACCCGGAGCTGCTCGCCGGCGCGGCGGCGGGTGATCCGCCACCGCCTACGACCGCCGCGAACCTGTGGGCGGTGCGGGGCGCGGTGCTCGCGGAAGCGGGTGCACCGGTGCTGTCCGACGCTGCGCGGTGGCGGCGCTTCGTGCGCGCGCTGCGCCCGGCGGGGCTGCGCGCAGCGGTCGGCCGCGGCGAGCAGGCGTCGCGCGCCGTCGTCGTGTGCGTCAGCTGCGAGCTGTTCTACGGCGGCGACGCGGGCGAGCAGCTCGACGCGACGGCGCAGCTGCTCCGCGAGCGCGTCGGCGAGATCGCACGCGAGTGGGGACTGGCCGTACCCGTCTACGTGATCTTCACGCGCGCCGATCGCATCCCGCATTTCGAGGCGTGGGCAGCGCCGCTGTCGCGCGACGAGGTGCGCGCGCCGCTCGGTGCCGCGCTGCCCTACGACGTCGCCACGGGAGCGGCCGCCGGCAGCTACGCCGAGCGCCTCGCGCCGCGGCTCGCGCAGGCGTTCGAGGGGCTGGGCACGGCGCTCGCCGCCTGGCGGCCGGAGCTGCTCGGACGCGAGAGCGTCGCCGAGCGCCGGCTCGACGCGTACGAGTTTCCACGCGAGCTGTCCAAGCTGGGGCCCGCCGCGTCGCGGCTGCTCGTCGAGCTGTGCCGGCCGAGGCAGCTCGGCGTCGTGCCGATGCTGCGCGGCTTCTATTTCGTCGGCGCGCGTCCCGTCGTCGTGACCGACGTTCGCGCGACGCCGTCCGTCGCCGCCGCCGGTACGGCGGCCGCGCCACCGCTCGTCGGCGGCGGGGCCACGCGCGCGTTCGCGCAGCAGGCGGCGCTCGCCGCGGCCACCGCCGCGCCCACGTACGCGCCGCCGACCACGCGCCGCGTGCCGCAGTGGACGTTCCTCGAGCGGCTCTTTCCCGAAGTGATCCTCGGCGACAGCGGCGCCGCGGTATCGGCGCGCGGCGGCGTGAGAGTCTCGCGCCTCCGTCGCGCACTCCTCGGCACCGGCATCGCCGCGGCGCTGCTCGTCGCCGTCGGGATCACCGCGTCGTGGCTCGGCAACCGCGCGCTCGCCGCCCGCTCCGTCGACGCGGCGCGCGCGGTCGCCTCGCTCCCCGTGGTGGAGGCCGCGCCGGGCACGGTCGTCTTCCCGTCGCCGCAGGCACTGCGCACGCTCGACGCCCTGCGCGGCGTGCTCGACACGCTGCAGGGCTACGAGCGCGAGGGCCCGCCGCTGCGGCTTCGCTGGGGGCTGTGGAGCGGCGCCTCGCTCGCGAGCGCGGCTCGACCGGCATGGCTCGGCGGCTACGCGCGCCAGCTGCACGGCTCCGCGTGGAGCGCGCTCGTCGACTCGCTGCGCGCGTTGCCCGAGGCGCCACGTCCGGGCGACGACTACGGCCGGACGTACGGCGCCCTGCGCGCCTACCTCGTGATGACCACCGAGCCGGCGCGCGCCGTGCCGGAGCAGCTCGCGCCGGTGCTGCTGGCGAGCTGGCAGCGCGGGCAACCCACCGACGCCGATGTGACGGCGCTCGCGCGGCGCCAGTTCGAGTGGTACGCGGGCGAGCTGCCGCGCGCGAACCCGTTCCCCACGGCGAGCGACGCGGCCGTCGTGCGGCGCGCGCGCGAGTTCCTCGGCCGCTTCGCGGGCACGGAGCAGATCTATCAGTACATGCTCGCCGAGGCGTCGAAGGCCGCGCCACCGGCGCGACTCGCCGTGCTCGCGCCGAACGCCGCGGGCGTCGTGAACGCGCCCGGCGACGTGCCGGGCCCCTTCACCGCCGCGGGCTGGAAGTTCATGCAGGATGCCTTCCGCGACAGCGACCGCTTCTTCCAGGGCGAGCGCTGGGTGATGGGTGACGCGACCGTCGCGCGCGCCGAGGACCGCGACCGCGTGCTGGCCGAGCTGCGCGCCCGCTATCGCGCCGAGTACGTGCAGCGGTGGCGCGCGTGGGTGCGCGGGCTCTCGGTCGCTCGCGCCACGACCGTGCGCGACGCGGCGCAGCGTCTCGGCACCGTGGGCGGCGCGCAGTCGCCGCTCCTCGCCGCGCTCTCGCTCGCCGCGCGCAACACGGTCGTCGACTCGGCGATGCGCGCCGCCTTCCAGCC
>JBJMNJ010000020.1:0-2763 GCA_045804325.1 Gemmatimonadaceae bacterium
GCCGCGACCCCGCCTACTCCCACTCCGGCGGGCCTCGCGCCGCCACCAGGGGCGGCACCTGCGTCGGCGCGCCTACGGTAGAAGTTCAGGATGCGCGACCAGTCCGTCGAGGAGCTGGGGCTGCACGAGGCCGCGAGCACCCGTACGGCCTGAGGGCGCGCTACTCCGCCCGTAACGCGGCCAGGGGGTCTACCCGCGCCGCGCGCCGCACCGGCAGCCAGCTGGCGAAGAGCGCGACGCCCACCAGCAGCAGCGCCAGGCCCCCGAGGGTGAGCGGGTCCGCCGGGCTCACGCCGAGTAGCATCCCGCGCCACGCAGCACGGGGGCGGGGCGGGAGGTGAGGGGGGGCGCGCAGGGGAGGGGTGCGCCCGCGGGCCGGCAGAGGCGCCGCAGGTGCGCCGCGCGAGGCGAGGACTTCACGGGTGGGGGCGGGCCCTCGGGCGCGAAAGCCAGGCGGCACCCCGCGAGAAGGCCGGGCTGTTCGTCCTATGCTCGACCGTGGCCCTGGAACGGAGAGCCCTTCAGGGCTCTCAGGCCGAGTGACCCCTTCAGGGGTCGGCCGCGGCGCCGCCTGCCCGTGCCGCCGCGACGATCGCCGCGCGGTCCACCACCCGCCCCGCCTGCACCACCGCCCGGATCCGCCGCGTGTTGCGCACGTCGGCCGTCGGGTCCGCGTCGAGCAGCACGAGATCGGCCCACTTCCCCACCGCGATCGTGCCGAGCTCTCCGTCGGCGCCGAGAATCTTCGCCGCATCGCCCGTCGCGGCGCGGAGCGCCTCGAGCGGCGTGAGTCCCGCCGCCACCAGCTCCTCCAGCTCCATGTGGGCCCCCGTGGGCGTCTGCCAGACGTCGCTCCCGGTGCCGAGCGTCACGCCCGCGCGCGCTAGCTTGCGCGCCGCGACGCGCGCCGTCGCGGTGAAGCCCGCGTACTCCCTGCGCCCCGTCGAGTCGAGCGCGAGCATCCAGGCGAAGTCGCTGCGCGGCGGCAGGAAGGGCGCGAGCTCCGTGTCGCGCTCGAGCACGTCCGGCTGCGCGTGGATCCGCAGCGCGAGCGACGAGTAGACGATGGTCGGCACGACGCCGATCCCCGCGGCGCGATACAGCTGCACCAGGTCGTCGTAGATCACCCCGTCGCCGCGCGGCTCGCAGAAGCCGGCGTGCTCCTTGGCGTCGATCCCCGCGGCGACGAGCGGGAGCTGGTGCGCGCAGTGCCCCGTCGTGCGCAGCCCGAGCCGGTGCGCCTCGGCCACGAAGCGCGCGTCGATGTCCCAGCGGCGGAAGGTGCGCGTCTTGACGTGCTGCCCGCCGAAGACGCGCTCGAGCGCGATCGCGCGCGCCGCGTGGCCCGCGTCGGCCTCGGGCTCGACACCCATCCCGTCCTCGACGTCGTACGCCCAGTCGCTGTAGTACTGGACGGCGCCGAAGCCCACGCGCGGCCCCTCGCTCCTGCCCGCGGCCACCGCGTCGGCCCACGCGACGAGCGGACCGGGCGGCGAGCCCTGGTCGCGGATGGTCGTCACGCCGAAGTACGCGAAGCCCGGCAGCAGCTCGGGCCGGTAGCCGTGCGCGTGCAGGTCCATGAGGCCCGGGATCAGCCACCTGCCCGCGCCGTCGAGCACCCGCGCGCCGCCGGCGTCGAGCGTGCCCGCCTCGGCGATCGCGGCGATGCGGCCGCCGCGCACGAGCACGTCGCGCGGCGGCGTGGCCGGGCGCCCGGTGCCGTCGACGACGCGTGCCCCGCGCACGAGGAGCGGCGGTGCCACCGGCGGCGTGTACGCGAGCGGCCAGCCGAGCCGCCGCTCGCCGCCGTCGGGGCGGCGCAGGCGGAGGCCGCCGTCGGAGAGGTAGAGGAGCGTGCCGTCGCGCGCGGCGGAGAGATAGATCGCCGGGTCCGCGCCGAGCGGTGCGGGCACGCCGCGCATCCCTTCGCCATCCGCCGCCGCGATCTCGAACGGTGCGCGCCACAGCCGTGCGTGACGCACCCAGACGAGCGATCCCGCCGTCCACTGCAGCCACAGCGGCGAGTCGGGCATGCGCACCGTGCGGCGCACGGACTTGGTGCCGGCACTCCCGGCACCGGCGCGCGCGAGGAGCGCCGCCGCGAGCGGGACGATCTCGCCGCGCGTGGGACGCGCCGCGTCGAAGCTGCGGGTGACGTAGAGCAGCGCGTCGGACGACGGCGCCCAGTACGCCTCGGCGCCGCGCTCGGCGCGGAAGCCCCACGTGCGCGCGGTGTCGGCGACGGGCCCCGCGCGCAGCGCGTCGGCCTCGGCGACGCGCGCGACCACCGAGTCCTCCGCCGGCTCGTGCAGGAAGAGCAGCCGCCGCCCGTCGGGTGACCACGCGGGATGCGCCTCGCGCCCCGGCAGCGCGGTGAGGCGGCGCGTGGCGCCGGTCGCGAGATCGGTCGCGTAGAGGTCCTCCTCGCGCCACCGGCCGGCCGACCAGACGACGGCGCTGCCGTCGGGCGACCAGGCGAGGTCGCGCGCCACGAGCGGCACCTTTGCGACAGAGCGGGGTCGCGGCGAGCCCGCAGCCGAGTCGTCGAGCGGCATCACCCAGAGCGCGCCGAGCGCGAGCATCGCGACGCGGCGCGCGTCGGGCGAGAGCGCGACGCTCATGAACGCGCGCACCGGCTGCGTGGCGCCGGGCGCGGGGAAGCGCGCGGGTGGCAGCACGGGGCGCGTGCGCGCGATCGCGAGCGCGGCGGCGAAGGGAATCTCCGCCGGCGCGCCGCCGGCGGCCGGGACGCGCCAGAGCCGG
>JBJMNJ010000021.1:0-3189 GCA_045804325.1 Gemmatimonadaceae bacterium
GGCCGACGCCCACCTTCACCGCGTCCACGCCGCGCTCCACGAGCGCCGCGGCGCCCGGGCGGGTGGCGACGTTGCCGGCGACGAGCTGCACCTCGGGAAACGCCTCACGCACCTTCGCCGTGGCGTCGAGCACCCCCTGGCTGTGGCCGTGCGCGGTGTCGATCACGAGCACGTCGACGCCGGCGTCGCACAGCGCGCGGGCGCGGGCGAGGAAGTCGCCGCCGGCGCCGATCGCCGCGGCCACCCGCAGCCGTCCGTGGTGGTCCTTGTTCGCGTTCGGGTACTGCCGGCGCTTGTGGATGTCCTTCACCGTGATGAGGCCGCGCAGCCGCCCGTCGCCGTCGACGACGGGGAGCTTCTCGATGCGGTTGCGACCCATGATCGCCTCCGCCTCGTCGAGCGTGGTCCCCTCGGGCGCGGTGACGAGCCCCTCGCGCGTCATCGCCTCGCGCAGCGGGCGGTCGAGGCTCCGCTCGAACTGCAGGTCGCGGTTGGTGATGATGCCGACGAGCCGCCCGTCGGCGTCGACGATGGGGACGCCGGAGATCTTGAAGCGCCCCATGAGCGCGACGGCCTCGCGGAGCGTCGCGTCGGGGCCGAGCGTGAACGGGTTCATGATCATCCCGCTCTCGGAGCGCTTCACGATGTCGACCTCTCGCGCCTGGCGCTCGATCGACATGTTCTTGTGCAGCACGCCGATGCCCCCGGCGCGGGCCATCGCGATGGCCATCTCGCTCTCGGTCACCGTGTCCATCGCCGCGCTGGCGAAGGGCACGTTGAGCGTGATGCCGCGCGTGAAGCGCGACGCCGTGTCGACGTCCTTCGGGTGCGTGAGCGAGTGCCCGGGGACGAGCAGGACGTCGTCGAACGTGAGCGCGAGGTCGTCGCGCACGCGCGCCATCCCGTGGGCGCGCGGCTCGACGCCGGCATCCCCCTGAACGCGCGAAGGCCCGCCGCCCGGGTGTCCCGGGCCGGCGGGCCGAACGGAAGCTGTACGAGTCGAGGTCGCCATGGCGAAATATACAGGGAGTCGGGATCAGGAAGTAGGCGTCGGGAACTGCGGCCGGGCGTGAGGAACGGGTCAGGATCGCCGGCCGGCCCCGCCCCTGATTCCTGATGCCTGCTTCCTGCCTCCTGCCTCCTAGTCCCTGCCGAGGGCCTTCAACCGCCTGCGGATGCGCCCCGGCAGGAAGAACGTCGCCGCGGTGAGCACGCGCCGCAGGTTGAGGTCGGCCAGCTCGGACGGCTCGCCCCCCCAGTGCTCGAGGACCACGCGGCGACCCGCATTCGCGATCAGCCGCTGCAGCGCCGTGACGAGGAGGAAGATGTCGTCCACCTCGCCGATGAACGGGATGAAGTCCGGAATGAAGTCCGCCGGCAGGAGGATGTAGGCGATGGCCGCGCCGACGAGCGCCTTGTCGAGCATCGGCACGCGCGGGTCGGTCAGCAGCCCCGCGAGGAGGCGCAGGTAGTGGGGGATCTGCTGGATGGTGCCCATCAGGGTGCGCTTGGCGCCCGTGCGCGGGCTGCGCACCTCGCCCTCGACGGCGGCGGCGCCCGGCGCGGCGCCCTTGGCGCGGCGTCCGCGGCGCGCGCGTTGCGCGGCCCGCTCGGCAGACGTGGTCACTTGGAGGTCTCTCCGGTGGTGTTGGGTGGCGTGCCCGGGCGAGGCGCCGAGGAATCGGTCGTGCCGGCCGCGCCGGGCTGCCCCGTGGTGCCCGGGCCCCCCGCCTGGCCGGCGACCCTCTGCGCCGCCCCGACCACGTCGCTCGCAACTGACTTGCCAGCGGCGGCGACGCCGTTCAAGACCCCCATGGCCTTGTTGAGGAAGCCCATCGTATCGGAGATCGTAGTCGCCGACACGCGCCCGGCCCGCAGCGTGTCCTCGATCCCCTCGGCGAAGCGCGTGAAGACGGTCGGCGGCGGCGCCTGGCGCTCCGCGTACTTCGACTCGAGGAACTCGACGTAGTCGAGCACCTGGTAGAGGCGCTCGTCGGAGAGGGCGTCGAGCTTGCGGTTGATGCGGTCTCTCAAGAGATCGTTCATCGCTGACTCGCAGTTTGCTGTGCCGCTACGGACCTGGCGACGGCGACCGGCGGCTGCCGCCGATCAGCGGTCGGCGCTCAGGATAGCCGTTCCGCGCGGTGCACCGCTACGGCACGAAAGAGGCCGCCATCGGTACGACGGCGGCCCGCGCTGCGATTCGCTGGTCGGCGCTCAGCCGCGCCACCGCGCGCGCTTGCCCCGCGCGTCGATGTGCACGTACGGCGTGTTGTAACGGCGGCTCGTGTACAGTCCGAGGCCGCCGACGAGGTCCGGGTTGCGGAGCTCCACCATCTCCACCGCGAGCGCCACGAGGCGGCTGTCGAACGCGGTGAGGTGGCCGTCGCCGTCCACGTCGACGCGCACGTCGGCCGCGTCGCCGTACTGGTGGCGGCTGTCCGACGCGGCCCACTGCACCGCGCGGTTGTGCATCGGCGTGCGGAACGTCGAGCTCACGCCGAGGCGGATCCCGCGGCTGGAAGAGTCGCCGCGCAGGCGCGCCACCTCGGCCATCACCAGCTCGAGCTTGTCGAGCAGCCGCGGGTTCACGGCGACGTAGCGCGGCCACGTGCGCTGACTGTCCTGCGAGAGGAAGTCGCCCAGGCGCAGGTGCTCGGTGAGCGGCACGTCGAGCAGCGACGGCGTCACCTCGACGAAGCCGGAGGGCGCGTCGGCGGCGCCGAGGCGCTCCGAGACGTAGCTGCCGATGAGGTAGCCGTTGAGCGAGCGGCCGACCTTCTGCGCGAACGGCACCATCACGGCCAACGTCGGCCCCTCGACGACGCGGCGCTCCCGGCCCCGCCCCAGCGCGAGGCGGTAGAAGCCGGGGCGGGAGGGCGCTCGGAGCGCCCCCGCGAGCGGGCGCACGTCCCACTCCGGCCGCTCGCCGTCCAGCGAGACCCAGGAGTAGCTGAGCCCCGCGGTGTCGCCCTGGAGCCGCAGCGGGTACGGCACCTGCGCCCCGGGAAGGCTGAACGCCACGCGCACGCGCCCGCTCCGGCCGAACGCGTGCGGCGCGGCGGACACGAGCGGCAGCGGCCTCACGGGGCGCTTCGCGATGGCCTCGATGGGCGCGACCTCGAAGCCGGCCGGCGGCACGTGGTAGGCCGTGACCGAGAGCGCCGCCGACACGCCGGCGACGGCCGT
>JBJMNJ010000022.1:0-14561 GCA_045804325.1 Gemmatimonadaceae bacterium
CGGCATTCTCGCGGCGATCGCGATCCCGAAGTTCGCGAACACGAAGGAGAAGGCCTACATGGCGTCGATGAAGTCGGACCTGCGCAACCTCGTGACCGCGCAGGAGGCCTACTTCTCCGACCGCACCAGCTACACGAACACGACGGGCCTGGCCGAAAACTACAAGTCGTCGGCGGGCGTCACGGTCGACGTGACGGACGCGCTCGGGACGGGCTGGCGCGCGACGGCGTACCACAACGCCACGACGCGCACCTGCTACATCTACATCGGCTCGGGCGTCTCGACCGGCAACGCCCTCGAGGGCGAGCCGCGCTGTAACTAAGCGCACCACGGCTGTCGGCTCAGGCCGACGGCAGAACCCCCGGAGGCCAGTACCGGCCTCCGGGGGTTCTCTCTTTGACGCCATGCCCGCGTGCGTCGTCCTCCGGACGTGCGGGGCCGCGCCCGCGATCCCCAGCCCCGAGATGCCGCACCCTCCGCGTTCGCTTCCTTCCCTCCGCACCGAGCTCCTCGGCGCCCTCGCGATCCTCGCCGCCACCGCGGTGATCGGCGCGGCCGTCGGCGTGCTGCTGTTCGTGCAGGTGGCCGACGCGCCGTGGGCGTCGCTGTTTCTCTTCGCGCTCGAGATGCTCGACGTGAGCGTCTTCGTGGTCTTCGGCGCGTACCTCCTCCGGCGCCTCGTGAGCCGCCCCATCGCCGACGTCGCGAACGCCGCCGAGGCGATCGTCGCGGGCGACCTGTCGCGGCGCGTCCCGGTGCCCGCCACGCGCGAGCTCGCGGCGCTCGCCGAGAGCGTCAACCGGATGACCGACCACCTGCTCGCCGAGCAGGCGCGGCGCGTGCGCGCCGAGAAGCTCGCGAGCGTCGGGCGCCTCGCCGCCGGCGTGGCCCACGAGATCGGCAACCCGCTCGGCGCCATCAACGGCTACGCGCACCTCCTGCGCCGCGCCGTGGAGGGTCAGGGGCTGGGCAGGGCCGCGCAGCCAGCGGAGGCCAACGCCGCGCATGCGGCGGAGGCAATAGACGGTCTGGAGCGCGAGAGCGCCCGCATCGACCGCATCGTGCGCGGGCTGCTCGACTACGCGCGGCCGCGTCGCCTCACGCCCGCGCGCCTGGACGTCAACGAGACGATCGACGACGCCGTGCGCCTGCTCGCCGACCAGGGCCGCCTGCGCGAGGTGGAGGTGGACCTCGCGCTCGACCCGCGCGTGCCGCCCATCTTCGGCGCGCGGCACGAGCTCGAGCAGGTCTTCGTGAACCTCCTCCTCAACGCGCTCGACGCCATGGCGCAGCGCGGCCGGCTCGGCGTCGTGACGCAGGTGACGCCCGTCGAGGCGCTGCGCGCGGGGAGCGTGCGCCGCGCCACCGACCCGGAGGCGGTCGCCGTCCCGCGCCGCACCGACCAGCGCATCGCCGAGTGGCTGGAGCGCGTGCGCCCGCCGGCGGAGGTCGTGAAGGTCATCGTCGCCGACGCGGGCCCGGGCGTGCCCGAGGAGGACGCCGAGCGGATCTTCGACCCGTTCTTCACGACGAAGGAGCCGGGGAAGGGCACCGGCCTCGGGCTCGCGATCGTGTCGCGCGTCGTCGAGACGCTGCAGGGCGTCGTGTGGGTGGAGCGGGCGCGGGAAGGGGGGGCGGCGTTTCATCTGCTCTTCCCCGCGGCGACGTCCTCGGCCCTCGGCCCTCGGCCTGCTCTCGGGACTCCCGGTCGAGTCGAGGGCGTACAAGGCCGACAGGCCTCCTCTGCGGACCAGCGGCCGAGGGCCGAGGGCCTGGTGACGTCGGCATGACGATGCGCCTCATGGTAGTCGACGACGAGCCGGGGCTCCGTCGTACGCTCTCGCTCATCCTCGAGGGGGAGGGGCACGAGGTCGCCGTGGCCGAGCACGGGGCGGCGGCGCTCGAGGCGCTCCGGCGGGACGAGGCGGACCTCGTGCTCTGCGACCTGCGCATGCCGGTCATGGACGGGATGGAGTTCCTCGATCGCTACCGCGGCGGTGGCGGGCGCGCGCTCGTCATCATGATGAGCGCCTACGGGGACGACGAGCAGGTGATCGCCGCGATGCAGCGCGGCGCCTACGACTTCGTCCCGAAGCCCTTCCGCCCCGACCAGGTGATCCTCGTCGTGCGCAAGGCGATCGAGCGCGAGCGCCTCCAGCGCGAGGTCGCGCAGCTCCGCGACGAGCTCACGGCCGCCCGCGGCGCCGGCGCGGGCGTGGGGAGCGTCGGGAGCGGCGAGGCGCTGCGCGCGGTGCGCGAGGTGGCGCGCAAGGTGGCGCGCCACCCGTCCACGGTGCTCGTCACCGGCGAGAGCGGGACGGGGAAGGAGCTGCTCGCGCGGCTCGTCCACCGCTCGAGCCCGCGCGCGGCCGCGCCGTTCGTGGCGGTGAACTGCGGCGCGATCCCGGAGCAGCTGCTCGAGAGCGAGCTGTTCGGCCACGCGCGCGGCGCGTTCACCGGGGCCACGTCGGAGCGCGTCGGCCTCTTCGAGGAGGCGAACGGCGGCACGCTGTTCCTGGACGAGATCGGCGAGCTGCCGGTGGCGCTGCAGGTGAAGCTCCTGCGCGCGCTGCAGGAGGGTGAGGTGCGCCGCGTCGGCGACAACCAGGCACGTGCCGTGGACGTCCGCGTCGTCGCCGCGACGTCGCGCGACCTCGAGGCGGAGACGGCGGCCGGGCGCTTCCGCTCGGACCTGTTCTACCGCATCAACGTCGTGCACCTGCACCTGCCCCCGCTCCGCGACCGGCGCGAGGACATCCCGTCGCTCGTCCGGCACTTCGTCGAGACGTACAACCGCCGCCTCGGCCTCGCCGTGCGCCGCGTGAGCCCCGAGGCGATGCGGCTGCTCGGCGAGTACCCGTGGCCCGGCAACGTGCGCGAGCTGGAGAACGTCGTCGAGCGCGCCCTCGTGCTCACCGACGGGCCCGAGGTCGGCGCGGAGCACCTCCACCCCGCCCTCCGCGCGTCGGCGCCGCCGCCCACGCTCCCCGCGTCCGAGGACCTGTCGATCAAGCGGCAGACGGAGGCGCTGGAGCGCGGTCTCATCCGGCGCGCGCTGGAGCGCACCGGGGGCAACCGCACGCGCGCCGCGCGCCTCCTCCAGCTCTCGCACCGCGCGCTCCTCTACAAGATCCGCGAGTACGGCCTGGAGGAGTGAGCGGCGCGACTACGCAAAAAGGTGCGAGCTCGCACCTTTTTGCGGCGTCCGGCGCGGCGGCGAAATGGCGAAGTGCGCTGCTCACAACGACTTGCCGCGCGGCACGCTCCGCGCACTCGAGGCCGGCATGCTCTCCCCACTATCTCGTCGATCCCGCCGTGCCTGGCGCCGCGGGTTCTCCATCATCGAGCTGATGATCGTGTTCGTGATCTTCGGGCTCGTCCTCGCCATCGGCGTCCCGCGCTTCAACTACATGCGCGAGACCAGCCAGATGCGATCGGCGAAGTCCCAGATCACGTCACTGCTCGCCACCGCCCGCGCCACGGCCATCCGCCGCGCGAAGGCGACCGAGGTGCGGCGCGACGCGAACATGCTCGTCGTGATCTCCGGGACGGACACCGTCGTGCGGCCCGTGCGCCTCGACACGCTCTACCGGGTGACGCTCGCGACGGCGGCGCCGACCACGGTGCGCTACGACGCGCGCGGCGTCGCCTCGTCGATGGCGTCCGGCGCCACGGCGCTGACGTACGGGACGTTCAAGTTCCAGCGCGAGTCGTTCGCCGACTCGGTCTGCGTCACGAGGCTCGGCCAGGTCCAGAAGGACGGGTGCTTCCAATGACACGTGCATCGATCCGGCCGCGGCGACGCCGCGGCGTGACCCGCGCGCGGCGCGGCGTGAGCATCGTCGAGATGATCGTCGCGATCGTCGTCCTCGCCATCGGCATCCTCGGCCTCGCCAGCACGGCGGCGATGGTCGCGCGGCAGATGACGGGCGGCACCCTGCGCACCGTCACCGCCACCGCCGCGCAGTCGCGGTTCGAGCGCCTGAACGCCGTCTCGTGCGCGTCGCTCGTCACGACGCCCAGCGGCACGGCTTCCGGGCGCGGCGTCACCGAGCGCTGGCGCGCCATCAGCGCCAACAACGGCACGATGTTCCTGTTCGACACGCTCACCTTCACCACGAGTCGCGGCACCCGCACCGTGGGCTACGCCAGCATGAGGAGCTGCTGATGCCTACCACCAGCCTCCGCAGCACGCGGCGCCCGCGCCGCGGCTTCACGCTCGTCGAGCTGCTCGTGGTCATGGTGATGCTCGGCCTGGTCGGGTCGGCGATCACCACGGTCGTGGTGCGGCAGCAGCGCTTCTACCGCGGCGCGAACGAGATCCTCGACACGCGGGCCCAGATCCGCCAGGCGGCCGCGATCCTGCCCACGGAGCTGCGCGGCCTCTCCTCGGTGGGCGGCGACATCCTCGCCATCGCCGAGCGCCAGATCGACTTCCGTGCGCCGATCGGCACGTCGATCGTGTGCCAGAAGATCTCCACGAACCAGTTCGCGCTGCCGCCCGCCACGCTCTACAGCGGCCAGGTGCTGACGTCGTTCCTGTGGGATCCGGCGGTCGGCGACACCGTGTTCGTCTACGACGACGGCACGAAGGCGGACGGGTCGGATGACGTCTGGGTGACGGCGGTCGTGACGCTGGTCAGCGCGCCGATCTCAGGGACGTACTGCCTGCCGGCGACTGGCTTCACGGCCGTCCAGGACGGCGCGAAGATGCGCCGGAGGTACACGCTCTCGCGGCCCGGCGGGGCGAGCCTGCCGACGACCATCCAGGTCGGCGCGCCGATCCGCTTCACCCGCCCCGTGCGCTACAGCCTCTACCGGGCGACGGATACCAAGTGGTATCTCGGGTACTCGTCGTACAACGTCAACGCCGGCGGATGGTCGGCCACGCAGCCGGTGAGCGGCCCCTACCTCGCCGGCGACGCGACGGCCGAGGGAGACCGGGGCCTGCGCTTCCGCCTGTACAACCAGGCGGGCACGGAAGTCACCAACGTCGCCGCGGCGCCCACCGTCACGCGCGTCGACATCGTCGTGCGCGGCGAGACGCGGCAGCCGGTGCAGCTCTCGGGCACCGCGCCCACCCGCGCGTTCCGCGACTCGCTGAACCTGTCCGTCGCGATCCGCAACTGGCGCTGACCCGGGAGCCCCTCATGCGCACTCGACATTCTCGCCCGGCCGACCGCCGCGGCTTCGCCCTCGCCGTCGCCCTGTTCGCGCTCGTCGTCATCGGCGCGCTCATCGCCGGCGTCTTCTTCGCCTCGACGCAGGAGTACCGCGTCGGCCGCAACACGCTCACGCAGCAGCGCGCCTTCGCCATCGCGGAGCTCGGGCTGAACAGGGCGTTCAACAGCTGGAGCGCGAACTCGACCCGCTACCGCGCCCTCGCCGTCGGCGGCATCGCCACGGTCGACACCACGGTGGACGGCGGCGTGGCCCGCGTGAAGGTCACCCGGCTCAACGCCACGTCGTTCTGGGTGGTCTCCGAGGGGATCGCCGGGGGCGACGCCATGACCGAGGCGCGCCGCAAGACGAGCGGGGTCATGCGGTTCCAGATGCCCTCGATCAACTTCCTCGGGGCGCTCACGCTGCGCGGCCAGGCCCGCATCGGCGGTAGCTCGCAGATCAACGGCGCCGACCAGAACCCGACCGGGTGGACGGCGACGTGCCCCACGGCGAGCGGCGGCATGCCGGGCGTCGTCGTGGACTCGCTCAACCACATCTCGTACTCCGGCAACACGTACAGCGTGAGCGGCGTGCCGAGCGGCGTCGTCGCGAACCCGGTGGCACACGACACCTCGACGTACTTCCATTACGGGGACATGGAGTGGGCCGACCTCGTGCGCAGCGCCACGGTTTCCGTCCCGGCGGGGGCGAACTACTCGCGCATCTGGTACGACAGCTCGATCACCGTCCTGAACGGCGTGTCCACCGTCCGCTGCAGGACGGCCACGGTCACCAACTGGGGCCAGGCGACGCGCACCTCGCCCGCCGGCATCTGCGAGGACTACTTCCCGATCATCTACGCGGCGGGCGACCTGAGCATCCAGGGTGGCGCGGGGCAGGGGATCCTGCTCGTCGCCGGTGACCTCGCGGTGCAGGGCGGCTTCGAGTTCTACGGACCCGTCATCGTGCGCGGCACGCTCCGCACGACCGGTACGGGCGGCCACTTCAACGGCGGCGTCATGGCGGCGAACATCGAGCTCGACGCCAACACCGTGCTCGGCGACGCGATCGTGAACTACTCCTCGTGCGCCATCAACCAGGCGCTCATGGGCTCGGCGACCCCGCAGTGGGTCGACCACCGCGCCTGGTCCGAGCTGTTCTGATGCTGGGATAGATGGGCCGCGCCGCCCCGCGGCGCGCGTCCGGAACGACGAGAGGCTCCCCCGCCATCGCGGCGCGGGGAGCCTCGCGTCGTCGGGAGCGTCCTCTCGGTGCGGCCCGAATGGCGCGATCGGCGCGGCGGCGGTCGCGCTCGTGACGCCGGGGTGACTTGTGTCACCGAGCGTTCGCGGAGATCGCCAACCGTGACGCGCGCGCGACAGGCGCCGTTACTTTTCGCGCCGCGACTCGTGTTTTCGCTGACGCCACACCCGAGCCCGTGTCGCGCAGGTGCGACGGGGCCGGCGGGTGGCTCCCCCACCTTCGCGAAGTCGCTGGCGCCGCCGCGCGGCACCGACCACTTCACCCGCCTCAGGCTCCAGACTCACATGGCGCTCTTCGGCCGCAAGAAGACGACGATCGGGCTGGACATCGGCTCGTCGCTCATCAAGGTCGCGGTAGTCGACCACTCCCGCTCGGAGCCCGAGCTGGTGAAGGTCAGCCTCACGCCGCTCCTCGCCGACGCGATCGTCGAGGGGGAGGTCATGGACCCCGGCATCGTGGCCGACGCCGTGCGCGCCGCCATCGAGGCGGCCGGGCTGAAGTCGCCGGGCGTGGTCACGGCGGTCGGCGGGCGCGACGTCATCATCAAGAAGATCCAGATCGAGCGCGTCAAGGAGCAGCAGGCGCGCGAGCTGATGCGCTGGGAGGCCGAGCAGCACGTGCCGTTCGACATGGAGTCGGTGGAGCTGGACTTCCAGATCCTCGACCCCGACGGCGAGGGGCTCGAGATGAGCGTGCTGCTGGTCGCCGCCAAGCGCGACCTGATCGAGAGCAAGGTGCGGCTCCTCAACGAGGCCGGCCTCTCGGCCGCCGCGGTGGACGTCGACGCCTTCGCGCTGCACAACGCGTTCGAGGTGAACTACCCGCACGCGATGAAGGGCCTCGTCGGGCTGCTCAACATCGGCCACGAGGTCACCAACGTGAACATCCTCGAGGACGGCGTGCCGATCCTCACGCGCGACCTCACCGTCGGGACGCGCCGCTTCCGCGAGGACCTGCAGCGCGAGCGCGGCCTCTCCGCGACGGACGCCGACGCGCTGCTCCAGGGCTACGACCGCTCGCCGCACCTCGACGCGGTGCTCGAGAGCCGCGGTGAGGAGATCGCCGTGGGCGTCGAGCGCGCGGCGGCGTTCCTCCAGAGCTCCTCGCGCTCCGCGCTGGCCATGCGCTCGGTGTACACGTGCGGCGGCGGCTCGCGCATCCCCGGCCTCACCGAGGCGCTCGCCGACCGGCTGCGTCTCACGGTCGAGCAGGCGAACCCGCTCGCGAACTTGAAGGTGCGTGACGGTGCTCTCGATTCGCTCGTCACAGACGAGGTCGCACCGCTCTTGATGCTCCCGATCGGTCTGGCGCTACGCCAGGTCGCCTGACCCCACCAGCGCGACGCCCACCAATGATCGAAATCAACCTCTCCTCCAGCACGGGCAAGAAGGGGAAGGGCACGGGCAAGAGCCGCGCGAAGAGCGCGTCCGGCCCCTCCTTCGACCTCGGCGCGTCCCTCCGCAATCTCTTCGCGGGCGTCAGGGACCCGTTCCTCATCGGCGCGGTCGCCGGCGTCGCGCTCGCCGTCCTCGGCGTGGGCTTCATGTTCACGACGCAGGAAGCCCGCGCGACCGGGCTCGCCGAGACCGAGGCGCGCGCGGTGCAGGACTCCGCCCGCTACGCCGCCGTGATCCGCGAGCGCCGCAAGGCCGAGGCGCAGCGCGACTCCGTGCTCCGGCAGCTCGACATCATCCGCTCGATCGACGACCAGCGCTACCTCTGGCCGCACCTGCTCGAGGAGCTCAGCAAGACGCTGCCGCCGTTCACGTGGCTCACGTCGATCGCACAGACGAGCGCGGTGCCGACGCCGTCCTCCGTGCCGGACAGCGCGGCGAAGGCCGCCGGCGACTCCACCGCGGCGCCGCCGCCCCTGAAGTTCCGCCTCGTCGGACACACGGTCGACATCCAGGCGCTCACGCGCTTCATGCGGAACCTCGAGGCGTCGCCGTTCGTGCAGAACGTACAGCTCGCCCGCACCGAGGGGGTACTCGTCGATGGCCACCAGGTCACCGAGTTCCACCTCGACGCCGAGTGGCAGCGCCCGCCCGAAGCGGTGCTCCGCACGGCCCCCGTCTCGCTCTCGGTGAGGTAGCCGTGGCTATCGGCGACAATCTGACGAAGCGCGACCAGGCGATGGTCGGCGTCGCCATCCTCGCGGTGGCGCTCGCGGGCCTCTACTGGAACTTCGTCTGGAGCCCCAAGAACATCGAGCTCGACGCGCAGGCGGAGCACGTCGAGCAGCTCGAAGGCAAGAACCGCCGCGCCAAGTCGGAGATGGCGAAGGGCTCGGTCGCCGAGCTCCAGAAGCAGGCGATCGTGTACCAGCGCAACCTCGAGGTGATGCGCCAGCTCGTCCCCACGGGGAACGAGGTGCCCGCGCTCCTCGACCAGGTCTCCACCGTGGCGCGCCGCGTCGGCCTCGAGATCAGCTCGGTGCAGCCGCAGGCCGTGATCCCCGGCGACCAGTTCGACACCTACCGGTACCGCCTGGTGATGGACGGCGGCTACCACCGCATGGGCGCCTTCTTCGCCGGCGTCGGCTCGATGACGCGCATCGTCGCGCCGGTGAACCTCAAGCTCTCCCCCATGGGGCAGAGCGGCGGGAACAAGAAGATCGTGAGCCCCACCGAGTCCCGCCTCAAGGCGGAGTTCGAGATCCAGACCTACGTCGCGCGCCTTGCGCCCGCGCCCGACCCCAGCTCGGGAGGCACCCAGTGACGCGCGCCCTCGTCGCCCTGCTCCTCGGCGCGGCCCTCGCCGGCTCCGCCGGCACCGCCGGCGCGCAGGCCACCCCCGCCACCGCGCGAGCCATCAAGGAGCGCGCGCAGCGCACCGCCGACGCGGCGTCGGCGCGCAGCCGCGAAGTGTCCGGCGAGTCGCCGGCGTCGCAGCCGGCGGCGTCGCAGCCCGCTCCGGCGAAGCCCGCCGCGAAGTCGACCGCCGCCAAGCCCTCCACCGCCAACACGAAGACCGCGGCGAAGCCCGCCACGGACGTCGCGAATGGCGCGCCGGACGCGCCCTCGCCCGCGGCGCCCGCCGCCGTGCGCGGGACGCCCGGCACGCGCCGCGCCGCGAAGCCCACGACGGCCGTCGCGGACGCGCAGCGGAGCCCCGCCGCGCCCGTACCCGCCGCGATGCCGGCCGACGCGCCGGCCGCGCCCGCCGCGCCGCGGGCCGACTCGGTCGACGTGAGCCAGCGCGGGAGCAAGGGCGAGCTGACGTTCCAGCGCGAGGTCTACGCGTACGACGCCGGCGGCCGACGCGACCCGTTCATCTCGCTGCTCGCGAACGGCGAGCTGCGCCCCTACGACATCAGCGCGCTGCGCATCGCCACGATCCTGCACGACCCGACGGGTCGCAACTCGATCGCGATCCTGCGCGACCTGGAGACGAAGGAGCAGTACCGCGTGCGCGTCGGGCAGACGCTCGGCCGCATGCGCGTCACGAGCATCGAGCCGAAGCGCGTGACGTTCGTGATCGACGAGTTCGGCTTCAGCCGTCAGGAAGTCCTGACGCTCGGTGAATCCACCCCCGCGAGGACGCCATGAGGCGCACCCCCACACTCGCTAAACTCTCGGCGGCGCTCACGATCGCCGCGCTCGGTGCGGGCGTGACCGTGTCGCCCCTGCGCGCCGAGACCGTCACGCCGCCCGCCAAGGCGGTCACCCGCATCAGCGTCGTGCCGACCGATGGCAAGGCCGCGATCGTGATCGGCGTCGACAGCGCCGTCACGCTCAACGACTTCACCCTCGGCAAGCCCAACCGCCTCGTCCTCGACGTGACCGGCGCGCGGCTCCGCACCCGCGCCCGCCTCTACGACCGGCTGGCGCGCGGCGCCATCAAGAACGTCCGCGTCGCGCAGTACAAGTCGGACGTCGTGCGCGTCGTCGTCGAGCTCGACTCGCTGATGCCTTACGAGATCTCCCGCGCCGACGGCGAGCTCCGCATCGCGCTCGACGGCTCGGTCGGCGAGTTCGCCGCCTGGCACTCCGCCGGCGCGGCCGCGGTCGCCGCGAAGCCGGACGCGACCAAGGCCGTCGCCGCGAGCGCCGTGGCCCGGCCCGATGTGCAGCCCGAGGCGCGCGTCGCGAAGGCCGAGCCGAAGGCGGCCGAGCCGGCGCCCCGCGCGTACGAGCCGCCGTCGAAGTTCGGCGACGCCGCCGCGCAGGCTGCGCAGGCTGCGCCAGCGCGCGCCGCCGAGCCCACCCCGGAGTCCGTCGCGCCGGCCGTCGTCCCGATGGACGAGCCCGAGCCGCCCGCCGCGCGCCAGCGGGAGGAGCGTCGCTCGAGCGGCGGCATGATGCCGGTGCGTGCGCAGTCGCAGCAGCCGCGCATCACCGTCACCTACCAGGACGCCGACATCCGCGACGTGCTCGCCGCGTTCGCCGCCTTCTCCGGCCGCACGATCGTCGTCGGCCGCGAGGTCACCGGGACGGTCACGGCCGAGATCCGCGACCAGCCCTGGGACGTCGCGCTCCGCGCGATCCTCCAGGCGCAGGGCCTCAGCGCCGGCGAGGACGCCACGGGCATCATCGCGGTCGACAGCTACAAGAACATCGCGTCGCGCCAGGCCAGCGAGCCGCTCGAGACGCGCCTCGTCGCCCTGAACTACGCCAAGGCCTCGTCGCTCCAGGAGACCGTGCGCCTGCTGCTGTCCCGCGACTGCGGCGACGGCCCGATGGCGGCGCCCGGCGGCGGCGGCGGTGGTGGCGGCGGCAGTTGCCAGACGCGCGGCGCGGTCGCCGTGGATACCGCGACCAACACGCTGCTCATCACCGAGGCCCCGTCGCGCATGGGCGACCTCCTCGGCTACGTGCAGGCGCTGGACGTGCGCACGCCGCAGGTGGCGATCAAGGCGAAGATCATCTTCGTCAGCCGCACCGACGTCGAGCAGCTCGGCCTCACCTACGACCTCGGCTCGCCGAGCGGCTACTCCAACCGCCTCCTGGCGCGCAACGGTACCAACGGGGGTGCGACCAGCCCCGACGCCGTGGTCCGCCTCGGCGGTGACGCGCTCGTCGGCGTCGCGAACGCCAACCGGCGCTTCGTGAGCACCGCGGCGATCAACCTGCTCTACTCGACGGCGATCGGGAACTACACGCTCACCACGTTCCTCGACGCCCTCCAGGAAATCCGGCTGGCGGACACGCAGGCCGAGCCGAACATCGTGACGCTCGACAACCGCGCCGCCTCGATCCTCGTGGGCGAGGAGACGCCGATCCGCGTCGTGGACGCGAGCTCCGCCGGGTCGCTGGCGCGCGCCAACGTCACCTTCAAGGAGAGCGGCATCCGCCTCGACGTGACGCCGCACATCACGAACAACCGGCAGATCATGATGACGCTGCACGCCGAGCAGTCGCAGCTCCAGGCGGCCGCGGCGGACATCGGCTTCACCTTCCTGAAGCGCCGCGCCGACAGCCAGGTCCTCGTGAACGACGGCGAGACGGCGGTGTTCGGCGGCCTGACGCTGACCCAGGTGACGACGTCGAAGTCGGGCATCCCGTTCCTCGTGGACCTGCCCCTCATCGGCCGCCTCTTCGGCGAGACGAGCACCCAGGAGGCGAAGCAGGACATGCTGGTGCTCGTCACCCCGCACATCATCGACGAGGGCGAGACGCCGCGGTCGCGGTAGCCAGTCGCCCCCGCACGACGCACGAAGCCCGGCCTGACGGCCGGGCTTCGCTGCTTTTACCTTGAGCCCTCGGCCGACTGCCCTCGGCCCTCGGCCGCGAACCGGCAGCCGAGGGCCGAGGGCCGGGAACCCGCGAGAGATGCTTCGATTCACGACGGCAGGAGAGTCGCACGGCCCGGCGCTCGTCAGCATTCTGGAAGGGATGCCTGCGGGTCTTCCGCTGCTCGCCGAGCACGTGAACCGCGAGCTCGCTCGGCGCCAGCAGGGGTACGGGCGCGGGCGGCGCATGCAGATCGAGACCGACGCCGCCGAGTTCCTCTCCGGCGTGCGCGCGGGCGAGACGCTCGGCTCGCCGCTCGCGATGCTGATCCACAACCGCGACTGGAAGAACTGGCAGGAGATCATGGCCGCGGGCGCCGTCGAGACCGACCCGGCGCCGCGCAAGCGCACGCTCACGCGCGTGCGCCCCGGCCACGCGGACCTCAGCGGCGTGCTGAAGTACGACCGCCGCGATGCGCGCGACGTCCTCGAGCGCGCGTCCGCGCGCGAGACCACCGCGCGCGTGGCGGCCGCCGCGATCTGCCGCCGCCTCCTGGAGGAGTTCGGCGTGCGCATCGGGAGCCACGTCGTGCACCTCGGCGGCATCGACGCGCGCGTGCCCGACGCGCTGCCGGACGACCTGAACGCCGCCGCCGACCGCTCGCCGCTCCGCACCCTCGACGCGGAGGCCGAGGCGCGCATGATCGAGCTGATCGACGCGACGAAGCGCGCGGGCAATACGCTCGGCGGCGTGTGCGAGGTCGTGTGCACGGGACTCCCCGTGGGCCTCGGCTCGCACGTGTCGTGGGACCGGAAGCTGGACGGGCGCCTCGCCGGTGCGCTGATGAGCATCCCGGCGGTGAAGGGGGTCGAGGTCGGCCTCGGGTTCGAGGCGGCCCGCCGGCCCGGCGGCGACGTGCACGACCAGATCGACCCGGCGACTGGGCGCCCGCTCGCCGGGAACGTCGCGCGCCGCACGAACCGCGCGGGCGGGCTCGAGGGCGGCATCACCACGGGAGAGCCGCTGGTGCTGCGCGTCGCCATGAAGCCCATCGCGACGCTCATGAAGCCACTGAGCACGATCGATTTCGTCACGCTCGCCCCCGCGGCAGCGGCGGCCGAGCGCAGCGACGTGACCGCGGTGCCGGCGATGGGAGTGATCGCCGAGGCCATGACGGCGTTCGTGCTCGCGCAGGCGTTCCTCGAGAAGTTCGGCGGCGACTCGCTCGGCGAGACCCGGCGGAACTACGACGGCTACGTCGCGCACGTGGACGCGCGCATGCGGCGTCCCGCGGGGGCCGGGTCGTCGGAGACGGTCGAGGGGGGAGAGACGGACGCGTGAGGGGGCTGTGAGCGCCGCCGGACGCGGCGCGGGCCGCGCCGTCGGTCACGTGATCCTCGTCGGGCTCCCGGGCGCGGGGAAGACCACCGCCGGCCGCGCCGCCGCCCGGCTGCTCGGGCGCCCCTTCCTGGACTTCGATCAGGAGATCGAGCGGCGCGAGGGCCTCTCGGTGGCCGAGCTGTTCGCGCTGCGAGGGGAGGCGGCGTTCCGAGCGCTGGAGCGGGCCCTCACGGAGGAGCTGGCGTCGGGGCCGCCGATGGTGCTCGCGCCGGGCGGCGGCTGGGTGACCAACCCGGACGTGGTGGCACTTCTCCGGCCGCCCGGGCGTATCATCCACCTCCGGGTGCCGCCGGGCGTGGCGCTGGCGCGGCTGGGGGCCCGGGCGGCCACGCGCCCGCTGCTCCGCGTGCCCGATCCGGAGGCCGCGCTGGCGCAACTATATGAGCGGCGTCGCGGCCTGTACGAGGCCGCCGACGCGGTCGTGGATGTCGAACTGCTTACGCCGCAACAAGTTGCGGCTAGGGTCGCCGAGCTTGCCACTGCCTGGGCCTGACGGTACGTTACCAACGCCCGGCGCCAGGGGTCGCTACGTTGAGAACGAAATTGCTGACGCCGGGTTGGTAGCCTCGGGGCATCTTCCCGGGGCCAGGGCGGTGGAGGAGGCAGTAGTCGCATGACCTTTCGCGTGCTGGGGCCGCACGAGCGCGGCCGATTCGCCCCCGAGGCCTGGGGACACCTCATCGCGTTGAGCGGCTCGGGCGCGCTCTCGGCGCTGGAGCTCGAGCACGTCATCGAGCGCGCCCTGGCGCAGTTCGACGGCCGGATCGCCCTCGACGACCTCCGCTCTCTCATGGAGGCGACGGGGCTGGGCGGGGGGCCCGGGGACGAGGGCCAGACGATTCACTGAGACAGGACCTGGCGCCGCATCGCGGCGCCTCGCCGTTTGAGACGGAACGCGACGACTCGTCGCGTGGCCCTAATAGATCATCACATGGCTGCAGCGAAGGGCACCAAGAAGACGGCCGCGAAGCGGACTGCCGGCAAGACGGCGTCGAAGACGGCGTCGAAGTCGGCCGCGAAGGGCTCCGCGGCGAAGAAGGGCACCCGGCGGCGCGGCCCCCC
>JBJMNJ010000023.1:0-9238 GCA_045804325.1 Gemmatimonadaceae bacterium
CTGCCGATGCCCGTCTACCCCTCGTACGACTTCATCGACGCGCTCGCCCCCGAGGGGCAGGGCGCCCACGCCCCGGCGGCATGACGACACGCACCATCCCCGTCGTCGCGATCGTCGGACGCCCCAACGTCGGCAAGTCGTCGCTCTTCAACCGCATCATCGGCGAGCACCACGCCATCGTGCACGAGGAGGCCGGGACGACGCGCGACCGCCACTTCGGGCGGGCGGAGTGGGCGGGCCGCGACTTCTGGCTCGTGGACACCGGCGGCCTGGTCGAGGACCCCGACGCGCCGATGGACCTGGAGATCCGCAAGCAGGTTCTACAGGCCATCGAAGAGGCGGACCTGCTGCTGTTCGTCGTCGACGCGAGGACCGGCGTGCATCCGAGCGACGCGCGCATCGCCGACCTGCTCCGCACCGCGGGGAAGCCCTGGCTGCTGGTCGCCAACAAGGTCGACAACCCCGATCACACGGACTGGTACGAGTTCTACCGCCTCGGGGCGGGGGACCCGCACCCGGTCTCCGCGGGGAACGGCCGCCAGTCGGGCGACCTGCTCGACGTGATGATGGAGCACATCCCCCAGGCCGAGGCGGAGGAGGACGCGTCGCTCCGCGTGGCCGTGATCGGCCGCCCGAACGTCGGCAAGTCGTCGCTCGTCAACCGCCTTCTCGGGGAGGAGCGACTCGTCGTCTCCGAGGTGGCGGGGACGACGCGCGACGCGATCGACACCCCGATGATGTACCACGGCCGCGAGATCGTGTTCGTGGACACGGCGGGGCTGCGGCGCCAGTCGAAGGTCGACGAGGGGATCGAGTTCTACTCGTCGCTGCGGACGCGGCGCGCGATCGAGCGCGCGGAGATCTGCGTGCTGATGCTCGACGCCACACTGGGGCTCGAGAACCAGGACCTCAAGGTCGCGCACCTCGCGTGGGATGCCGGTCGCGCACTGATCGTCGTGGTGAACAAGTGGGACCTCAAGGCGGAGAAGACGGACAAGTCGGCCGCGCAGTTCGAGAAGGAGGCCGGCGAGAAGGCACCGCACCTCAAGTTCGTGCCGTTCGTCTTCACCTCCGCCCTCACGGGCCAGCGCGTGCAGAAGATCCTCGACCTCATCCTCAAGGTCGAGGAGGAGCGCAACAAGCGCATCTCGACCTCCGAGGTGAACGAGGTGCTGCAGGCGCTCGTGGCGCGCCGGCAGCCGCCGCAGGCCGCCGGGCGCGAGGTGAAGCTGAACTACGCCACGCAGGTCGCCGTCGCGCCGCCGACCTTCGCCGTCTTCGGCAACGCGCCCGACCTCGTGCAGGAGCACTACGTCCGCTACCTCCACAACGGGTTCCGCGAAGCCTGGAGCTTCCTCGGCAATCCGCTGCGGATCCACCTGCGTCGGAAGAGTTCCTAACCGCGCGCCCGGTCCCCGGCCTCCGGCTGCACCACCGTCGAGGACCGGGGGCCGAGCGCCGAGAGCCTCGGAATGCATCCAGCCGTCCTCCTGGTCGTCTCCTACCTCCTCGGCGGCATTCCGTTCGCCTACGTCGCGGGGCGCGTCACGCGAGGCATCGACCTGCGCCAGCACGGCTCGGGCAACCTCGGCGCGACCAACGTCTACCGCACGCTGGGCGGAAAGGTCGCCGTCGTGGTGCTGTTGCTCGACGGGCTGAAGGGCGCGCTCCCCGTGCTCCTGTTCCCGCACTGGACGTCGGCGCCGCGGCCGGAGCTCTGGGCCATCGCGTACGGCGTCGCGGCCATCCTCGGTCACACCAAGTCGCCGTACCTCGGCTGGCAGGGCGGCGGGAAGGGCGTCGCGACCGCCGCGGGCGTCTTCTTCGCCCTCGCGTGGCTGCCGATGCTCGCGGCCCTCGCGGTGTTCCTGCTCGCAGTGCTCCTCTTCGGCTACGTCTCGCTCGGCTCGCTGCTGGCGTCGGTCACGCTCCCGGCCGTGATCGCCTTCACCGGAGGGCTGCGCACGCCGGTGTTCGCCGTCGCCGTGCTCGTGGCCGCGTTCGTCTTCTGGACGCATCGCGCGAACATCGGCCGGCTGCGCCGCGGCGAGGAGAGTCGCTTCGGCCGCAAGGCGGTCACCTGATGCGCTGCGCCGTCGTCGGCGGGGGAGCGTGGGGCACGGCGCTCGCGGACGTGCTCGCACGCAACGGGCACGACACGGTCCTCTGGGCGCGCGAGGAGGACGTCGTGGACGACGTGAACCTGCGGCACGAGAACCGGCGCTTCCTCGCGGGCTTCCCGCTCGCCACGACGCTCGAGGCCACCGACCGGCTCGAGTACGCGGTGAAGGGGCGCGAGCTCGTCACGTTCGTCACGCCCTCGCACGTGCTCCGCGCGGTCGCGGGACTGTGCGCGCGCGGCGTCCCCGGGGACGCGCCCGTGGTCGTCGCGAGCAAGGGCATCGAGACGGAGACCCTGGCGCTCATGAGCGACGTCGCGGCGGAGGCGCTCCCGGGCCGGCCGGTCGTCGCGCTCTCCGGGCCGAGCTTCGCCGCCGAGGTCGCGTCCCGACAGCCGACGGCGATCGTCGCGGCGTCCACCGACGCGGAAGCGGCGCGCGTGGTTCAGCAGGCGTACAGCAGCCCGCTCTTCCGCGTGTACTCGAACGACGACGTCGTCGGCGTCGAGCTCGGCGGCTCCCTGAAGAACGTGATGGCCGTCGCGACGGGCATCGCCGACGGCCTGGGCCTCGGGCACAACCCGCGCGCCGCGCTCATCACGCGCGGCCTCGCGGAGATGACGCGGCTCGGCCTCGCGGGGGGCGCTCGCGCCGCGACGTTCGCGGGGCTCGCGGGCATGGGTGACCTCGTGCTCACGTGCACCGGCGCGCAGAGCCGCAACCGCGCGGTCGGCGTCGAGGTCGGGAAGGGGCGGACGCTCGCCGAGGTGCTCGACGGGAAGGAGACCGTCGCCGAGGGCGTGCTCACGGCGCGGAGCGCGCACGCGCTCGCGGAGCGGGCGGGGGTCGAGATGCCGATCGTCGCCGCGGTGCACCGCATCCTGTTCGAGGGCATGCCGGCGCGCGACGCGATGGTCGAGCTGATGACGCGCGAGCTGCGCTCGGAGCTCGACTAGCATGGCCGCGCGCGAGAAGGAGGAGCCGGTCCAGGAGTTCTTCTCCATCGGCGAGGTGTGCGCGCTCACCGACCTCAAGCCGCACGTGCTGCGCTACTGGGAGAGCCAGTTCCGATTCCTGAGCCCCGCGAAGAACCGCTCCGGCAACCGCGTGTACCAGCGCCGCGAGGTGGAGCTCATCCTCCTCGTGAAGCACCTGTTGTACACCGAGAAGTACACCATCGAGGGCGCGCGCCAGAAGCTCGACGAGCTGCGCAAGTCGGGGAAGCACCGCGCCGAGGCGCGCGCCGCGCTGACGCGCGAGACGGCCGAGGCGATCGAGGGCGAGCTGCGGTCGATCCTCGAGCTGCTCGAGGGCCGCGGGGCGGCGTCGTGACCGACCGGGTCGCGTGCGTGCTTCCGGCGCTCGACGCCGCGGCGACGCTCCCGCTCGTGGCGGCCGGGCTGCGGCGCGCGGTTCCGGGCGCGACGCTCGTCGCGGTGGACGACGGCTCGACCGATGGCACGCGCGCCGCGGCGGAGGCGTGCTGCGACGTCGTGCTGGCCTTCCCGCGGAACCGCGGCAAGGGAGCGGCGCTGCGCGCGGGGACCGAGGCGGCCCTGGCGCGCGGCGCCGCGGCCGTGCTCACCGTGGACACCGACGGGCAGCACGACCCCGACTACGCGCCGCGGCTCCTCGCGGCCCTGGAGGGCGCCGACGTGGTCGTCGGGGCGCGCTCGCGGCGCGCCGGCGACATGCCGCTCCGCCGCCGCGTGACGAACGCGCTCTCGTCGGCCGCCGTGAGCCGGTTCGCCGGCTGCGAGGTGGCGGACGCGCAGTCGGGCTACCGCGCCATCCGCGCCGAGGTGCTGCGCGCGGTGCGTCCGGCCGGCGACCGCTACGAGTACGAGAGCCAGTTCCTCATCCTCGCCGCGCGGCACGGCTTCCGCATCGCCTGCGTTCCCGTGCCGACGATCTACGGCGCGCCGAGCCACTTCGACGAGCTGCGCGACGCGGCCCGCGTCGTCGCGGCGATCTGGCGGCTGCGCCGCCCCGGCCTCACCTGACCGCCTCGCCCCTCGCTCCGACGCCATGCGCCTGCTCTGCACGAACGACGACGGCATCCTCGCCCACGGACTCGACTGCCTCGTGCAGGCCGCGTCCCGCATCGGCGACGTGTGGGTCGTCGCGCCCGACCGCGAGCAGAGCGCCAAGAGCCACTCGCTCACGCTGCACCACCCGGTGCGCCCGGTGCAGCGCGGCGAGCGCACCTTCCAAGTGGACGGCACGCCCACCGACTGCGTGATGCTCGCGCTCAACGCGCTGCTGCCGGAGCGCCCGGACTTCGTCCTCAGCGGCATCAACCACGGCCAGAACATGGGAGAGGACGTCCTCTACTCCGGCACGGTCGCCGCCGCGATGGAGGGCCTGACCCTCGGCATCCCGTCCATCGCGTTCTCCTTCGCGGGCGGCGACCTGCGGGCCGACGTGACGCTCCTCGGCCAGCAGGTCGAGGCGGTCGAGCGCCTGCTGCGGCACTTCACCTCGCTCACGTTCCCGCGTGACACGCTCCTCAGCGTCAACCTCCCGCCGCTGCCCGGCGGGGAGATCCGGGGCGTGCGTCTCACGCGGCTCGGCCGCCGGGTCTACTCGGAGTCGCTGCAGGAGATGAAGGACCCGTGGGGGCGCACCGTCTACTGGATCGGCGGCGGCTCGATCGCGTGGTCGGGCGAGGATGACTCGGACTTCCGGGCCGTCCAGGAGGGGTACATTTCCGTGACGCCGCTGCACTTCGACCTCACGCATCGCGACGTCCTCGACGCGCGGGAGAGCTGGTGGCGGGACCTGTAGACACGCCGCAGCCGGAGTTCCGGGGGCCCCGACGGCGCCTCATCGAGACGCTCCAGGCGAACGGCATCCACGACCTGGCCGTGCTGCGGGCGTTCGACCTGACGCCCCGGCACCTGTTCGTGCCGACGGGCGTCGTCCACCGCGCCTACGAGGACGCCCCGCTCCCCATCGGGAGCGGGCAGACGATCTCGCAGCCCTCGGTGCACGCCCGCTACCTGCAGGAGCTCAAGCTCACGGGCAAGGAGCGCGTGCTGGAGATCGGGACCGGGTCCGGCTACCAGACCGTCCTTCTGGCACACCTCACGGCGCAGGTGTTCTCCGTCGAGAAGGTGCCCGCGCTGGCCGAGCGGGCCCGGGAGATCATCCAGAGGCTCGGCGTCCGCAACGTGAACCTGCTCGTCGGCGACGGCACGCTCGGCTGGGCCTCCTACTCGCCGTACGACGCGATCCTCGTCAGCGCCGCCTCTCCGGACGTCCCGCCGCCGCTCGCCGCGCAGCTCGCCGAGGGCGGCCGGCTGCTGATCCCGGTGGGCTCGCGGGAGGAGCAGATGCTCTGCGTCTACACCCGGCGCGGCGAGGGGCTGGAGCGCCGCGAGATCCTCCCGGTGCGATTCGTCCCGCTCCTCGGCACCTACGGCTGGCAGGGTTGACCTCCGTCTCGATCGCATTGCCCTGGGATCGAACGCGGGGCATATTCGCGCCGACATGGCCGACAGCAACGACGACCCGATTCGGCGCCCCGCCCGTCCGGCGGTGCCCCCGTTTCTCGGGCCCGCGGGGCCCCGCCAGACTCCGACCTGGACCGGGGAGGCAGGTCCGTCGCGGCCCGCGACCCCGGCGGGCGGACCGTGGCTCCGGCCTCGGCCGCTGACCCCTCCGGCGGTTTCCCGGGTATCGACGCCTGCGCCGGAGGCCGAGGATCGGCCGGCGCCTGAGCTGCCCTCGATGAGCTCCGGCGATGCGCCACCCACCGACGCTCAGTCGATGCTCGGAGACTCCGGCGAGACGGGCCTGCCGCGCTGGGACGACGCGCGGCCTGTGGACGCCGGGGCAGGGGGCGGCGGAGAAGCCGGCAAGGAGCCCTCGGAGAACTTCCTTCACAGCCCGACGGGGGAGTATCCCGTCGAGCCGGCGAGCGACCTCGTCTCGTTCCCGAACGCGGCCGAGATGGAGTGGGTCCCCGAGCTGCAGGTGACGGGCGAGTCGCCCACCGCCGACCAGCGCGCGCGCCCGTGGGGCGACCCCCCATCCGAGAGGCCGGCCGAGGCGCTCTCGGACCGGTCACCGGACCTCGAACCTCCGGGCGCACCTGCGCTGCCGTGGGGTGGCTCGCCGGCTGCGGACACCGGGTCGGCGCCGATGGCCCCGGACGCCATCACGTCGCGGCAGGACCCGTTCGACCCGCCCGAGGACGACTCGCACGAGATCGTGGACGAGACGGGCCTCTGGGCCCTCCCGGAGGGCACTCCGTCGCGAGTGGCGGAGCCGGAGAGGCGCGACTCCTGGGCGGCCACCATCGGCGGCGCGGACGCGCCGGGTGCTGTGCGCGAGCCGGCGGGCAGCCAGGCGCTGTCCGGCGAGCCGTCGCCGACGCCACAGGACGAGTACGCACTCGTCCTGGACAAGCCCGGCATCGACCCGACCGGGGAGCCGACCATCCTCGCGGGCGACGAGGAGATGGTGCCGACCGGCGACGCCCCGCCCGTGGCGGGCGAGTCGCCGGACCCCGGCGAGCCCCGACCGGGCGGGCATCGAGGGCCCGACCCGGCGTACCCTGACGCCGCCTCGTCGGTGTACGCGCGCGAGTGGGACGCCGACTGGTCGGTGGCGCAGGCCGGGCAGCCGGTCGAGGACGTGGCGGCGCGCGCGGAGCTCGCGGATCGCATCGCCGCCGTGGCGCAACGCGTTCGCAGCGGCCAACTTCCGATACCGGGCCTCATGTCGCTCGACAGCGACGAGGCGGCCCTCGCAGCGGCGCTCGCCGCGCTGCTCTCCCGGGGGCGCTCGCGCTCGTGAACGCCGTCCACTGGCGAGTGGAGGGCAAGGTGCAGGGCGTCGGGTTCCGGTGGTTCGTACGGGAGACCGCGCGACGACTGGACCTTGCGGGCTGGGTCGCGAACCGCCCCGACGGCACCGTCGAGCTCGCAGCGTCGGGCCCCGATGAGGTCCTCGAGAGGCTTCGCGCGGCGGTGCGCGAGGGACCCCCGGGCGCACGAGTCACCGGGCTCGTACCCCTCGACGCGCCCCCGCGCGACGGGCTCGTCCGCCCCTTCACGATCCTGAGGTAGGCCATGGCGGCTCGAGTCGGCGAGGATCCCGCGGCTCCGGTGGACCGGATTCGCGCGGCGGTCCGCGACGTGCCCGACTTCCCGAAGCCGGGCATCGTGTTCAAGGACATCACGCCGCTGCTCGCGGACGCCGAGCTGCTGCGGGCCACGACGGACGCCATGGCGGCGCCCTTCGAGGGGCTCGGCGTGACCCACGTGGTGGCGGTGGAGAGCCGCGGCTTCATCCTCGGCGCGCCGGTCGCGCTGCGCCTCGGCGCGGGGTTCGTTCCGGTGCGGAAGGTCGGGAAGCTGCCGTTCAAGACGGAGCGCGTCGAGTACGCCCTCGAGTACGGCACCGACCGGCTCGAGATCCATGCGGACGCTTGCGGCGCCGGATCGCGCGTCCTGGTGGTCGACGACGTGCTCGCGACGGGGGGGACCGCCGCGGCCGCCTGCCGGCTCGTGGAGCGCGTGGGCGGCCTGGTGGTAGGGTGCACCTTCCTCATCGAGCTGTCCTTCCTGCCCGGCGCCGCAATGCTGGCCCCGCACGCCCACCGGTCGCTCGTGGTCTACTGACCGGAGCGCACGCCGAGCGGGGCAACGGCTTTACCGGCAACGCTTTGATAGCTAATTTCCGCAGGCTGTACCCCCGCTCCCGTCCGAACGGCCGAGGGCGCGCCGCTCGAACGGAATCGCCCGCGGCCGACGGGCTCGGCCCCTGTAGCTCAGATGGATAGAGCAGCGGTTTCCTAAACCGTTGGCCGCGTGTTCGAGTCACGCCAGGGGCACTCCCTGCATCCGCAGGGGCGCCAGACTCTCTCCACCCACCGCATCGCCATGGCTGCTCACACTGACGCCGCCGCTCCACCCCACGTCGTCGGCCGCCCTGAATCGGCCGCCGACTGGGCGCAGGCGCACGGCAGAAAGGTCCTGATCGTCGCGCTCATCATCGGCGCGGCCGTCGCGGGCTACTACCTGTACACCGCCACGAAGGCCCGGAAGGCGGAGCGCGCCGAGCGGGCGTACGCCGAGGCGCAGCAGGCGCTGGCGGGCGGGAACGCGCCGGCCGCCCGGACCGGTCTCCAGAACGTGGCGACGCGCTACGGCGACACGCCCGCCGGGGTGCAGGCGACGATCTTCCTCGCGCAGCTCCTGTTCGACGAGAAGAAGTACGACGAGGGCGTCCGGCGCCTGAACGACGTCGCCGGGCACTCGGCCGCCAAGGCCCACCGATCGGCGATCCACAACCTCATCGGCAGCGCCTACGAGGAACAGGGGAAGCTCGCCGAGGCGGCGGCGGAGTACCGGAAGGCCGCGGACGCGGCGCTCGTCGACACGGACCGGCTGACGATGCGCGCGAACGAGGCGCGGGTCCTCACGCGGGCCAACAAGACGGAGGACGCCCGCCGGATCTGGAAGGAGCTCTCCGACGACCCGACCGGTCCCATGGCGGGCGAGGCCCGCGTGCGCCTGGGAGAGCTCGACGCGAAGGCGGCGGGACAGCGATAGGGTCGCAGACGGCTGAGCTCCACGGACGCATCGAGCGCCGGCGGGTACCTCCGCCGGCGCTTTTTCGCGTCCGTGCTGCGGGCGGCCGTCGATAAGGCTGAGGCCGCTGGCACGCCGGAACGGCAGTCCGGGAGAAGGCTGCCGCGCTGTAGGATGACCGGCGCGCAGCCGAGCCACGAGTCGCTGGGAACACGTCCGCCGCCCGGTTCGGTTCCCACCTCGGGTGGCCCGTCGCTCGCCGATCGCCATCCGGCGGTCGAACGGACGGCACCGGTCTGCGGGATCGATGACCGGGCGCGGAATCCGTCACCACCGCGGAGCGAGCCGCGCGAAGGAACGGCAGCAACCGACATGGCCGGGGTGGCGAGAGGACCGGCGTTCTGGCCGCCGCGGCCGGGCACCATCGCCCCACAAAACGAACACAGCCGGCTACGACGAACTACCTATAAGATGTATTATGTCAACTACACCACGTGGATAACTGTGGAGAAGGTCTCCCCTGTGGGCCCCCTGGACGGGACAAGTAGCCCATCCCCAACCACTTCTGTCCCCGAC
>JBJMNJ010000024.1:0-25778 GCA_045804325.1 Gemmatimonadaceae bacterium
GAGGCCCTGCCGGCGCGCGGAGCGCGGCCGGCGGGCGGTCAGGCGGCGGGTGGGGCCCTGAGTCGCGGCGGCGGCCCCGTTGTGGGGTCGGCACGGGGGAGGGCCGCGTGCGGCACCTCGGCGCGGGCGCTCGGTTCGAGCTCCCGGGCCGGCGACACCAGCACCGCCTCGGAGCGAAGGATCGCCAACGCGTCCACCCGGGCGCGCGGACCGGCGTCCATGCGGACGTGCGGGTGGTCCGCGTGGTGGTCGGCGGCCTCGAGCGCAGGGCCAGTCTCTGCCGCGGAGCCGAGCGCTTGCTCGGCGCGGTGCTCGGCCTCGTGCTGGTGCGCGACCCCGTGCGCCAGTGCGGCCCCCGGGGCGGCGAGAGCGCCCAGCAGGAGCACGAGGATCGTGACGAGGCGGGAGGCGGCGGACCGGCGCATCGCCGGCAATCTAGGCACTCGACCGCCCTGCGGCACGGGGGCGCATGCAGGCCGCCGTCCTTCGGCCGGGCCGGTTTCCCATGCGCCCGAGCAGACGACTCTGGCGCGCCGCGCCTTGTGGCGCTACTGTTGCGACATGGGTGATTCAGTTGTGACATATCAGCCCGGTGCGGGCGATGCTCACGTCGTGGACCCGGTCCGTGCTGCGGCGCCCTGGCTCCTCCTCATTCACCACCTCCCGCCGAAGCCGGACTACCTGCGGGTGAAGGTCCGGCGCCGGCTCGAGCGCCTCGGCGCCCTGCCCCTCAAGAGCTCGGTCTACGTGCTCCCGATGCGCGACGGGACGCTCGAGGACTTCCAGTGGCTGGCGCGCGAGATCGCCGCCGACGGAGGCGAGGCGACGGTCTGCGGCGCCACCCTCCTCGAGGGGACCACGGACGAGGAGCTCCGCGCGGCCTTCGTCGCGGCGCGCGAGGCCGACTACCGCGAGATCGCCGACGCGGCCGACGACGTCGGCACGGGCGGCGAGGCCGCGCTCGCGCGCCTCGCGCGGCGCCTCGCCACCGTGGCGACGCTGGACTGGTTCGACGCCCCCGCTCGGGCCGCGGCCGAGCGGGCGGCGAGCGCGGCGGCGGAGCGCGTGCGCGGGACGGCGGTCGCGTCGGCGAATGCCGGCGGGCCAGCCGACGCCCCGCGCGGCCGCACGTGGGTGACGCGCGCCGGCGTCTTCGTCGACCGCATCGCGAGCGCGTGGCTCGTCCGCCGCTTCATCGACCCGGAGGCGCGCTTCGCGTTCACCGCCGCCACGCGCTACCGCCCGAAGGCCGGCGAGGTGCGCTTCGACATGTTCGAGGCCGAGTACACGCACGAGGGCGACCGCTGCACGTTCGAGGTGCTGCTCGACCGCTTCGCCCTTAGCGACCCCGCCCTCGCGACGATCGGCGAGATGGTGCACGACATCGATCTGAAGGACGAGAAGTACGGGCGCGCGGAAACGGCGGGCGTGGCCGCCGTGCTGGAGGGGATCGCCGCGACCACCCGCGACGACGCCGCGCGCCTGGAGCGTGGCGCCGCGCTCTTCGACCTCCTGTATGCCACTCTGCGGAGCAGCCAGTGACGCTCCGCGCGCTCGTCGCCTACTTCCTCGGGCTCGGCACGTGGGGCTTCGGCGGGCCCGCGGTGCTCGTGGAGCGCATGCGGCGCGAGCTCGTGGACGAGCGCGGCTGGTTCGGCCTTGCGGAGTACAAGGAGGGCCTCGCCCTGGCGCAGATCGCCCCGGGCCCGCTGGCGGCGCAGCTCGCGATCTACCTCGGCTGGGTGCGCGGCGGCCTCGTCGGCGCGACGCTCGTCGGCGCCGCCTTCGTCGCGCCCTCGTTCGTGATGGTGCTCGCGCTCTCCGCGGCGTACGTGCGCTTCGGCGGGCTCGCGTGGATGCGGGGCGCGTTCTACGGCGTCGGCGCGGCGGTGATCGCGCTCATCGCCCACAGCGCGTGGCGCCTCGCGCGGAAGACGCTCGGCTCCGACCGGCTGCTCTGGGCCGTGATGGCCGCGAACGCGCTCGTCACCGCCTGGACGGGGCGCGAGATCGTGTGGGTGTTCCTGGGGAGCGGGCTGCTGGTGCTGCTCGTCAGGCACCCGCTCCGCGCCTGGCCGCGCGTGGCGACGGCGCTCGTGCTGCCGCCCTGGTGGGCGACCGGCCTGTACGGCGCGGCCGACGGCGCGACGCTGGGACGGCTGCTCGGGTACTTCGCGAAGGCGGGTGCGTTCGTGTTCGGGTCGGGGCTCGCCATCGTGCCGTTCCTGCACGGCGGCGTCGTGCGGGACATGCGCTGGCTCACCGAGCGGCAGTTCCTCGACGCCGTCGCCGTCTCGATGATCACGCCCGGGCCGGTCGTCATCACGGTCGCGTTCATCGGCTACCTCGTGGCCGGCCCGCTGGGCGCCGCCGCCGCGGCGCTCGGCGTCTTCCTCCCCGCGTGGGGCTTCGTGGTGCTGTGCGCGCGATGGTTCCGGCGCGCGGTGCGCGACGAGCGGGTGCGCGCCGCCGTGGACGGCGTCACCGCCGCGGCCGCGGGCGCCATAGCCGGCGCGGCGCTCGTGCTCGGGCGCCGCGCCGTGATCGACGGCCCGACCGTGCTCCTCTTCGCGCTGACGCTCGCCGCCGTGGCGTGGGCCCGGCGCGTGCCCGAGCCCGTGCTCATCCTCGGCGCCGCCGCGGCGGGGCTCCTCGCTCGAGGCGCTCACCCGTGAGCGGGACGCTCCTGCTCTCGCGCCGCGACGTCGCGGGCGTGCTCGGCGTCCGCGACTGCATCGACGCGGTGGAGCGCGCGTTCCTGCTGCACGCTGCGGGGGAGACCATCCCGCCCGGCGTGCTCGGCGCCCACGTCGACGGCGGCGGATTCCACGTCAAGACGGCGGGCCTCACCGAGGGGCGGCCGATCTTCGTCGCGAAGGTCAACGCGAACTTCCCCGGCAACCCCGCACGCCACGGCCTGCCGACGATCCAGGGCGTCGTCGCGCTCTTCGACGCGGAGTGCGGCCGGCTCCTCGCACTGCTCGACTCGATCGAGATCACGAGCCTGCGCACGGCGGCCGCGAGCGCGGTGGCGGCGAAGCACCTCGCGCGCGAGGACGCCGCCGTCGCCACCGTGTGCGGCTGCGGCGAGCAGGGGCGGAGCCAGCTCCGCGCGCTCCTCACGGTGCGGCCGATCCGCCGCGTCATGGCGTTCGACGCCGACGCGCGCGTCGCCGAGCGGTACGCGGCCGAGATGGCGCGCGAGCTCGGGATCGAGGTGAGGGCCGTCGGCGACCTCGCGGTCGCGGCACGCCAGAGCGACGTCGTCGTCACGTGCACGACCGCGCGCCGCTGGATCCTCGGCCGCGGCGACGTGCCGCCGGGCGCCTTCGTCGCGGCGGTCGGCGCCGACAACCCCGAGAAGCAGGAGATCGAGCCGGCCCTGATGGCCGCGAGCGCCGTCGTCGTGGACGTGCTCGCGCAGTGCGAGCGCATCGGCGACCTGCACCACGCCGTCGCGGCCGGCGCGATGACGCGCGACGACGTGACGGCGGAGCTCGCCGACGTCGTGTCGGGCCGGAGGCCGGGGCGCCGCCACGAGGACGACGTCGTCGTCTTCGACAGCACGGGTACGGCGCTCCAGGACGTCGCGGCGGCGTGGATCGCGTACGAGCGCGCGCTCGCCGCCGGCGTCGGCGTCACGATCGACCTGGGCGCGGGCTGAAGTCGCCGGTGCCCTGTCGACAAGCTTCATCGGAGATCGCATGCGCTCGCTTCTCGCCACGCTCGCCGCCTTCTCCCTCGCCTCCATCGCCGGTGCACAAGCCATGACGACTCGATCCGACCGACCCGACACCGCCCGCGTCGTCTTCGTCTGCGAGCACGGCGCGGCGAAGAGCGTGGTCGCCGCCGCGCTGTTCAATCGCATGGCGGCCGAGCGCGGGCTCGCGGCGCAGGCGGTCGCGCGGGGCACCGAGCCCGACACCGTCATCCCGGCGCACGTGCGCGACGGCCTGCGCGCCGACGGCGCGGACATCGGCGACGCCAGGCCGCAGGGCCTCGGCGCGGCGGACGGACGGGGCGCCCGGCTCTTCGTCGCGTTCGACGTGGAGGTGCCGGCGGCCGTCGCCGGTGGCGCGCCGGTGCGCCGCTGGGACGGCACGCCGTCGGTGATGCGGGGCTATGACCTCGGGCGCGACTCGATCAGGGTGCGCGTCGCGGAGCTGATCGCGGAGCTCGATGGGGCCGCGCCGCCGGCGGCGCGGCCGCACCCCTGAGCCGACCCCTCACGTCCCCGGCCGGCGCGAGTTGGTCCTTTCGAGCGCCGCGCGCAGCCCGCGCGCGAGCTTCACCGCGTCGTCGTCCGCCCAGAAGTGCATGAAGAAGAGCCGCGGCTCCTCGGCGAGGAGGTGGTTGTGCAGGCTCACGACCTCGATGCCGTTCGCGCGGAGCGCCGCGATGACGGGGTTCACCTCGCGCGCCGTCATCACGAAGTCGCCCGTGATCGCGGCGCGGCCGCCGCCCGCCGGCTGGAAGTTGAACGCCGTCGCGAGCCCCATGCTCGGCGGAATGACCTCGCCCGCGTCGCGGATCGTCTCGGCGCGCGGCACGCTCACCTGCCACACGCCGCCGTTCGCGCGACCGGCGTAGCCGAGCGCGGCGCGGACGGCTGCCGTGTCGAGCTCGAGCGGCGGCGGCGGCGCGGCGGCCGGCGCGGGCGCCGGCGTGCCGGTGAGCGCGAGCGCCGCGCGCACCGCGCGGGCGACGGCGACCGGGTCGCCGTGCCCGTGCACGTGGACGTAGAGCACGCGCGGGCTCTCGCGCATCACGTGGTGATGGATGGCGGTCTGCTCGACCCCGCCCTCCTGCAGACGCGAGAGCACCGGGCTCAGCTCGTCCTCGCCGAGGACGAGGTCGCCCATGGCGACCACGCCGCCCTGCGCCGCGGGCTTCATCGCGAGCCACGCGCCGAGCGCGAAGGCGGGGCGCAGCCGCACGCCGCCCGCGGTGACCTGCAGGTCGGAGCGCGGCATGGACCAGCGCCGCACGCCGCCGTCCTGCATCGCGCCGGGGCGGCCGAGCGCGCTGTCCACGGCGGCCCAGTCAGGCGGCGCGGCGGGAGCGACGGTGCCGGACGCAGTGCCGAGCGTGACGAGGACGAGACCGGCGGTGACGAGCGAGGCGACGCGCACTGAGGGCTCCGGCGTGAGTGGTCGGTTCGATTCACTCTAGCACGCGGGCGCCCGCGCGGCGACCTCACGCCACCCGCGCGCCCCGCGCTTTCTCCTCCGCCCGCACGATCTCGAGGAACCGCTCGAGGAGCACCGGGTCGAACGTGCTGCCGCTCTCGCGCCGCATGATCGCCACCGCCTCCTCCGCCGAGTACGCCGGGCGGTAGCTGCGGGCCGTCGTCAGCGCGTCCCACACGTCGGCCACCGCGAGGATGCGCGCCGTCAGCGGGATCTGCTCCCCCGCGAGCGCGTCCGGGTAGCCGCGCCCGTCCCAGCGCTCGTGGTGGCCGCGGATCATCGGCCGCACGTCCCAGGGGAACTCGATGTGCGCGAGCATCGCCTCGCCCGCCGCCGGGTGCCGCTCGATCATCGCGCGCTCCTCCTCGGTGAGCGGGCCCGCCTTGTTCAGCACGCCGAGCGGCACGTGCAGCTTGCCGATGTCGTGCAGCAGCGCGCCGATGCGGAACCAGAAGAGCGTCTGCTCGGGGAACCCGCACGCCGCCGCGAGGCGCGTCGCGTGGTCCGCCACGCGCTCGCAGTGGCCCTGCGTGTACGCGTCCCGCGTCTCGAGCGAGACGCCCCACCGGCGCACGATCTCGGTGAAGCGCTGCTCGAACTCGGCGAGGCGCTGGGCCATTCGCGCCTGGTCGCGCGCGGCGCGCAGGTCGGCGAAGCGGGCGTGGGCGCGGTTCAGCATCTCCAGCGCCTCGCGGTTCCGCCCCTGCCGCGCGAGGAGCTCCGCCTGCTCGCGCGCCGTCTCGGCGCCGAGCAGCACGTCGTTGCGGCCGGCGGCGATGCAGCTCGCCTGCTCGAGGCACCACGCCGCGCGCTCCATCTCGCCGCGCTCGCGGTGCACGACGCCCGCGTGCTTGTACGCCTCCCCCGCCCACTGCGCCGCGCCCACCTCCTCGCGCTCGGCGCAGGCGATCACGCGGAGGCAGAGGTCGAGCGCACGCTCCAGCCGCCCCGCGCCGACGTACGTCTCGGCGAGGTTGATGCGGATGGAGAACGCGGTGGCGCGGTCGCCGAGCCGGCGGCACCCCTGGAGCGCGAGGCGGTAGGCGCGGCGCGCGTCGTCCCAGCGCTCGAGGTCCGCGTACACCATGCCGAGGTTGTTCAGCGCGAGCGCCGCCTTGTCCTCGAGCCCCAGCGCGCGGTAGCGCCGGATGGCGCGCCGGCAGTGGCGCACCCCCTCCTCGAGGCGGCCCTGCGTCGTCATGAGCGCCCCGAGGTTCTGCTCGGCCATCGCCACGAGCTGGAGCTCTCCCGCCGTCGCGGCCAGGCGGACCACCTCGCGGTAGCGCCGCTCCGCCTCCTCCAGCCGTCCGGTGAGCTGCGCGGCGATGGCGAGCAGGTTCTTCGCCATGGCGATGGGCCGCTCCTCCCCGCAGCGCTCCGCGATCGCGAGCGACAGCTCGAAGTGCTCCTCCGCCGTCTCGAGCGCGCCCTCCTGCATGAACGTGCGCCCGATCCACCGCGTGAGGCACGCGGCGAGGTGCGCGCGGCCCCGGTGCGGCAGCCCGTCGAGCAGCGCCTGGTAGCGCCTGCGCGCCTCCCCCGGCCGCGCGGCGCGCTCGTCGGCGAGCGCCTGCTCCACCGACGCCCGCAGCACCGGCGGGAAGCGGACGATGTCGGGGTGCTCGAGGCCGAGCTTCGCCGCGCGCGCCGGCTTCGGCGCGGCATTCGGCGCGGCGGCCGACGCGATGACCCGCACGCCGGCCGGCGTGCGTCGGCGAGCCGCGCGCGCGCTCACGCGACCACCAGCCTGGGCGACGGCGGCGGCTGCCGCAGGTGCGCGGCGACCTCCTGCGCCTCCCGCATCGCGCCGAGGTCGGTGAAGAGCCCGAGCGCGCGCCGCCACACGGCCATCGCCTCGTCGCCGTCGCCGAGCCGGCTGCTCAGGCCGCCAGTGTCGGCGAGGACCTGCGCGACGAGCAGGGCGTCCTCCGCGCGCTGCGCCAGCTCGAGCGCCCGCGCGAGGTCCTGGCGCGCCTCCTCGAGGCGGTACCGCGCGCCCAGCACACGCGCCCGGCAGCGGAGCGCGTCCGCCTGCCGCACGACGTCCTGCCGCGCCTCGGCCACCGCCAGCACGCGCTGGCAGAGCGCCTCGGCCTGCCGCAGCTCGCCGAGGTCCACGAGCAGCGACGCGTAGTTCGTCTCGAGCATCAGCATCATCCAGCTGTCGCCGCGCTGCTCCGCGATCGCCATCGCGCGGCGGAAGGCCGCCTGCGAGTCCGCGAGGTCGCGCCGCTGCTGGTGGAGCATGCCGAGGTTGTTCAGCACCCAGCTCTGCGCCTCGTCGTCCCTGGCCTCCTCGAACGCGCGGAGGCTCATCCGATAGCGCACGACGGCGCGGTCCAGGTCCCCCCGGGTGTTGAACACGACGCCCACGTTCTGCTCGATCATGCCGAGGAGCCGGTGCTCGTCGATCGAGGCCGCCTCGGCCGCGGCGCGGGCGTAGAGCTCGAGCGCCTCGTCCAGGCTGCCCCGCCGGTGCGCGACGATGGCCCGGCAGTTCAGGCCGTGCGCGCGGCCCGCCGCGTACCCGCACGCCTCGGCCTGCGCGAGGCTCGGCGCGTACAGGTCCATCGCCTTCTCCTGGTCGCCGCGCTCACGATGGATGGTCCCCATCCACCGCAGCACGTCCGCCCGCGTGGGGCTCGGATCAGGGAGCATCGCCAGCGCGCTCTGGTAGAGCTCGAGCGCGCGCTCGATCGCGCCGCTCCGCTCCGCCAGGCGGGCCTCCTCGACGACCGCCCTGACCTCCAGCTCCGTGGTCGACACGACTCCCTCCGAGTCTGGGTTACGCTTGCGGGAGAGTGACGTGCGTCAGCGAGTCGTCGTGCGGCCCGAGGCCAGCACGTAGCCGGAGAAGTGGGTGGTGTAGAACTTCGCCCAGCGCGGCTTGCGGTTGTTGTCCGGCGTCAGGTCCACGTCGAACGTCTCGGCGAGCTGCACGGTGCCGTCGGCGCCGACGTCCTCGCGCCCGGCCGGCGCGTAGCCGCCGAACAGCTCGTTCGCGAGCAGCGGGTTGCGGTAGGCCGTGGTCACCCGGAGGTCCTGCTGGATCGAGAGCCGCTGCTCGAACTGCGTGCCGTGCGGGCCGAACTCGTACAGCACGTCGCTGCCCGGGTAGGCGACGACCCACACGTACATCGCCTGCGGGACGGCACCCACGGGGATGGTGACCTTGAGCCCGGCCTCGCTCAGGTGGAGCGTCACCTCCTTGGTGGGCGTGACGTACGCCCAGGTCCACACGGCCTCCCGCAGCGGCTCGGCGCGCTGGAGCACGCGGCCGCTGGCGATGTACTCGGCCGGCGTGGTGAGGTCGGTCGGCGCGGCGAAGTCGTCGCCGGAGACGCTCACGGCCGCGGCCGGGGCCGGGGCGGCCGGCGCGACGGGCGCGCTGGCGTCGGTGCAGGCCGCGAGCACGAGGAGCGCGAGCGTCGCGACGATGGAGAGACGGCGGGGACTCGAACCCATTGTTGCCTCGGGAGAAGATCGGGAGGACGGACGGGCGCTCTCCCCTAAGGCAACCGCGGTGCCGCCGTGCAACTCGTTATGCAGCCAAATGTTGCGGTTCCGGCCCGCGGGACGCCGCGACATCCTGGCGCGCCGGAATGCGGCGCCTGTCGCAAATTGTCGCAGGTGGCGCGGCGCGCGGCGCGTCAGGCGCCGACGACGGCTCGCAGGGGGAGGGCGGGCGTCTCGGCGCGCACGGCGTCGGCGTGCGCGTACTCGCGCAGCTTGCGCATGAGCGTCGCGCGCGAGAGGCCGAGCATGCGCGCGGCCGCGCTCTGGTTCCCGCCGGCGAGCGACAGCGTGATGAGCAGCGCCTCGCGCTCGATCTCGGCGAAGTCCTTCCCGGTGCTCGGGATGCGGATGCCCGCGCCGCCGTCGGACGCGGCGAGCGCGCGGACCATCGCGCCCTTCACGAGCGCGGGCTGCGGCTGGAGGCTGAGCTCCGCCGCGCCGATCGCGGCGTGGTCCGACATCACGGCCGCGCGGTGGATCACGTTCCGCAGCTCGCGCACGTTGCCCGGCCAGTGGTGCCGCTGGAGCGCCGCGATCGCGGTCACGTCGAGGTGGCGCTGGTGCAGGCAGTGCTCGGCCACCGCGTCCACGAGGAACGCGTGCGCGAGCGGCTCGACGTCCTCCGGGCGCTCGCGCAGCGCCGGCAGGTCGATGCGGAAGACGTTCAGGCGGTAGTAGAGGTCCGCGCGGAACGACTTCGCGATCACCGCGTCCTCGAGCGACACGTTCGTGGCGGCGACGACGCGGCACGTGACCGGCGTGTCGCGCAGCGCGCCGACGCGGCGCACGGTGCGCGCCTCGAGCACGCGGAGGAGCTTCGCCTGCATCGCGGGCTCGAGCTCGCCGATCTCGTCGAGGAAGAGCGTGCCGCGCGCCGCGGCCTCGAAGAGCCCGGGCTTCGCGGACTTCGCGTCGGTGAACGCGCCCTTCTCGTGCCCGAACAGCTCGCTCTCGAGCAGCTGCGCCGGGATCGCCGCGCAGTTCACGGCGACGAACGCTCCCTCGGGCTCGCCCATCGCGTGGATGGCGCGCGCGAACAGCTCCTTGCCCGTGCCCGTCTCGCCGATGAGCAGCACGGTCGCGTGCGGCGAGCGCGCGAAGCGCCCCGCGAGGCGCAGGGCCTCCTGCACCGGGGCGCTCGTGCCGAGGATCGCCGGAGCGTGTGTCATGGGCGCGGGGACGGAGGCGGGCGTGGGGACCGGCCGGCGTCGGCGGGCGTCATGAGGCGAGTCGGTACAAAGCAACAGGCGAGCCACCGCGATGTGCCCGCAAACCGGACCCCATCAACGACTTATGGCACGTGAGCCGGATCACATGTCGTCTCCCGCGACATGGTGACGCGATGTGCGGACAGGTTGACCGGGCACCGCGACCGACGCGGCGCCGCGCCGACTCGGCGCCCCGGCGCGCTGCCGCGCGGCAGGGCCGTCAGCTCGTACACCGCCGCCCGCCACTCCTCGCCTAACGCCACGGCGAGCCCCGCTCGCGTGAGCTCGGCCCCGCCCATTCGCGCGACGACGCGCCCGTCCCGCGCCACCTCGTACATCGCGTCCGGCCGCAGCCCCCGGAGCCGGAACGTCTCGGTCGGCCGCCCGCCCGCGAGGCGGTACGCCGTCACGACGCTGCGCGCGCCGTCCGGCGTCGTGTACTGCATCGCCATCCACCCTGTCGGCTTCACGGGGTCCGGGAACGGCGTGAGATGGTGCGTATCCCCTCGGGCGATGGTGGAGCGTACGCGCTTGTAGAGCTCGACGTTCGCCCGCGCCCGCGCGCGCGTCGCCGCGTCCCACTCGTGCGCGCGGCTCGAGATGCCGAACTGGCCGTTCATCGCCACGCGGAACATGAAGTCCCACCACCCCGGCGCCGCGCCCGGCTTCACGACGCCGCGGTCGGTGTCCCCCACCATCCAGTGGTTGCAGAGCTCCGGGGCGAACTGCACCGAGCAGCCGTAGCGCAGCGCGAGCGACGCGACGGGGTCCACCCGGTCCGACACCCACGTCGCGTGCGCGTGCGCCATGATGCCGACGTCGAAGCGGAGGCCGCCGCTCGCGCAGTTCTCGATCACGACGTCCGGGTGCTTGGCGCGCACCTCGTCGAGCCAGCGGTAGTACGCGGCGAGGTGGTCGTGGAGCCGTCCCCCGGCGTGCCCGCCGGGCGCCGCGTCGAAGCGGTCGCCGACGTCCACGTTGTAGTCGATCTTGATCCACCCGAGCCCGAAGTCGCGCACCAGACGGTCGATGATCCCGTGCGCCCACTCGCGCACCTCGGGCTTCGCGAAGTCGAGCTGGCAGCGGTCGCCCGCGAGCGAGGCGGGCTTCCCGAGGTACGTGAGGCACCAGTCGGGGTGCTCCTGATAGATGCGCGAGCGCAGGCCGACGTTCTCGATCTCCACCCAGAGCCCGAACCTCATCCCGCGCGAGCGCACGTGCTCCGCGAGCTCCTCGAGCCCGCGCGGATACTTCCTGCGGCTCACGCGGTAGTCGCCGAGCTCCTGCGACCAGTCCGTCTCGTTGTACCAGCCGGAGTCGTGGACGTAGACCTCGGCGCCGAGGTCGGCGGCGGCGTCCACCGACGGCTTCAGCGAGTCGATGCCGACCGCGTCGTTGAACGGGTACCAGGAGTTGAACTGGACGAGGGGCGGGTCGTTCGCGGCGATCCGCGGCACGACGTGCTCGCGCTGCCAGCGGTGCATGCGGTTCGTCGCGTCGTCGAGGTCCCCGCGCGCCGCGGTCATGGCGACCGCGGGGAGCTCGAGCGTCTCGCCGGGGGCGAGCACCAGCGGGCCGCCGAAATCGTTGTGCAGCCCCATGCGCACCGAGAGCGGGCGGTCGAGGATGCCCATGCTCCAGAACTCGGGGTGTCGCTCGACCTCCATCCACCAGTTGCCGCTCCACGCGAGCTCCGCGACGTACTCGACGCCGCGTCCCTCGTCGCGGAGCGAGAGCCACGGGACGAAGCCGCGGCTCGAGCGGCCGAACGTCTGCTCGAAGCGCCGCGTGCCCTGGGTGATGCGCTCCGTGGCGAGCTGCCGCTCCTGCCCCCACCCGCCCCACAGCGTGCGCATGGTCCACTCGCCCGTCGGGAGGCTCCACGCGAGGAGCGGCGACGCCGACGCGATGGGGAGCGGCTGCGCGCCCGCGTTGCGCAGCACGAGGCGGCGCGTGAACACGCCGGTCTCGCCGTAGGCCGTGTAGCGCGCCTCCACCTCGAGGGGGAGCGCCGCGTGCCGCGTCGTGAGCTGCAGCTCGCGCACGCCGGGCGCGCGCGCGCGGCGCTCGTCGCGCACGACGCGCATGACGGGCCCCGCGACGGGTCCGCCGTCCTCGAACCCGGCGAACTCCTCCGACGGATAGCGCCCGGCGACGCTGTCCCACTGCGCCGCCGAGTCGCCCGGACCGAAGTAGTCGAGCACGAGCCGCCCGCCGCGCTCGGCGAGCCGATACGTGACGCCGCCCGAGGAGAGCGACCAGGTGCGCGTCGCCGGCTCGTGCGACGCCGGCTGCGCGCGGAGCGGGGCGGCGACGAGCGCGGCGAGGAAGAGGGTGGCGACTCTCATGCGGCGAACATGCAGGGAGAGACCACGGTGAAGGAAGTAGGCGGCGTACGCCCATCTTGTCATTCTCCGCTGTAGGCTTCCGATTTCCCGACTCCCTACTCTCTCCCTCCATGTCCGTCACGCGACTCTTCCTCGTCCGCCACGGCGCCACGCAGCTCACGGCCGAGGACCGCTTCTCCGGCTCGGCCAACGCCGACCTCTCGGACGAGGGGCGGCAGCAGGCCGCGATGCTCGGCGAGCGGCTGCGCGACGAGGGGATCACGGCGGCCTACTGCAGCCCGCTCTCCCGCACGCGCGAGACGGCGCGCATCGTCGCGGAGCCGTGCGGCTTGCAGGTCGAGCTGCGCGACGAGCTGCGCGAGATCGGGCACGGACACTGGGAGGGGCTCACGCGGCGCGAGGTGGAGGAGCGCTTCCCCGACGAGTACGCGGCGTGGGAGGAGGACCCGTTCACCTTCGCGCCGGAGGGGGGCGAGTCCGGCGTGGCGGTGCTCGCCCGCGCGCTCCCCGTCGTCCGCGAGATCGTCACGCGCCACCCCGGCGAGCGCGTGCTCGTCGTCTCGCACAAGGCGACGATCCGGCTCCTGCTCAGCAGCCTGCTCGGCTTCGACGCGCGCGGCTACCGCGACCGCCTCGACCAGGCGCCGGCGTGCCTCAACGTGCTCGACTTCCGCGACCCGGTGCGCGCACGCCTGATGCTGTTCAACGACGTGTCGCACTACGCGGGCGCGCCGATGACCAAGGGGGCGAGCCTGTCGCGGTGGTGGGATGGGAACAGGGGAGCCGCGTCGTGAGCCGTGAGTGGTGCGTCGCGCCACCAGGGCTACCGACTGGAGACCACAGACCAACGACGACAGACCACAGGACCGCCGGCCACCGACCGGGGCCGGCGTCGTCCTGTGGCTTACGGCCTGTGGCCTTTGGTCGCTGGTCGATGGCTCGGACTCTACGACCCACGACCTAGCTCGCCGCTTCGGCCCGGCGCTGTGCCTTGATCTCGGCGGCCTTCCGATACAGGTCGTCGGTCCCGATCTTCCGCCGGCCCCACTCGGCGACGCCGGGCAGGAGGGTGGGCAGCGCCATCAGCAGGCGGACCAGCCCGGGACTCACCATGATCTCCGGCAGGTCCTGCTTCACCGCGCGCACGACCGCGGCCGCCACCAGGTCCGGCGTCGTCGTCCCGAGCGCGCGGGGCGCCTTGAGGCCGGCGCGCTGGGTGCGCGCGTACATCCCACTCTTCACGAAGCCCGGGCAGACGACCGACGCGCTGACGCCCGCATCGCGATACGACGCGCGGAAGGACTGGGAGAACCCCATCAACCCCGCCTTCGTCGCCGCGTAGATCTCGTTGAAGGGCGGACCGTACTTCCCCGCGACCGAGGCGATGTTGACGATGTGCCCGGCGCCGCGCTCGAGCATGCCCGGCAGGACGAGCCAGCTCAGGAACATCGGGCCGGTGAGGTTCACGCGCACCATGTCGTCGATCTCGTGCGGGTGCACCTTCTGGTAGGCGAGCGTGAGCAGCACGCCGGCGTTGTTGACGAGCAGGTCGATCGCGCCGAACTCGGTGATCGTGCGGACCACGAGCGCCTGGAGGTCGGCGCGGTTGCCCACGTCCATCGGGATGGCGAGGGCGCGGACCCCCATCGCCTCGATCTCCCGGCGGACCTCCTCGAGCTTGTCGGCGGAGCGCGCCGTGAGCACCACGTTGCACCCCTCCCGGGCGAGCGCCCTCGCGATCTCCACGCCGATGCCCTTCGAGGCGCCGGTGACGATCGCCGTGCGGCCGGCGAGGTCGCGTCCCACCGGCGTCGCCCGCCGCACGCGCCCGCTCAGGATGCGGCTCATCTCGATGCTGAGCGGCGGATAGGTGCGGATCAGCCGGTCGAACGGCTCCTTCTCGAGCCGCCACAGACGGGCGTCGGCCATCGCGACCGCGCCGGCGGAGCGCGGCAGCCCGGTGATGAGCGCCATCTCGCCGAAGAAGTCGCCGGGCCCCAGCTCGGCGATCGCCTCCTGCGCTCGCGCGGTGGCGACGATGCGCACCCTGCCGGCCGAGATGATGTACATCACGTCGCCGGGGTCGCCCTCCCGGAAGATCGTGTCGCCGCCGGCTACCTCTTCCGGCACGAGCGAGGCCGCGATCGCGGCGAGGTCGTCCGGCGGGCACGAGGCGAAGAGCGGAATCGAGCGGAGCGTCGCGACGCGCTCCTGCTGGTCTGCATCCATGGCGGCAGTTCCTTCTCGGGTGGGAGACAACCGGCCCGGCGGGACGTCACGCCGGCTCGAGGGGCGCGCGATTCCATCCCGTCCGGATCAGCAGCCAGTCGACGAGGCGCGGAAACCATCGGTGCGCGAGCACGCCGAGGCGCGTGCGGAACGGGAGGAAGACCTGGCGCCGGTCCCGCTCCGCGGCTCGGACGATCCCGTCGGCGACCTCCTCCGGCGACAGCGATCCGAAGAGCCGCGCGATGCGCGGCATTCGCTCCGCGGTGGCGGGGTTGTGCTCGAAGTAGGGCGATCGGACCGCGGCGGGGGTGACCAGCGTGACGCCGACCCCCGTGCCGTGCAGGTCGGCGCGGAGCGCCTCGCTGAAGCCGCGCATCGCCCACCGCGCCACCGTGTATCCGGTGGCGCCGGGCCAGGCCGCGAACGCGGCCGGAGACGTGACGTTGATGACCCGGCCGCTCGCGCGCTCCCGCATGGCGCCCAGGAAGGCGCGGGTGACGTAGAAGGCGGCGAAGTACGGGACCGCCATCATCTCCACCGCCTCCTCCGGCGAGGTCTCCTCGACGAACAGCCACCGCCCCGCCCCCGCGTTGTTGATCACGACGTCCGGCGTCCCGTGGTCGCGCCGGATCGCGCGCGCCACCTCCGCGACGGCGGTGGCGTCCGACACGTCCACTGCGTACACGTGCGCCTCGCCGCCCTCCGCGACGATCCCGGCGGCGACGGCGTCCAGCGCGGAGCGGGTCCGCGCGAGCAGGAGCACGCGGGCGCCCTTGCGGGCGAATGCCCGCGCGGTCGCGGCTCCGATCCCGCTGGACGCGCCGGTGACGAGCACCAGCCGGCCGTCGACGTTCATTCGGCGTTCATTCCACCGCGCGCTGCAGCTCGGGCGAGGAGAGCGAGGCGGCCGGGCGCGCGCGGAGCGCGAGCGCGGTCGCGATGGCGCCCGTCAGCTCCGCCGCGCCGAACAGGATGAGCACGCGCGCGCCCGACATCCCGAGCACCGCGAGGAACAGCGCCATGACCGTGCGGCCGTGGACGGTGGCGCGGAAGAACGCCGTCGCCTCGCTCGCCGCGGCGCGGTAGTAGTAGTACGCGACGACGACCATGAACAGGCCGAGGATGCGGATCCACGGCTCGTCGGTCGACGGGAGCCGGAGGATGGTGAGCAGCACGTTGGGCGCGACGACGAGGATCGCCCCGACGAGCGCCATGTAGATGCCGAAGACGACGATCGTTCGCGCGGCCCTGCTCATCGCTCCTCCGTCCGCGCGGGTCGCGCGGGTCTGGGTGTGATCGCGTCAGGCGGCCGTGCCGTTCACCACCGGGCGACCGGCGACCGCGGCGCCGACGGACCCGCGCCCGCGGGCGGCGCGACGGGCGCGCTCGCCATGGAGAGCCCCATCAGCTCGGCGAAGTACTCGTTCACGAGGCGATTCGCCGGGTCGTGGCGGCGCTGCAGCTCGCGGAACCGGTCGAGGCGCGCGCCGAACGCCTTCTCCACCTGCGGCCGCGTGAGCCGCGCGGTCTGGTTGAAGAGCGGCGAGCCGCCGTTGCGGCTGCAGAACTCGTTGTAGGCATCGAGGAACTCCGGCCAGCCGGGGCCGGCGGTCGACACGGGATCGACCGTCATCGCGGTGCCGTCGTAGGTGTAGGAGAGCAGCGCGGACTGGTCCTGCCGGATGCGGTAGCCGACGTTGAGCATGTCGCAGCGGTAGCCGTGCGTCCGGTGGTACTCCCGGCAGAACGCGTAGTACTCGCGCAGCACGCGCGGGAACTCCGCCTCCGGAAACGCCCAGATGCTGAACGTGTAGCGGCTGGCGTCCGACTCCTCCGGGTAGCGGATCATCTGGTCCGCGGGGTACGTGTCGTCCGCGCGGAGGCTCCCGAGCAGCGCGACCGAGAGCCAGCCGAGCTGGTTGTACAGGCTGTCCTTCATCCCGCGGCTCGGCACGAAGCGCCGGATGGAGGCGCCCACCGTGGACGAGAGGGTCTTCCAGGCGAAGTTGCGGATCTTCCAGAGGGGCCGCTCGCGCGCCGTGCCGGCGGCCGCGTACTCACGCAGCTCGACGCTCAGCCGGTCCTGGAACGGGAACAGGTAGTACATGATGGACGCCTGGCGCGCCTTCAGCGCCGGCAGCGCCGCGTCGAGGTCGCGCAGGCGCACCGTGCGATGCTGCACCGCCATCGGCTGGATCGGCTTGACGCGGAACGTCACCTCGTAGACGAGGCCGAGGAGCCCGAAGCTCGTCCGCATCGCCTGCAGCAGCTCCGGCTGCTCCTCCGTGACCTCGAGCAGCTCCCCCGAGGGGAGGACCGCCTTCATCCCCACCGCGTACGACGAGACGATCCCGTACTCGTCGGGAAAGGAGCCGTCCTTGGTGTGGGTGCAGGCCGCCGCGCCCATGGTCAGGTTGCCGAGCTCGATGTTCACGTAGAACTGGAGCCCTTTCTCCTGCAGCGCCTTGCCCACGTCGATGTAGAGCGCCCCCGCCTCCGCCGTGACGGTGTCCTCGCGGATCTCGAGAATCCGGTTCAGCGCCTTCATCTCGACGATCGTCCCCCCCTCGGCCATCGCGCACGGCGTCGTGGAATGCTTGGACCCCACGGCCCGCACCGGAGCGGGATAGTGATCGGGGTCGGTGACGATGGCGACGAGCTCCGCGACGGTGGTCGGCCGGACCACGACCGTGGGGCGGGACTGGATGTCCCCGAACCAGTTCTGCACCATCACGCCAGTCCGCATGTCCATCGGTCCTCCTTCACTCGCGGGTCGACTCGTGAGACTGCGCTGCGGGATACGATTGCGGGGTTCCGAGCCGGACAACTGTACGCCGTTCCGCGCCGCGCGTCCATTCGGCCAACGCCTCGACGCGGCGCACGACATCCGGAGCATCTGCGCGCCGCCGCGCGTTACGTCCCGTCCTGCAGGGCGGCGAGCGAGCGTGAGGAGCGGCGGCGCACGGACGGGGCCTCGCCGGCGCCGGTGGGCGCGCCCTCCCGCGTCGCCTCCCACCACCGGCCGAGCACCTCCAGGGCCGCGCGGTATCCCTGCGCCACCGTCTCGTCGATCTTCGCGAACTCGAGCAGGCCCACGTTCTCGAGCGGCGGCCGGAAGTAGAGGTCCACCGTCCCCGACACCTGCGACGCCTCGCGCACGCCCCCGACGAGCGTGGCGAGCACCACCGTGTGATAGATCGACGGGTAGTACGGGCGCGTCTCCGCCGGACGCCACCGGTCGCGCAGCACGTCCCACGCGCTCGGCGTGCTCGCGTAGCCCGAGTCGCGCGACACCGACCCCGACACGTCGGACGCGATGACGATGCCGGCGCGCACCTGCCGCGCCGGCAGGTTGCTCACGAGGCCGCCGTCCACGTGCAGCGAGCGGTCGGGCATGGTGATCGCCGGCCCCAGCCCCGGGATCGCCATGCTCGCCATGCACGCCTCCACCACGCCCCCGCTCCGGTGCACCGTCATGCAGGCCGCGGTGAGATTGCAGCTGCACGCGAACGCGTCGATCCAGCAGTCCGCGTAGTCGAGCGAGCCGAACATCTCGCGCAGCATGTCGTCCATGGCCTGCGCGCGCACGAGTCCGATCAGCGGCAGCGTGTACGCCTTGTGCGGCCGGTGGCGTCGCCAGCCCGCGCGGTGGGCCTCGGTCATCTCCTGAATGGACATGCCCGACGCCCACTGCGCGGCCACGAGCGCGCCCATGCTCGTGCCCCCGATCTCGTCGATGGGGACGCCCAGCTCCGCGGCCGCACGCAGGAATCCGATGTGCGCGAGCCCTCGCGCCCCGCCGCCGCTGAGCGCGACGCCGATGCGCCGCCCCGTGAGGCGTCGCGCGAGGGCATCGAAGTCGCTCGCCCGCCCGGCGCGGACGTGGTGCCGGTGCTCGTAGCGGCGCGCCTCCATGTAGGCGGCGGCCAGGGTCGGGCGGCGGCGCTCCCCCTCGTGGACGAGCACGAGGTCGCGCGCGCGATCCACATCGGGACCCGGCCTCGCGCGGTCCGGCATCGCGTCGAAGTCCGCGGGCAGCACGTCGAGCAGCAGGTCGGCGTGGCTGACGCACGCGTCGTCCCAGCCCGGGTGCGCGCCGTCGGCGACGCACAGCACGAAGTCGTGCTCCGCCTCCACCCGCTGCAGCCAGCGCGCGACCCCGAGCGCGTGCCCCGGGGCCCCGAGGTCGCGCATCGCCTCCTCGCCGAGCGCCTCGACGGCGGACGCGCTCGTGAGCACGGCGCAGCGGCCGATCGTGCGCAGCGCGCGCTCGAGGGACGCGGCGGTCGCCGCCAGGGCGCGGCCCGCGGGCGCCAGCGGCCGGAGCACGACGACCGTCATGGCCGACTGCGCGCGGTGCGCCGGCGGCGCCTCCGCGAGGAGGCGGGCCAGGTTTCGCCCGATGCCCAGCGCGAGGCCCGGGTGTCGCGCGACGAGCGCCTCGAAGCGCTCCCGCGGAATGCGACCGAGCTCGCAGTGGCGGATGGCGCGCACGGAGGCGGTGCGCGGCGCGCCGGTGAGCATCGTGAACTCGCCGATCAGCTCCCCGCGTCCGACCTCGCGCACCACCTGCGTCGCGGCGCCGGTCCCGCGCTCCACGCGCACGCGCCCGCTCAGCACGACGTACGCCGCGTCGCCCGCGTCGCCCTGGGCGAACAGGCGCTGGCCGCCGGCGAGGGGCAGCGTCTCCATCGCGTCGGCGACGGCCTCGAGCGTCTCCGGCGAGAGCCCCGCGAACACGGCGCTCTGGCCCAGGGCCTCCAGCGCGCAGCTCACGCCGGCCACCGCGGCTCGGGGGCGCCGCCGGCCGTCGTCCGCGCCGTGTCCATCGCCCCGCGCGCCAGCGTCACGCGCGCCGGCGGCATCGCGACCGCCGCTGGCGCGCCGGGCCTGACGAGCAGCACCGGGCAGGCCGCGAGCGCGACGAGCGGCGACGCGGGATAGTCGAAGTCGGCGTCGTCGGGCAGGATGGTCCCGATGCCGACCACGAGCGCCGCCGCCGAGGCGGACTCGCGCACCGCGGGCTCCACCGCGGCGGCTTCATCCTCGCTCGCGGCGAGGCGCGCCGACGACGTCCGCATCGTCAGCCGCGCCGACAGGCGCTGCACGACGCCGGTCGAGGCGCGCGCGGGCGCGGGGCGGGGCCGCACGTCGACCTCGCGCACGTCGCTCCCGAGGCCGGCCGCGAGCCGCTCGGCCGCGCGCCGCACGCCGGCGTCCTCCGCGCCGGCGACCCGCGCGACGAGCGTCGGGCCGGACTCCGGGGCGAGCCCCGCGCCGCGCCGGTCCACGAGCACCAGGACGTCGCACGGCGCGCGGGACAGCACGCGCTGCACCATCGCGCGCAGCGGGCCGAGGTCCAGCGACGCGTGATGCCAGCCGAGCAGCACCGCGTCGCACCGCTGCGAGCCGGCGATGTCGGCGAGGTCCTCGCCGACGTTGTCCGAGAGAAAGGACACCGTGCGGGCGCCGACGCCCGACTCGCCCGCCTGCCGGGCGAGCCCCGCCATGTCCTCGAGCGCGGCGTCCACCTCCCGCTCCTCGTCCAGCAGCCCGGTGCGGAACTCGGGCGCGCGCGGCGTCGGCACGAGCCGCACGAGCACCAGCTCCGCCGGCCGCCGGCCCCCGAGCAGCCGCAGGCCGGCGCTCACGAGCGCGGGCGCGTTGCGCGGGTTGCCCAGCGCGACGAGCACGCGGCTGGCGAGGGGCTCCGGGTCGCCGCCCGACAGCACGCGCACCATCTCGCGGCGCGGCATGATGCGGCGGATGATCGGCGCCGCCATGAGCGTGGTCGCGAGCGCCATCACCACCATCATGGCGAAGGTCCGGTCCGACAGCACCCCGAGGCCGAGCCCGATCGAGAGGATCACGAGCTCGGTGAGCCCGCGCGTGTTCATCAGCGTGCCGAGCACCAGCGCGTCGCGCCTCGAGTAGCCGTTGAGGCGCGCGGCGATCCCGCACCCCGCGAGCTTGCCGGCAACCGCGGCGCCGACGATCACCAGCGTCCAGACGAGCAGCTGCGGGCTGCCGAGGGCGAACAGGTTGGTGCGCAGGCCCGCGACCGTGAAGAACACGGGCAGCAGCACCACGACCGTGAAGTCCTCGACGCGGTCCGCCAGCTCGCGCGTCAGGCGCGACTCGCGCGGCATGATGGTGCCGAGCACGAAGGCGCCGAAGATGGAGTGGATGCCGATCCACTCGGTGATCCACGCCGACGCGAGCAGGGCGACGACCACCACCGCCACCTGGTCCACCGTGATTCCTCCGGCGGCCTCGTGCCGCCGCGCGAGCAGCCCGAGCGCGGGGCGCCCGGCGCCGACGGCGAGCGCGACGAACCCGCCGGCCAGCAGGAACGCGCGCCCCGCCTCGGCCGCCGAGCCGGTGCGCGTGAGGCCCACGACCGCCGCGAGAAGGATCCAGGCGATGACGTCGTCCACCGCGGCGGCGCACAGCGCGGAGGTGCCGAGCCGCGACCGGTACAGACCGCGCTCGACGAGGATACGTGCGAGCACGGGGAAAGCGGTCACGCACATCGCGGCGCCCATGAAGAGCGAGAACGCCAGCTGCGTCGGCCGTCCCTCGACGCCCGGGAGGAACTGGCCGCCGTTGTTGAGCGCGAGCAGCGGGACCGCGATGAGGGCGCCGAGCGCGAAGGGCGTCACGAGCCCGCCGAGCGAGATGGCGAGCGCGCGCCGGCCCTCCTGCCGGATGAGGCGCGGGTCGAGCTCGAGCCCGACGAGGAACATGAAGAAGACGAGCCCGAGGTCCGCCAGCGCGCGCAGCGGCACGTCGGGCGGGAACAGTCGCTCCGGCAGGCCGGGGGCGAGGCGGCCGAGCACGGTGGGGCCGAGCAGGATGCCCGCGACGATCTCCCCGATGACGGCGGGCTGGCCGAAGCGGCGCGCCAGCGCGCCGAGAGACCGCGCTGCGACCACGATGATCGCCAGGTCCACCAGCAGCAGCGGCACGTGATGCGAAACCGGCGATGCCGGTGGGGCCATCAAGGCGATCATGGGACTGGCGCTGGGCGTCGGGCGACGAACGTACGTCCGGCGCGCCCGACGGTCCAGTGGGTCATTCAGCCCGCTCGCCTCACCCGGTCCGCGATCTCGGCGCCGAGCTCGCGCGTCGTCACCCGGTGGCGATCCTTCGAGTGGACGTCCGGCGTCGCCCAGCCGTCGTGCAGCACGCCGCTCGCGGCGCGCTCCACGGCCAGGGCCTCGTCGGCGAGCCCTAACGAGTGGCGGAGGAGCATCGCCACGCTCAGGATGGCGCCGAGGGGGTTCGCGACGCCCTTCCCCGCGATGTCCGGGGCGCTGCCGTGGATGGGCTCGTACAGCCCGCGCCGCCGCGCGCCGCGCCCCGGCGCGCCGAGCGACGCCGAGGGGAGGAGGCCCATCGAGCCGGCGAGCACGCTCGCCTCGTCGGTGAGGATGTCGCCGAACATGTTCTCGGTGACGATCACGTCGAACGACGCCGGCGACTGCACGAGGCGCATCGCGCAGGCGTCCACGAGCATGTGGTCGAGCGTGACCTCCGGGAACTCCGCGCGCACCACCCGCTCCGTCACGCGCCGCCAGAGGCGCGACGTCTCGAGCACGTTCGCCTTGTCCACCGACGTGAGGCGCCCGCGGCGCCGCGCGGCGAGCGCGGCCGCCACGCGCACGACGCGCTCGACCTCCCGCGTCGTGTAGGTGCAGAGGTCCGCGGCGTACTCGCCGCCGCCGCGCCGCGCGCCCTTCCGCTTGCGGCCGAAGTAGATGCCGCCCGTGAGCTCGCGCACCACCACGAGGTCCACGCCCTGCAGCCGGTCCGGCTTCAGCGGCGAGACGTCGGCGAGCGCCGGGTGCGGCGCCACGGGTCGGATGTTCGCGTACAGGCCGAGCGCCTTCCGCAGCGCGAGGAGGCCCTGCTCCGGTCGCACCGGCGCCGACGGGTCGTCCCACTTCGGGCCGCCCACGGCGCCGAGCAGCACGGCGTCCGCGCTGCGGCAGAGCGCGAGCGTGTCCGGCGGGAGCGGGTTCCCCGTGCGGTCGATCGCGCAGCCGCCCACGAGCGCCTCGTCGAGCGAGAACGCGTGCTCGAAGCGCTCGCCCACCGCGCGCAGCACCTGCACGGCCTCGGCCGTCACCTCCGGCCCGATGCCGTCGCCCGGCAGCACGGCGATGTGCGCGGCGCGCTCCGGGCGGCGCGCGCGGCGCGGCATCCCCGTCGTCTTCGGCGTCGGCGCGACGGCGGGCTCGGCCTCCACGAGGTCGGTCGTCACGCGACGGTCCTCACGAGCGAGGGGCGCCGCCGCTCGTGCGCGGCGATCTCCGCATCCGCCGCGAGAACGTAGCCGAGCGGGTCGACGCCCTGCAGGAGGCACTGCCGGGCGAACGGGTCCACGGGGAACGACCAGGGCGCGGCCCACGGCACGGACAGCGTGCGCCGCGTCAGGTCGATCGTGATCGGGGTGTGCGGCTGCTCGGCGAGCGTCGCGAGCAGCGATCGGTGCTGCTCGGCGCCGAGGCTGACGGGGAGCAGGCCGTTGTTGAGCGCGTTCGAGCGGAAGATGTCCGCGAAGCTCGCGGCGACGACCGCGCGGAAGCCGAAGTCCGCGAGCGCCCACGGCGCGTGCTCGCGCGACGAGCCGCAGCCGAAGTTGCGCCCGGCCACGAGCACGCGCGCGCCCGCCGCGTCCGGGGCGTTGAGCGGGAAGTCCGGGCGCGGCGCCCCGCCCGCGTCGTAGCGCCACCCGGCGAAGAGGTGGGGGCCCAGGCCCGCGCGCTCCGTCGTGGTGAGGAAGCGCGCGGGGATGATCTGGTCGGTGTCCACGTCGTCGGCCGGGAGGACGACGGCGCGCGAGGTGATCACGGTGAAGGCCTGCATCTCGTCTCCTGTACGCTACAGCGCGCGGGCATCCGCCACGGCGCCGGCGACCGCGCAGGCCGCGGCGGTGAGCGGGCTCGCGAGCAGGGTGCGCCCGCCGGGCCCCTGGCGCCCCTCGAAGTTCCGGTTGCTCGTGCTCACGGCGTACTGCCCCGGCGCGAGGCTGTCGCCGTTCATCGCGATGCACATCGAGCAGCCCGGCTCGCGCCACTCGGCGCCCGCCTCCGTGAACGCCCGGTGCAGCCCCTCCCGCTCCGCCTCGCGCTTCACGGCGTGCGAGCCCGGGACGACGAGCATGCGCACGCCGGGCGCGACGTGTCGCCCGCGCATCACGGCCGCGGCCGCCCGCAGGTCCGAGAGGCGCGAGTTCGTGCAGCTCCCGAGGAACACGACGTCCACGGGGCGGCCGAGGAGGGGACGCCCGGGCTCGAGCGCCATGTAGCGCAGCGCCCCCTCGAGCGCGCCGCGCTCCCGCGCGTCGGACGCCAGGCGGGGGTCGGGGACGCGGCCGTCCACGGGAATGGCCATGCCGGGGTTCGTGCCCCACGAGATCATCGGCGCGATCCCGGCGGCGTCGAGCGTGACGGAGCGGTCGTGCCTCGCGCCGTCGTCGGTGACGAGCGCACGCCACTCCGCCACGGCGGCCTCCCACGCGGCGCCCTGGGGCGCGTGCGGGCGGCCGGCGAGGTACTCGAACGTCGTGTCGTCCGGCGCGACGAGACCGGCGCGCGCGCCCGTCTCGATCGACATGTTGCACACGGTCATGCGCCCTTCCATGTCGAGCGCGCGGATGGCCGAGCCCGCGTACTCGAGCACGTGCCCCGTGCCGCCCGCGACGCCGATGCGCGCGATGACGGCGAGGATGAGGTCCTTCGCGGTGACGCCGGGGGCGAGCCGCCCGTCGAGGCGAATCTCCATCGTCGGCGACTTCCGCTGGAGCAGGCACTGCGTCGCGAGCACCTGCGCCACCTCCGACGTGCCGATGCCGAAGGCGAGCGCGCCGAACGCGCCGTGCGTCGCGGTGTGGCTGTCGCCGCAGACGATCGTCATGCCGGGCTGCGTGACGCCGAGCTCGGGCCCGATCACGTGGACGATCCCCTGGCGATCCGAGCCGAGCGAGTAGAGCGGCACGCCGAACTCCTCGCAGTTGCGCTCGAGCGTCTCGACCTGCACGCGGCTGAGCTCGTCGCGGATGCGGGCCGCGACCGGCGTGCCGTCGGTCGGCACGTTGTGGTCGGCGGTGGCGAGCGTGCGGTCGGGCCGGCGGACCTTGCGGCCGTTGAGCCGGAGGCCGTCGAACGCCTGCGGGCTCGTCACCTCGTGGACGAGGTGCAGGTCGATGTAGAGCAGGCTCGGCGCGACCTCGTGGTCGGCCCAGATCTTGTCGAACAGCGTGCTCGGCATTCGCGAGGTCTCCTCTTCTTGCTAGCTGCGGCGCAGGCCGGCGGAGACGACCGCGAGCAGCGCGGCGTGGTCCTGGCCGGGGTTCTCGAAGTGGTGGGGCAGGTCGGCGTCGAACGTCACGCAGTCGCCCGCGGTCAGCTCGTGGCGGTCGCCGTCGATGTCGAGGACGACCCGGCCGGACTCGACGAGCGCGATCTCGCGGCTGCCGGGCTCGTGCATCGGCGGGTCGCCGGCGCCGCCGGTGCGGGCGTTCGGGGCGAGCGTGTGGCGGCTCAGCTCGGCGCGCTGGCCGGGCAGCGGCGCGGTGAGCACCTCGAAGGCGTGGCCGCGCTCGGGCGAGCCGCCGCGGCGGCGCTCGGCGGCGCGGACGATCGTCACGGTCCCCGCCTCGTCGAGCCGCAGGAGCTGGCTGAGGCGCAGCTCGAGGCCGGCCGCGATGCGGCTCGCGATCTGGAGCGTCGGGCTCGTCTCGCCGCGCTCGACCTGGCTGAGCATCGGGGCGGAGACGCCGGACCGCACGGCGAGGTCGCGCAGGGACAGGTCCATCGCCTCGCGCAGCGCGCGCACCCGCGGGCCGATGTGGATCTGCGCCTCCATCTCGTCGATGAGCGCCATACGGCCGTACGTTATCGCATACGCCGTCTGGCGACGCTCCGCTCGGGGCGGTCGCGACGGAGCGTGCGTCGAGCGGGACACCGCGTGCGTGCGCGACCATCCAGGGATGGCTCCCTTCACCGCCCCGGACGTGCTCGTCCTCGCCGGCGGCGGCGTGCTCGGCGAGGCGTGGATGACCGGCGTGCTCGGCGGGATCGAGGACGCGGCGGGCGTCGACCTGCGCGAGACCGAGGCGCTGGTCGGGACGTCGGCGGGGTCCATCGTGGCGGCGCGGCTCGCATCGGGTCGGTCGCCGCGGCGGCCGGCGGACGCGCGTGCCGCCGGCGGCGGCCCGGCGTTCGCACCTGACGCGGCACGGCCGCGCGACTCGGGCGTGCGCCAGGCGGTGCGCGTCGCGG
>JBJMNJ010000025.1:0-23882 GCA_045804325.1 Gemmatimonadaceae bacterium
CGCCGATCTCCCGCGCGGGGAGTCGATCGCCCGATCCGCGTTACGAGGATCGCGCGGCGCGCGATTGAGGCGTCCCGGGCAGCCGAGACACGCTCACCGGGCGCTCCGCGCACGCCGAGTAGGCGGTTCTGCCGATTGCTCGCGCGCGGGCCCTTTTGTACGCTGCCGAATCACCGAGAACGAGGGCGCGTGCAGTTCTCGAGCTTGGACGACTACCGTCGCGCACTCGCGGCGGGCGCCATCGCCCCGGGCGACATCGTGTTCGTCGCCCGGGCGTTCTGCGAGGCGCTCTCGGACGAGGACCGCGAGTGGCTCCGGACGTCCGCGCGCCAGGCGCGCGTGCGACTGGTGACCGGCATGAGCCTCGAGCCCCCGATCGTCGTGCGCGAGGGTTGGACGCCGCGCGAGGGCGACGCGGCGGCCCCGCCGCCGCATCCCAGTGACCCCTGGAGGTCGAATCCGTGACGCCGTGTAATGCTTCTGAACTACGCCCCCGTGGCTTCCGGCCGTGCCCGCGCCGCGGGTCGGCGGGCGCCGAGGTCTGAGGGGCGCGACGATGGATCCTGTCGTGCGCGGGTTCACCGACGCAGAGGGCCTCCACTGGCGCGTCCGTCGGTTCGAGCCGAGGGCCGACGTGCTCACCGGCGCGATTCCCGGTTCGTTCGGCGTCGCCGACCTGCTGACGCGCGCGTGGCTGACGTTCGAATGCCAGGAGAGCGGTCACCTCCGGCGCCTCGCGCCGGCGCCCGCCGACTGGGCGACGTGCGACGAGGCGCGCCTCCTCGATTACCTCGCGGAGGCGCGCCAGGTCCGGCGGCGGCCGATGACGGGGCCGCTGCCCTAGTGAGCCGAGCTCATGTCGTCGGGACGACGTAGCGGAGGGCGAGGGATTCGAACCCCCAAGCCCCTCTCGGGGCGGCGGTTTTCAAGACCGCTGCAATAGCCATTCTGCCAGCCCTCCGGGGCGGGGCAGTGTCGCGCAATCTATTGGCACACCGCGCGTTATGCCAGCAGCCGCCGGCCGCCGGCGTCCTGGCGCCGGGCAGGCGCTCGCGCGTCACGCGTCATCGTGGTCCCATGCGCCGGCCTCGACGCGCCTTCGCGTCGGCGGATTGCGTCCCCCATGGCCCGGCAGCAGCTTCCCCCACGCCGACGCCGGCCGCCGACGTTCGCCCGCCAGACCCGCCGTTCCGATGACGCACGCCGCCCCCGACGTCGTCGCCACCGACGTCGTCCGCCTGATCGCCTCCGCCCCCCTGTTCGCCCCGCTGGACGAGCGAGAGCGCCGCGCCGTCGTCGCCCGCGGCAGTCTGCTCGAGATGCCCGTGGGCGGCGTCGTCGTCGCCGAAGGGGACCGGACGGAGGAGCTGTACGTCCTGCTCTCGGGAGAGGCGACCGTCAGCGTGCGGCTCGGCGGCGACGGGGAGACGGTGGACGTGGGCATGCTCCGTCCCGGCGACGCCTTCGGCGAGCTCGGGCTGCTCCTGGGCGAGCCCCGGACCGCGTCGGTGCGCGCCGCCGCGCCGTGCCGCCTCCTGCGCATCAACGCCGCGAGCTTCCGGGCGCTGATGGAGACGCAGCCGCGCTTCGCGATGGCGATGTGCACCGAGCTCGCGCGCCGCCTCCGCACGGCGACCGCGGAGCGGAACGACCTCTACACGCGGCAGACGCCCGTCGCGGCCCTCTCGGACCGGCCCGAGATCTCGCAGACGGCGTCGTACATGACGCACTACTACGCGACGGCCATCCGCGGGGTGCTCCGGCGGCACCAGCTCATCGTGGACGGGCGCTTCCCGCGCTACGAGGACCGCTTCCAGTTCACGCCCGAGGAGCAGGCGCGCTGGTTCGCGCTCTTCGACGTGCAGGGCGCGGAGGCGGCGACGCCGTTCACCTACTTCACGACGTCCGCCACCACCGCGCTCATGCGGATCGTCGAGGACCTCGGCGTCAACTTCCGCCACCTCCTGCACCTGCGGAGCGAGATGCAGCTCGACCCGCACGGGCGCGTGCTGACGCCGGGGGAGCCGTACCGCTGCGCGTACCAGCTCCGCGACGTCGTGCGCCTCCGCGACGACCGCGTGGCGGTGGTCGTGCGCTCGGACGTGAGCGACGCGGAGGGGCGGCTGATGGTGTCGCAGAAGGACTTCTTCATCGTGATGAACCTGCCGCCGGAGTCGGTGGCGGCGCTCAAGCGCTCGCGCACGCTCGGCAAGCACGACCCGAAGCAGCTCGTGGCGATGGGCAAGCGCTCGCCGACGCTCGCGCCACGACGGGACGCCGGGGACGAGAGCGTGTCCGTCGCGACGCTCCCCATCCGCGAGGACATGGGCGTGGCGTACGGCAGGGTGTCCGGCGACATGAACCTCGTGCACACCTCCAACATCGGCGCGCGGCTCTTCGGCTACCGCCGGCCGTTCGTGCAGGGGCTGTGCACGGCGAACTACATCCTGAAGACCCTCACGGGCGCAACGGGGCGCCCGCCCGCGCGGTTCGTGATCGGGTTCGCGCGGCCGGTGCCCGTGGGGAGCACGGTGACGCTCTACTTCACGCCCGACGCGTTCGAGGCGTACGACGCGAAGGGCAACGTCGCGGCCTTCGGCGACTGGGAGGCCGCGAGCGCCATCGCCTCGCGCCGGTCGGTGAGCCTGGCGGCGCTCACCGGCGAGTGAGGGATCGCGCGACGCGCGGAACGGCGCCCGTGCTGTAGATTTCGGTACTCCGAGCCTCCCGCGGTCCCAATGCCTCACGAGTGCCTCGACTACGTCGTCGTCGGATCCGGCTTCGGCGGCAGCGTCGCGGCGCTCCGCCTGGCGGAGAAGGGCTACGGCGTGCTCGTGCTGGAGCGCGGCCGGCGCTTCGAGGACGATGAGTACGCGCTGAGCACCTGGGACGTCCGCCGCTACCTGTGGGCGCCCGCCTTCGGCTGCTACGGCATCCTCCAGGTGTCGCCCTTCCGCGACGTCGTCGTGCTCCACGGCGCGGGCGTCGGCGGCGGCAGCCTCGGCTACGCCGGCGTCCTCATGGAGCCCGACGAGCGGACGTTCGCGACGCCCGCCTGGAACACGCCGATCGATTGGCGCGCCCGCCTCGCCCCGCACTTCGCGACGGCGCGGCGCATGCTCGGCGTCGCGCCGAACCCGCGCCTCGGCCCCGCGGACCACGCGCTCCGCGAGATCGCCACGGCGCTCGGCCGGGGCGCGAGCTTCCGGCCGACGCGCGTCGGCGTCTTCTTCGGCGAGCCGGGACGTGAAGGCGCCGTGGTGCCGGACCCGTACTTCGGCGGCGAGGGGCCGGCCCGCGCCGGGTGCATCCACTGCGGCGCCTGCATGGTCGGGTGCCGGCACAACGCGAAGAACACCCTCGTCAAGAATTACCTGTACCTCGCCGAGCGGCGCGGCGTCGAGGTGCGCGAGGGGTGCGAGGTGACCGACGTGCGACCGCTCCCGGCGGGGCAGGCGGACGGCGCGCGGTACGAGGTGGTCTACCGCCGGAGCGTCGGGCTGCTGGGCCGCCTGCTCCTGCCGCGCCGGCGCGTGCGCACGCGCGGCGTGGTCCTCGCCGCGGGTGCGCTGGGGACCATGCGCCTCCTCTTCCGCTGCCGCGACGTCACGCGCTCGCTCCCGCGCCTCTCGCCGCGCCTCGGCGAGCGCGTGCGCACGAACAGCGAGTCGATCCTCGGCAGCAGCGCCCGCGGCACCGCGGTGGACTACTCGAAGGGGGTCGCCATCACCTCGATCATCGAGGCGGACGAGGTCACCGCCGTCGAGCCGGTGCGCTACCCCGCGGGCTCGTCGATGATGCGGCTGCTCTCGTTCCCGATGATCCCGGCGGGGAGCGTCGCCCTGCGCGTCGCGCGCTCACTCGTCGAGCTGCTGCGCCGCCCCCGCGACTTCTGGGAGACGCACCTGCGGCCGCGGTGGGCCGAGCGCACGACGGTGGTGCTCGTGATGCAGAACGTCGATCACCGCATCCGCATGGCGCTCGGGCGGAGCCCGCTCACGCTCTGGCGTCGCGGCCTCGTCTCGTCGCGCGCAGCCGGCGAAGGCGTGCCGACGCGCATCGAGATCGGCCGCGAGGTCGCACGCCGCTTCGCCGGTCGCACCGACGGCGTCCCCGGCGGCTCGCTCAACGAGGAGCTCTTCGGCGTGCCGATGACCGCGCACATCCTCGGCGGCTGCCCGGTCGGCGCGACGCCCGACGAGGGCGTGGTGAGCGACCGCTTCGAGGTGCACGGCTATCCGGGGCTGCTCGTGGTGGACGGGTCGGTGATGCCGGCGAACCCCGGGGTGAATCCGTCGCTCACCATCACGGCCGTCGCCGAGTACGCCATGTCGCGCATCCCCGTGCGGGTCGCCGAATCGCCTGCCGCGGGAGAGCCACGAACACTGGCGACGCGCGACGGGCGACCGCTGCCGAGTCGCGAGCTGCCGCTCGCTCGGCCGTAGAGGCGGCACCAACGAACGAGATCGCGGCCGGATGCAATGCGACCGGCGACTCGCTGATGCGCAGCGGTCGCCGGTCGCCGGACGCCGAATCGTGGATGCCCGGTAGCGAGCGTCGGCGCTACCTGCTCGGCGTCCTCGCTCTCGGCTAGGGCTTGCCGAGTGGCACGGCGGTCTTCGCTCCGGTGTCCGTCGCCGGCGCCTGCTCGCTCGGCAGCCGCTGGCGCGTCATCTGGAAGATGTCCTCGAGGCGCGTGGCCTTCGCGACGCCTTCGGCCGTCGCGAGCGCCTTGTTCGCGTCCGCGGCGCGGCCCTGGCGCTCGAGCGCTTCGGCGAGGATGGCGCCGGTGGTCACGTACAGGTACGGGATGCCGACCGACGGCTTGTCCACCCAGTTCCCGCGCGCGATGAGCGACTTGGGGGCGTCGAAACCGTCCCACAGCGCCTTCGTGCGCGCCACGTCCACCCAGCCCTCGCCCTGGACGATGACCGTGTCGCGGCTCGGCGTCGGCATGCCGTTCATGAGCTTCCGCGCGAGCCCCTGCGTGATCAGGTACGGCTGCAGCCCGAGCTCCTGCCCGTAGCCGCCCGACGTGCGGCTGAAGTAGACCGGGCGCCTGTCGTTGTCCTTGATCATCTGCAGGACGAAGATGTCGGCCCGCGTCAGCAGCCGCGGCTCCACCGTCGCGGTGATGCCCTGGTGGCGGAAGACCTGCGCCTCGCGCAGCTCCACGTACGGCGGCACCTTGTCGGCGTCGTCGAGCGACATCTTGAGCGGCGGCCCCTCGGGCTTGGCCCACGTGCGGCCGCGGTAGATGGCGGGCCCCTTCGCCGCGTCGTACTCGAAGATCGGGCGGCGGATGAGCTGGCGCGTGTACCAGTCCGTGTTCAGCAGGGACGTGTTCGCGATGATCACGTCCTTGCGGACGCCCTCGACCTCCTGCGCGTACCAGAGCGGGAAGGTGTCGTTGTCGCCGACGGTGACGAGGATGCCGTAGGGCTCGACCGAGTTGAGGAGGTCGCGCGCGAAGTCGGCCGTGTCCGTGTGCCCCGCGCGGGACGCCTCGTTCCAGTTCGTGAACAGCGGGACGATCGCGAGCGCGAGCACCGGCGAGGCCATGAGCCAGCTCCGCCGCTGCGGCACCTCCACGGTCTCGCGGCCGAGCGTCACCTGGTCCGAGCCGAAGAGCGAGGCGACGGACTCCCAGATGAAGACGAGGCCGAGCGCCGCCCACACGCCCCAGGCGGAGTAGCTCCAGATGTAGAAGTAGTCGCGGTCGCGCACCTCGCGCTCGACGCTCTCGGCGAGCTCCGGGGCCTGCGATGCGCCGTACTTGAAGTTCAGGTAGTAGATCAGCGCCAGCGTCAGCGTGACCATCAGCGGCCCGAAGAACCAGAACGACTGCTTGTCGCGCCGCCAGTGCACGTAGCCCCCGAAGAGGCCGAGCACGAGGAACAACGCGGCGAGCACGCTCTGGAGCTGCGAGGTCTCGTCGTGCGCGTCGCGGTCCCACTGCCACTTGAAGTACAGCCACCACATCCCGATCTGGGCGCCGAACGGCGCCTGGCGCGCGGTGAGCGGGGGCTTGGCGTACTGGCCGCGATCGAAGTTGTACTTGAAGGCGGTCCAGGTGCCCTTCGAGAACGTGCACGAGAGCTTGAGCCCCTCGCGGCACGCCGTCGGCTCGCCCTCGTTGATGGGCGGGTTGTGCGCGGCGCGGATGGGCTGCGTCGCGAACGGCGTCAGGCCGAGGACGCTGGCGCCGGCGATCGCGAGCAGGAGCCGCCAGCGGAGCAGGACGGTCGGCTTGCGGATGAGCACCGCGAGCCCGACGGCCGGCAGCGGGAGGAATCCGGCCGGGTGGTTCGCGTAGCCGAGGCCGAGCAGGAAGCCGATGAGGACGAGCAGCCGGTCGGCGCGCGGGTGGTCCGGGTCGTCGCACCAGCGCACGGTGATCCACGCGACGATCGCGAAGAACGCGAGCGAGACGGTGTAGACCTTCTCGTTGACGACCGACTGGTTCCAGACCGTGAACGCGGTGGCGCTGATGACCACCGCGAGCGAGCCGCCGGCGATGCGCTGCCACCGCGACGGCAGCCAGCTCACCAGCACCCGCTCGGCGATGAGGAACCACATCCCCGCGGCGATGGCGCTCGAGAGCGCGGCGAGGATGTTCACGCGCATCGCGACGTTCGGCGCGATCGGGAGCAGCGTGAAGACGCGCCCGATCAGCACGAAGAACGGGTTGCCCGGCGGGTGCGGGAGGCCGAGGGTGTAGGCGGCCGCGATGTACTCGCTCGCGTCCCACATCGCCGTGGACGGGGCGAGGGTGACGAGGTACAGCACGAAGACGAGCGTCGCGGCGACTGCGGCGGCGACGTACGACGGTCGGAAGTCGAGCTCGGCGTCCGTGGCGGCGGCGCTCGCGCCCCGGCGGGGGCGGCGCTCGACGACGGGGACCTCGACGGAGGAGGCGGCCATGGAGGAGGCGGGTGGGAATCCTGCAACCCCGCCATTTGGCGAGGCTTAGCTTCGTAATCTGACGGCTTCGGTACCCCTAAGCAACGTCGAGGGTTCGCGCCCGGCGAGGGCGGCGAGGTCAGCGTTCGGCAAGGAGCCCCGCGTGCGGCCGCCGGCCGGGGCTAGTGCCGGAAGAGCCGCTGCCCGGTGAAGACCATCGCCATGCCGTGCTCGTTCGCGGCCGCGACGACCTCCGCGTCGCGCACGGAGCCGCCCGGCTGGACGATGGCGCGGACGCCCGCCTCCGCCGCCTGGTCCACGCCGTCGCGGAAGGGGAAGAACGCGTCGGAGCCCATGACGGACCCGGCCGTCTCGTGGCCGGCCGAGCGCGCCTTGTGGGTGGCCATGAACGCGGCGTCCACGCGCGACATCTGCCCGGCGCCGATGCCGATCGTGGCGCCGCCGCGGGCGATCACGATGGCGTTGGACTTCACGCTCGCCACCGCGCGCCACGCGAACAGCAGGTCGGCGCGCTCCTCGGCCGTGGGCTCGCGGGCGGTCACGACCTTCCACGCCGCATCGTCGAGGCTGGCGGGCGGCCGCTCCTGGACGAGCATGCCGCCGCGGACGCGCTTGAAGTCGAGCGCCCGGCCCGGCCACGTCGCGCGCCCCTCGAGGACGCGCAGGTTCTTCTTGCGCCCGAGGATCTCGACGGCGGCCTCCGAGAACTTCGGCGCGACGATGCACTCCACGAACAGGCTCGAGACCGCGTCGGCCGTCGCCTCGTCGACCTCGGTCGTGAAGCTGATCACCGACCCGAAGGCGCTGACGGGGTCGCAGGCGAGCGCCTTCTTGTACGCCTCGAGCGCCGAGCCCGCGACGCCGATGCCGCACGGGGTCGTGTGCTTCACGATGGCGCAGCAGGTCTCGCCCCCGAACGGGTCGGAGGCGAGCAGCGCGCCCTCGACGTCGAGGAGGTTGTTGAAGGAGAGCTCCTTGCCGCCGCGCTGCGCGAGCGCGCCGAGGCCGGCGCCGGCGCGCACCACGTAGAAGGCGGCGCGCTGGCCGGGGTTCTCGCCGTAGCGGAGCGTGCTCACGCGATCGAGCGACAATCCGAGCTGCTCGGGGAAGAGCTCCCCGCGCTGCTCGGCGAACCACGCGGCGATGGCCGCATCGTACGCCGCCGTGTGCGCGTAGACCTTCGCGGCGAGCACGCGCCGGAGGTCGAGGTCGTCGTCCTCGGCGCGCAGGGCGCCGAGGACGCGCTCGTAGTCTGCCGGGTCCACGACGACGGTGACCGAGGCGAAGTTCTTGGCCGCGGAGCGGAGCATCGACGGCCCGCCGATGTCGATCTGCTCGATGACCTCGTCGGGCGTGACGCCCGGCCGCGCCGCGGTCTCGCGGAACGGGTAGAGGTTCACCGCCACCAGGTCGATCGCGCCGATCCCGTGCTCCTCCATCGCGAGCACGTGCGCCGGGTCGTCGCGCTTCGCGAGCAGGCCGCCGTGCACCTTCGGGTGCAGCGTCTTCACGCGGCCGTCCATCATCTCGGGGAACCCCGTGACGTCCGCGATGTCGCGCGGCGCGAGCCCGGCGGCGCGGAGCGCCTTCGCCGTGCCGCCGGTGGACACGAGCTCCCACCCGAGCTCGGCGAGCGCGCGGGCGAACTCGACGAGGCCGGACTTGTCGGAGACGGAGAGCAGGGCGCGGGGCATGTGTTGCGGCGTAGAAGTGTCGTCGAGGGCCGAGGGCGTCATCTCGCCAGGGCCATCTCGATCTGCGAGGCGAGAATTCCAGGCGAGATGTCGCGCGCGAGCGAGAAGTGCTCGCCCTGCGGGCCGGCGAGGAAGGCGCCGCGCACGCGGCCGTCGTCGTCGAGCGCGATCGCCTCGCCCGCCACCGCGTCCACCACGCGCGGGTAGAGCGCGTGCTCCACCTGCAGCACGCGCGCGGCGAGCGTGTCCGCGTCGTCCTCGTCGAACACCGGCACCGGCCACTGCGCGACGATCGCGCCGCGGTCGAACTCCTCGTCCACGAAGTGCACGGTCACGCCGGAGACGCGCGCGCCGGCATCCAGCACCGCCTGGTGGACGCGGCGGCCGTACATGCCCGGACCGCCGAACGCCGGCAGGAGCGCCGGATGCACGTTCAGCATGCGGCCGCGGAAGCGGCGCGTGAGGGCCGCGGGCACCAGGCGCAGGTAGCCCGCGAGCACGACCAGCTCCACGTCGTGATCGGCGAGCGCGCGCTCGAGCGATGCGCCGCCGTCGCGCGGGTCGACATGAAGCCCGGGAAGCCGACGCTCCCGGGCCCGCGCCAGCGCTCCCGAGCTCCGACGGTCGCTGAGCACGGCCACGACCTCGCCACGGCGCCGGTCGCCCAGCGCGTCGAGATGCGCGAGGAGTGCGGCGAGGTTGGTACCGCCGCCGGAGGCGAGGACGGCGATGCGCGTGGGGGCGGAGTCCGGCCGCATGGCGCGTGATTCTAGTCGCGCCGCGCGCCCTCAGTAAGTGGCGCGCGAGTGCGCTGCGAGGAACGCGTCCACGACCTCGCCGAGCGTGCGCGCGACGCGCGCCTCGCGACGCGCGCGCTCCTCGTCCGCGGCCGGCGTGTTGTGGCTCGGGATCAGCACGCCGGTGCCGCCGAACGCGAGCGCCGGCGCGACGTCGCGCCAGCGATCGCCCGCGTACAGTGAGGCCGCGAGGCTCAGCCCGTGCTCGGCGGCGGCACGCTGGTAGAGGAGTGGGCCCGGCTTGCGGCACTCGCACGCGGACCCGAAGTCGGGGTGATGCGGGCAGTGGTAGTGCGCGTCCACGCGCGCGCCCTCCGCCGCCAGCACCGCGTCCACGCGCGCGCGCACCGCCTCGTACTGCGCTTCGGTGACGAGTCCGCGCGCGATCCCCGACTGGTTCGTCACCACGATCACCGGGACGCCCGCGTCGTTGAGGCGCCGCACGGCGGCCGACGCGCCGGGGATCGGCACGACGAGGCCCGGGTCGGCGAGGTAGTGCTCGTCGCGGATGAGCGTCCCGTCGCGGTCGAGGAAGGCGGCGGGGCGGGGGAGGCGCGGCACGGCCTACGCGACGGCGCCGAGCACGGCCGCCGTGAAGGCGACGTCGTGCGCCGCCGGTACCGAGCGCAGGTCGAGCAGCAGGTGCCCGTCGGCGATCCGCGCGACCACCGGCGGGTCGCCGCCGCGCAGCCGCCGCTCGAGCAGCACCGCATCCCCGGACAGCCTGACGGCGAACGACGGGATCCGCGCCGCGGGAAACGCCCCGCCGCCCACGCCCGCCTCCGTGGGCGCGACGGACGCCCGGAGGCCGCGGCCGCCCAGCGCCGACGCGAGTCGCTCGGCGCGCGCGCGCACCTCGTCCGCCGGTGCGGTGAGCATCGCGAGCACCGGGACCTCGCGGCGCGCGCGCCCGGGCTCGCGGTAGAGCGCGAGCGTGGCCCCGAGCCCCGCGAGCGTGAGCTTGTCCACGCGGAGGGCGCGCGCGAGCGGGTTGGCGCGGAGGCGGGCGATCGCGTCGGCGGCGCCGAGAATGATGCCGGACTGCGGTCCGCCGAGGAGCTTGTCGCCGCTCATGAGGACGAGCGTCGGGCCGGCGCGCACCGCGTCCGCGGCGGTGGGCTCGCCGCCGAGCCCCGCGTCGCCGAGGTCGACGAGCAGGCCGCTCCCGAAGTCGTGCAGCAGCGCGACGCCGCGCTCGCGCGCCAGCGGCGCGAGCTGCGCCACCGAGGCCGACGCGACGAAGCCGCTCATCGCGAAGTTGCTGCGGTGCACCTTGACGATGGCCGCCGTCTCCGCGCCGATGGCTTCCGCGTAGTCGCCGAGGTGCGTGCGGTTCGTCGTGCCGACCTCCACGAGGCGGGCGCCGCCGCGCGCCATGATGTCCGGCACGCGGAAGCTTCCGCCGATCTCGACGAGCTCGCCGCGCGACACGACGGCCTCGCGCCCCTCGGCGAGCGTGTTCAGCGAGAGGACGAGCGCGGCGGCGCAGTTGTTCACCACCAGCGCGTCCTCGGCCCCCGTGAGCTCGGCGAGCAGCGACGCGCAGTGCGTGTAGCGCGAGCCGCGCGTGCCCTCGTCGAGGTCGTACTCGAGGTTGCAGTAGCCCTCGGCGGCGCGGCGGATGGCGTCGAGCGCCGCCGGCGCGAGCGGAGCGCGGCCGAGGTTCGTGTGCAGCACGACGCCCGTGGCGTTGAAGGCCGGGCGGAGCGAGGGCCGCGCGCGCCGCTCGAGCGCGCGCGACACCGCCTCGGCCCACGCGGCCTCCGACGCCGGGGCCGACGCCGGGTGCTGGCGCGCGTCCGCGATGGCGGCGCGTATCGCGTCGGCCACCGCGCCGCGGGGCGCCGCCGCGAGGAGCGGGCGGAGCGCGTCGCTCTCCAGCAGCGCGCCCACGGACGGCAGCGCGCGGCGCGGGTCCGCGGCGTGTCCGCTCACCGGTTGCGCAGGAGCACGGCGGCGGCGAGCAGCGCGCCGAGCACGCCGATGGTTCCGAGCAGCCCGCCGAGGGGGCGCCGCCGCGCGGGCGCGCGCGGCGCGGTGCGTGCGGTGTCGACGCGCGCGACGGGGCGGGGCACGCGCGCCGTGTCGGCGCGCGCGGAGTCGCTCGGCGGCTTCGGGCGCGCCGTCGTGATGATGCGGTCGCTCGTGCCGGGAATCCCGAGCAGGTTGCGCAGCCCCACGGCGCGCAGGCGGTAGGCGCTGGCCGGGGCGAGTGCGCGGCCGAGGCGCAGCACGACCTCGGAGACCGGGACGGGGCGCGCGAGGCGCGGGAGGTCGCGCGCGAGGGAGTCGCGCGCGGTGCCGGCGCTGTCCCGCGCGGGCCGCGGGAGGCGCGGCCCCTTGTGGATCGTGTCGGCGGCGGCGCGGGCGGAGTCGGCGCGTGCCACGGAATCGGCGCGCGCGCGGGCGGACTCCGCCTGCTGCGCCTCGAAGTCCGCGGGGGCGAGCGCGGCGACGATGGGGACGACCGACGAGTCGGCGGCCCGGAGCGTGAACAGCGCCGGCGTCAGCGTCTGCGTGGGGTCGAGCGGCTTGTCGAGCCGCGCGCGCAGCGTGACGGAGTCGGCGACCGCGACCTCCTGGAGGCGCGGGCCGGTGGTGTCGTGCACGAAGGCGTAGAGCTCGGCGCTCGCCGTGTCTCGGAGCGTCACGGTGGCGCTGTCCCACAGCTCGCGCCCGTCGAGCACGCGGTTGCTGTTCTGGTCGCCGAAGGCGCGGATGGTGTAGCGGCCCGGCGGCACGTGCGCGAACGCGAAGCGGCCGGCGGAGTCGCTCAGCGTCACGTACACCGTGCTGTCGGGCCGCGAGACCGCCTCGACGAACGCGCGCGTGATGACCTTGCCCGCGGGCCAGTCGAACGCGACGCCCTCGATGCGCGTCTCGGGGATCGCCGCGCCGGTGGAGAAGACGACGCGCGCTCCCTCCTTGCGCGCGTTGCCGCGCAGGTCGGCGACGCCGGGGAGGAGCGTGACGGTGTACACGGTGTTCGGGCGCCAGCCGCGACGCGGCCGCACGGAGAGCCGCTCGCGCCGCCACTGCACGCGCGGCTCGCCGTCGCGCGGCGAGATGAGGAACGCCGCGTCGAGCGTCGCCGCGCCGCCCGCGCCGCCCGTCGGGCGCTCGGCGATCGTCTCGTCGAACTCGAAGACCACGCGGTCGGGCCGGGCGTTGACGGCGGCGCTCTCGGGGGAGGTGCGGACGAGCTCCGGCGCCTTGCGGTCCTCCGGGCCGCCGGGGGGCGCGCCCATCGAGGCGCACGCCGCCGCGGCGGCGGCGAGCGCGGCGAGCAGCGGGGCGGCCGCCCGGCGGTGCGCCGCCCTCACGCGCCGCACAGGGCCGCGACCTTGGCCGCCAGCCCGTCGCGCCGCAGCGCCCACTCGCGCTCCTTCTGCCGCTCCGCCTCCACCACCTCGGGCTTCGCGCGCGCGACGAAGTTCTCGTTGGCGAGCCGGCCGCGCAGGGCGCCGAGCTGCTTGTCGAGGCTCGCGAGCTCCGCCTGGAGGCGCCTGCACTCCTTCTCGACGTCGATGAGCCCCGCGAGCGGGAGCACCGCGGACGTGCCGCCCGCGAGCACCGCGTGCGCGGCGGCGCCCGCGGGTGGCTGCGCCTCCACGCGCACGTTCGCGCGCGAGAGCGCGCCCACGAGCGGCGCCTCGTGCTCGAGCAGCTGCCGCACGCGCGCGGCGTCCGGCCCGCCCGGCACGAGCACCGCCTCGGGGCGCGCGCTCGGCGGGAGGTTGTACTCGGACCTGAGCTGGCGAATGGCGCCCACCGCCTCGCGCACGAGCTCGAAGTCGGCCGCGCCGGCAGCGAGGTCGGCGAGGCCCGCGCTCGCCGTCGGCCACGCGGCGACGGCGAGGAACGCGCCCTCCGGCGTCGAGGGGAGGCGCTGCCAGAGGGTCTCGGTGATGAACGGCACGATCGGGTGCAGCAGGCGCAGCGCCCCGTCGAACGCGTGCACGAGCACCGCGCGCGCCACCTCGCGGTCCTGCCCCACGCTCGTCACGCGCCCCTTCACGGCCTCCACGTACCAGTCGGCGAGCTCGTTCCACACGAACTGTCGCGCGGCCTCGGCGTACTCGTTGAGGCGGAGCCCCTGCGGGCGCTCCTCCTCGCTCCACGTGCGGCCGCGCGCTGGGCGCGCCGGGCCGAGCGCGGCGTCGCACCGCGCGACGGCGGCGTCGAGCCGCGCGAGGATCCAGCGGTCGCTCCGCGAGAGCCGCTCCGGCGCGATGGCCGACAGCGGCTGCACCGCCTCGTCGCCGACGCTGCGCAGCAGGAAGCGGCCGATGTTCCAGAGCTTCGTCGCGAAGTTGCGCCCGACCGCGAACGACTTCTCGAGGTCGTTCGGGTCCCAGACGATGTCGGTGCCCAGGCCCATGCCTGCCGTCACCGTGAAGCGCAGCGCGTCCGCGCCGAAGCGGTCCACGACCTCGAGCGGGTCGATGCCGTTGCCGAGCGACTTCGACATCTTGCGGTGCTGCGTGTCGCGCGCGATGCCGTGCAGGTACACGGTGTGGTACGGCGTCTCCCCCTTGAAGAAGAAGCCCGCCATGATCATCCGCGAGATCCAGAAGAACAGGATGTCGGGCCCCGACACGAGCACGTCCGTCGGGTAGAACGCCCGGAGGTCCGGCGCGTCCTCGTTGGGCCAGCCGAGCGTGGAGATCGGCCAGAGCCAGCTCGAGAACCACGTGTCGAGCACGTCCTCGTCCTGGCGGACCGCGCCGCCGCAGCGTGGGCAGCTCGTGGGGTCCTCGCGCGAGACGATCGGCGCGCCGTCGGGCTCGTTCTCGCAGTACCACACCGGGATGCGGTGCCCCCACCAGAGCTGCCGCGAGATGTTCCAGTCGCGAATGCTCTCGAGCCAGTGGTCGTACACGGCCTCCCAGCGCTCGGGGAGGATGCGCACGCGGCCCGCGCGCCGCGCCTCCAGCGCGGGCGTCGCCAGCGGCGCCATGCGCACGAACCACTGGTCCGAGAGGCGCGGCTCCACCACGGTGTCGCAGCGGTAGCAGTGCCGCACCGCGTGCTCGCGGGCCTCGGTCTTCTCGAGCGCGCCGGCGTCGCGCAGGCGGGCCGCCATGAGATCCCGCGCCTCGAAGCGGTCCTTGCCGCGCAGCCACGCGGGCACGCGCCCGTCGGCCTCGCTCACCTCCGCCATCGCGCCGTTCGCGTCGATCACCACCGGCATCGCGAGGCCGTGGCGCTTGCCGACGTCGAAGTCGTTGGCGTCGTGCGCCGGGGTGATCTTCACGGCGCCCGTGCCGAACTCGGGGTCCGCGTACTCGTCCGCGATCACGGGGATGGGCAGGTCGAGCACGGGGAGGATCACGCGCTTCCCGACGAGGTCCGCGTAGCGCTCGTCCGACGGGTTCACCGCCACGGCCACGTCGGCGAGCATCGTCTCCGGGCGCGTCGTCGCGATGGTGAGCGCGCGCGAGGGCTCGCCCTCCACGGCGTACCGCACGTGGTAGAGCTTCCCGGCCTCGTCCTTCGCCTCCGCCTCCTCGTCGCTGAGCGACGTGAGGCAGCGCGGGCACCAGTGGATCACGCGGTGCCCGCGGTAGACCAGCCCCTCCTCGTACAGCCGCACGAACGCCTCGCGCACGGCGCGCGAGAGCTCCGGCGAGAACGTGTAGGCGGTGCGCGTCCAGTCGGCCGACGCGCCGATGGCGCGCAGCTGCTTGAGGATCACGCCGCCGGTCTCGGCGACGAACTGCTTCGTGCGCTCCACGAACGCCTCGCGGCCGAGGTCGTAGCGCGTCCTGCCCTCGGCGGCGAGCTGCTTCTCGATGACGTTCTGCGTCGCGATGCCCGCGTGGTCGGTGCCGGGCACCCAGAGCGCCTCGTCGCCCGCCATGCGGCGCCAGCGGATGAGGACGTCCTGCACCGCGTTGTCGAGCCCGTGCCCCATGTGTAGCACCGCCGTCACATTCGGCGGGGGCATCACGATCACGTACGGCCGCCGGTCGCCGCCGTTTCGCCGAGAGCCGGTGTGCGGCTAGTCGGCGTGCGCGGAGGTGTCCCGCCCCGTCTGCTCGCGGAGAACGGCCTGCGTCTCCGCCGAGGCGGGCTCGGCGACGTGGTCGGCCTTGGGGACGCCGGTGGGCGCGACCGGAGCGCCGCCGGTGCGGTCGCCGCGCGCGGCGCCGCGCTTGGTGCGCGACCGGCGCTCGGCGCGGATCTCGTCGAGGTCCTCGGCGGCGTTGCGGATGGCCTCGCGATCCTCCATCCAGCGGTCCTGGAGCTCGGCGCGCGGGTCGGCGTGGCGGTCCGGCTCCGCGGAGTTGCCCTGGCGGCGGCGGCCGGTGCCGATCCCCTGGCCCTCCCAGCGCGCCTCGGTGAGCGCGGGGTCGCCCTCCGCGACGCGCTGCGCGGTGCGCGTGAGCTCGTCCTCCTCGCGGCGGATGGCGAGGCGGTTCACCACCGTCTCGACGCCCGGCACGCCACGCGTCAGCGTCACCGCGTGGTCCGCCTCGTTCTCGGCGTGCACCCAGCCGGTGAGCTCGATGATCCCCTCGCCGACGGCGCCGATGTCCACGGCGCGCTCGGCGAGGATCGGGTCGTTGCGGAACGCCTCGAGCACGCGCTCCTCGAGCTCCTCGTCGGCGGACGCGTACGGGTCGGCGGCGTCCAGCTCGTCCTCGATCTCGTCCTCCTCGTCCACGCCCTCGTAGTCCTCGAAGCGCGCATGGCGCCGGGCGAGGCGCTCCTCCTGCGTGGACGTGTCGAAGCGCTCGCGCACGCGCTGCGCGACGGCGCCGAGCCCGCCGAAGCGCTGCGCGAGGAACATTCCGGCGGCGACGCCGGCGGCGGCGCCGACCGCGAGGAAGAGGAAGCCCGTTGAGGAGGACTCGTTGCTGTCCCGGTAGCGGAATGTCATGGAGTCGACGCCCGTAGCGGTTGATATTTCAAGAAGATAACTTGGGTCGAGGCGGGAATGTCGCGGGCCATGGGCCAGCAAGAGGTAGGCCACCCACGGGGTGTCCGCGTGCCGCCCCGCCGCACCGACTCCACCGCGACATGCCCCAGAACCTGACGCTGACCCTCCCGGACGGTGCCACCCGCGAGGTGCCCTTCGGCACGCTCCCGCGGGACGTCGTGCGCACCATCGGCGAGCGGCTCCTCAAGGCGGCCGTCGCCGTCAAGGTGAACGGCCGGGTGCAGGACCTCGTGACGCCCCTCCGCGAGGGCGGCCGGTTCAAGGTCCTCACCGACAAGGACCCGGAGGCCCTCGAGGTGCTGCGGCACTCGACGGCGCACATGCTGGCGACCGCGGTGCGCCGCCTGCGCCCCGAGGCGAAGATCGGCTTCGGCCCGCCCATCGAGGACGGCTTCTACTACGACTTCGAGGTCGACCAGCCGTTCACGCCGGAGGACCTCGAGGCGTTCGAGGCCGAGATGCGGAAGGTCGCGCAGGAGAAGCTCCCGTTCGTGCGCGAGGAGGTCTCGCACGACGAGGCGCGCAAGCGGTTCACCGACGACCCGCTCAAGCTCGAGCGCCTCGACGACCCCGAGCTCCGCAGCCAGATCATCTCCGTCTACACGGACGGGCCCTTCGTGGACCTGTGCCGCGGCCCGCACGTGCCCGACACCGGCTGGTCGCGCCACTTCAAGCTGACGCACGCCGCCGGCGCGTACTGGCGCGGCGACGTCAAGCGCCAGATGCTCCAGCGCATCTACGGCACGGCGTGGTTCAAGAAGGAGGACCTCGACGCGCACCTCCACCGCATCGCGGAGGCGAAGCGGCGCGACCACCGCGTCCTCGGCAAGCAGCTCGACCTGTTCCAGTTCCACTCCGTCTCACCCGGCGCCGCGTTCTGGACGCCGCGCGGCACGATCGTCTACAACACGCTGGTGGACTTCGTCCGGGAGCGGCAGCAGCGGGACTTCCACGAGGTGCGGACGCCGCTCCTCTACAACAAGGCGCTCTGGGAGCAGTCGGGGCACTGGGGGAAGTACCGCGAGAACATGTTCCTCGTGCTCGACAGCGAGACGAACGCGCACGACATGTCGCTCAAGCCGATGAACTGCCCGTCGCACTACGTCTACTTCAACTCCGCCAGGCACTCGTACCGCGAGCTGCCGCTGCGGCTGGTCACGATGGACGTGCTGCACCGGAACGAGGTGTCGGGCGCGCTGTCGGGCCTCACCCGCGTGCGCCAGTTCTCCCAGGACGACTGCCACGTCTTCCTGCGCGAGGACCAGATCACGGCGGAGGTGCGCTTCCTCCTGGACTTCATCCTCGGGCACTACGCGGCGTTCGGGCTCGCGGCGACGTTGAAGTTCGCGACGCGCCCCGAGCAGCGCATCGGCACCGACGAGATGTGGGACCGCGCGGAGGCGTCGCTCCGCGCGGCGCTCGACGCGACGGGGATGGCCTACGAGCTGAAGCCCGGCGACGGCGCGTTCTACGGGCCGAAGATCGACTTCGACGTGACGGACTCGCTCGGCCGCGCGTGGCAGCTCGGCACGATCCAGCTCGACTACATGAACCCCGAGCGATTCGACCTGACCTACGTCGGCGAGGACAACGCGCCGCACCGGCCGGTCGTGATCCACCGCGCCGTGAGCGGCTCGTTCGAGCGCTTCCTCGCGATCCTCATCGAGCACTTCGCCGGCGACCTGCCGCTCTGGCTCGCCCCCGAGCAGGTGCGCGTCGCGCCGATCGCGTCGGACCACGACGCGTACGCCGCGGAGGTGGCGCGCGCGCTGCGCGAGGCGGCGGTGCGCGTGAGCTACGATCCCGAGCACCGCAAGGACTACCGCGAGGTCATCAAGGAGGCCACGCTCCTCAAGGTGCCGTACGTGGCGGTCGTCGGCGGGCGCGAGGCGGACCAGCGGACGGTCGCGCTGCGCGGCCGCCACTGGGGCAAGCGGCCGCCGGTCGTCATGCCGCTGGACGAGTTCGTACGCCTCGCGCAGGAGGAGGCGCGGTCACGCTCGCTCACGCCGCTGGCGCTCGGCGCCGAGCCGTCCGGCGACGGCACGCAGGCCGAGCGCCGAGGGCCGAGCGCCGAGGTTCGACTCTAGTTGTAGGCCGCCCGCGCCTCCGATACCTTTCCGGGGCTCCGCCGCCGATGGGCGCGGAGCCCTCGGTTTTTGGCCACCCGCTTCACGATGCCGGATACATCCCGCCAGCCAGTCATCGTCTCCGCCGCGCGCACGGCCATCGGTCGCTACCTCGGCGGCCTGAGCCCGCTCTCCGCGCCGGAGCTCGGCGCGGTCGCCATCCGCGAAGCGCTCGCGCGCGCGAAGGTCCCCGGCGCCGAGATCCAGGAAGTGATCATGGGGCAGGTCGTGCAGGGCGGCTCGGGGCAGGCGCCCGCGCGCCAGGCCGCGCTGCGCGCCGGCGTGCCCGCGCAGGTCTCCGCCGTCACGGTGAACAAGGTGTGCGGCTCGGGGCTCAAGGCCGTGATGCTCGCCGCGCAGGCCGTCAAGGCCGGCGACGCGCAGGCGATCGTGGCCGGCGGGCAGGAGTCGATGTCGAACGCCCCGTATTACGTCTTCGGCATGCGCGGCGGCGTGAAGTTCGGCGACCAGACGATGGTCGACGGGCTCATTCGCGACGGCCTGTTCTGCGCCACGTGCGGCGTCGCCATGGGCGGACACGCCGAGCACACGGCGCGCAAGGCGAAGGTCACGCGCCAGATGCAGGACGAGTTCGCGGCGGGCTCGCACCGCAAGGCCGTCGCGGCGATCGACGCCGGCAAGTTCAAGCGCGAGATCGTCCCCGTGGAGATTCCGGGGAAGAAAGGTCCCACGGTGATCGACACCGACGAGGGCCCGCGCCGCGATAGCACCGCCGAGTCGCTCGGGAAGCTGCGCCCCGCGTTCGCGAAGGACGCGCCGAAGGACATGGCGGCGGACCAGCAGACCGTCACCGCCGGCAACGCGTCGTCGATGAACGACGGCGCGTCGGCGCTCGTCGTGACGAGCGAGGAGTTCGCGCGCGCGCACGGGCTCGAGGTCCTCGCGCGCATCACGGGCTACGCGACGGGCGGCACGGAGCCGCAGGAGCTCTTCTTCGCCCCCATCTACGCGGTGGGCAACCTGCTGAAGAAGACCGGGCGCAAGATCGGCGACTTCGACCTCATCGAGGCCAACGAGGCGTTCGCGTCCCAGGCGATCGCCGACGGCCAGGGGCTCGGCTGGGACTGGGATCGCGTGAACGTGCACGGCGGCGCGATCGCGCTCGGCCACCCCATCGGCGCGAGCGGCGCGCGCGTGCTGACCACGCTCCTCCACGCCATGCAGGACCGCGGCGCGGGCAGCGGGCTCGCGACGCTCTGTCTCGGCGGCGGCGACGCCGTCGCGATGAGCGTCGAGCGCGTCTGACGGAAGCAGACAACCGAGATCATTCATGACCCAGACCTCTCTCTCGCTCCCGCGTCCGGCGCGCCTCACGCTCGTGGGCGTCGTCGGGTTCGCCGCCGCGCTCGCCGCCGCCGCGCAGGTGTCGGTGCCGATCCCGGGCACCGCGGTGCCGCTCACGCTCCAGCCGTTCGTCGTCGTGCTCGCCGGGCTGTGGCTCGGTCCGCGCGCCGCCGCGGCCAGCATGGCGCTCTACCTCGCCGCCGGCGCGGGCGGGCTCCCGGTGTGGAGCCCCATCGGCGCGCCCGGCGTGCTCCGGCTCGCGGGCCCGACGGGCGGCTACCTGCTCGCCTACCCGCTCGCCGCCTGGGCCGCGGGGCGCCTCGGCGCCGGCCGCGCGCGGTACGCGACGCGCGCGCTCGCCGCGCTCGCGGGCATCGGCGTGATCTACGCCGGCGGCATCGCGCAGCTCTGGGCGCTCACCGGGAGCGCCGCGAGCGCGCTGCAGCTCGGCGTGCTCCCGTTCGTGACGGCGGACGTCGTGAAGGCCCACCTGGCGGCGCTCCTGACGCGCCGGGCCGCCGGCGCGGCGCGCGCCGAGGGGTGACGGCGCGCGAGATCCTGTACGACCCGGCCGGCCGGCTGCGCGCCGGCTGGCGGCTCGCGGCGTACTTCCTCGTCCTCGCCGTCTCGATGCAGGTCGCGGCGGCGCTCGTCGGGCCGGCCGTGGCGGCGCTCGGTCGCGCGGTGGGCGCGCGCTTCGACACGAGCCCGGTCGCGTTCACGGCGGCGCTGCTCGGCGCGCACTGGCTGATGCTCCGCGTCGACCGGCTGCCGTGGCAGGCGGTGCGGATGGGCCGCGACGGCGCGCGCGGGGCCGCGTGGATCGAGGGGCTCGCGGCGGGCGCGCTGGCGATGGGCCTCCCCGCGGGGCTCCTGCTGCTCGTCGGGATGCTGCGCGTGGAGACGACGCCGGACGGCAGCTGGTGGGGCACGGCACTCGCGCTGTCGCTGTTCCTCGCTCCGGCGGCGCTGTGGGAGGAGCTCGTCTTCCGGGGCTACCTCTTCACGGTGCTCGAGGACCTCGGCGGGCGCTGGACGGCGCTGGCGGTGACGAGCCTCCTCTTCGGGCTCGCGCACCTCACGAACCAGGGCGCCACGGCGCGCTCGACGGCGCTGGTGGCGACGGCGGGCGTGTTCCTCGGGCTCGTGATGCTGGCGACGCGGAGCCTGTATGCCGCGTGGGCGGCGCACTGGGCGTTCAACTGGATGCAGGCCGTGGCGCTGCACGCCGCGGTGAGCGGGAGCGGCTTCGCGACGCCGGACTACCGGACGGTGGACGCGGGGCCGGACTGGCTCACCGGCGGCGCGTGGGGGCCGGAGGGCGGGCTGGCGGCGATCGTGGGACTGGGGGCGGCGCTCGTGCTGCTCGCGGCCCTCGGCCCTCGGCCCTGGGCCGCGATGAGGCAGCCGGGAGCCGAGGGCCGAGGGCCGCGAGCGGCGCACAATGAAGGTTGAACAGCCTCGGAGAGATATGACCGACAGAGTCGCCGTCATCGGCGCGGGGCAGATGGGCAACGGCATCGCGCACGTCTTCGCGCAGGCCGGCGTTCCCGTCGCCATGATCGACGTCTCGGCCGACGCGCTCGCGCGCGGCCGGTCGACGATCGAGAAGAACCTCGACCGCCAGGTGAAGAAGGGCACGATCGACGCCGCCGCGAAGGCGGCGACGCTGCAGCGCGTCGAGACCAGCACCGACATGGGCGCCGCGTCGCAGGCGACGCTCGTCGTCGAGGCGGCGACGGAGCGGGTGGACCTCAAGTACCGCATCTTCGAGGAGCTCGACCGCGTCGCGCCGCCGGGCGCCGTGCTCGCGACCAACACCAGCTCCATCTCGATCACGGAGATCGCCGCGCGCACGAAGCGCCCGGGCCAGGTGATCGGCATGCACTTCATGAACCCGGTGCCGGTGATGCAGCTCGTCGAGGTCATTCGCGGCCTCGCGACGACCGACGAGACGACCGCGCGCGTCATGGACCTCGCGAGGCAGGTCGGCAAGACGCCCGTCGAGGTGAACGACTATCCGGGCTTCGTCGCCAACCGGATCCTCATGCCGATGATCAACGAGGCGGTGTACTGCCTCATGGAGGGCGTCGGCGAGCCGGAGGCGATCGACACGGTGATGAAGCTCGGGATGAACCACCCGATGGGGCCACTCGCGCTCGCCGACCTCATCGGGCTCGACACGTGCGTCGCGATCCTCGAGGTGCTCCAGGCGGGCCTCGGCGACCCCAAGTACCGGCCGTGCCCGCTGCTCCGGAAGTACGTCGCGGCCGGGTGGCTCGGGCGGAAGAGCGGGCGCGGCTTCTACCACTACGCCTCCTAGTCGATGCCGACGACGAGCCTCATCCCGCTCACCGACGAGCAGCGGCAGATCCAGCAGCTCGCGCGCGAGTTCGCCGAGCGCGAGCTCGCGCCGCACGTGGTCGCGTGGGACCGCGACGCGCACTTCGACCGGTCCATCGTCGGCAAGCTGGCGGAGGTCGGCTTCCTCGGCATGCTCGTGCCGCCGGAGCAGGACGGCCTCGGGCTCGACACGCCGACCTACCTCGCGGTGATCGAGGAGGTCGCCGTGGTGGACGCGGGGACGGCGGTGCTGCTCGGCGTGCACAACTCGCTGCCGTCGCAGATGCTGCTGCGCTGGGGCAGCGATGCGCAGCGCGAGCGCTACCTCCGCCCCATGGCGCGCGGCGAGCAGCTCGGGGCGTTCGCGCTCTCGGAGCCGGAGGCGGGCTCGGACGCGGCGTCGCTGCGCTGCCAGGCGGTGCGCGACGGCGACGGCTGGGTGCTCTCGGGGACCAAGGCGTGGGTGACGAACGGCGACAACGCCGACGTCATCATCGTGATGGCGCGCACCGACGCGGCGGGGGACCGGCGCGGCGCGCGCGGCATCTCGGCGTTCGTCGTCACGCCGGACCTGCCGGGCTTCCGCGTCGGGAAGAAGGAGAACAAGATGGGGCTCCGCGGCTCCCCGACCGTGCAGCTCGCGTTCGAGGAGCTGCGCGTCCCCGGCGACCGGCTGCTCGGCGAGGCGGGGGAGGGCTTCGTGTACGCGATGCAGTCGCTCGACAACGGGCGGCTCGGCGTCGCGGCGCAGGCGATCGGCATCGCGCGCGCGGCGTTCGAGCACGCGACGCGCTACGCCGGCGAGCGCCGGCAGTTCGGCCAGCCGCTGCGCGAGTTCCAGGCGATCCAGTTCAAGCTCGCCGACATGGCGACGCGCATCGCGCAGGCGCGCGCGCTGCTCTACCTCACCGCGACGGCGAAGGACCGCGGCGAGCGCATCACCCTCTACAGCTCGATGGCGAAGCTCACCGCCACCGAGACGGCGATGTTCGTGACCGACGAGGCCGTCCAGATCTTCGGCGGCTACGGCTACGTGAAGGACTACCCAGTCGAGCGCTTCCTCCGCGACGCGAAGGTGACCGAGATCTACGAGGGCACCTCGGAGATCCAGCGCGTGGTGATCGGACGGGAGCTGTACAATTCATGACGAGCGACCTCCGGGCCGCCACGAGGCGCGGCCGGAGGCCTCCAGTGCGCAGCGCGCAGTGTTCGCCACACCATCCCCCTCCCAGGCCGCGATGAAGCTCTTCGAAACGATCTCCACCATGGGCCACGAGCAGGTCGTGGTCTGCCACGACAAGGCGTCGGGGTACCGCGGCGTGATCGCGATCCACGACACCACGCTCGGTCCGGCGCTCGGCGGGTGCCGCTTCTGGAGCTACGCCACCGACGACGAGGCGGTGACGGATGCGCTGCGCCTCTCGCGCGGGATGACGTACAAGAACGCGGTGGCCGGGCTCAACCTCGGCGGCGGGAAGGCCGTCATCATCGGCGACAACAAGACCACGAAGCGCGAGATGATCTTCCGCGCGCACGGCCGCTTCGTCGAGAGCCTCGGCGGTCGGTACGTGACAGCCGAGGACGTGGGGACGAGCCCGAGCGACATGGACTACGTGCTCATGGAGACGGACTACGTCGCGGGGCTCGCCGGCAAGTCGGGCGACCCGTCGCCGGTGACCGCCCACGGCGTGTTCCGCGCGATCCAGGCCTCGGCGAAGTTCCGCTGGGGCTCGGACGACCTCTC
>JBJMNJ010000026.1:0-12202 GCA_045804325.1 Gemmatimonadaceae bacterium
AGCCCGACGTCGATCACATCGAGGGGCTGTCGCCCGCGATCGCGATCGAGCAGAAAGCCACCTCGCATAATCCTCGCTCCACCGTCGGGACCGTCACCGAGATCTACGACTACCTGCGCCTGCTCTTCGCGCGCGCCGGCACGCCGCACTGCCCGAGCTGCGGCCGCCCCGTGCAGCGACAGAGCCCGGCGCAGATCGCCGAGGCGGTGCTCGCGTGGCCGGAGGGCACGCGCATCGAGGTGCTCGCGCCGCTGGTGCGCGGGCGCAAGGGTGAGTTCCGCGAGCTCTTCGAGGACGTGCGCAAGCAGGGCTTCGTCCGGGCCGTGGTGGACGGCCAGCTCGCCGAGCTCGCCGACCCGCCGAAGCTCAACCGCCGCCAGAACCACAACGTCTCCGTCGTCGTGGACCGCCTCGTCGTCCGCGCCGAGGACCGCTCGCGCCTCGCCGACTCCGTCGAGACCGCGCTGCGGCTCGCCGAGGGGCTCGTCGAGGTCGTGCGCCACCCGGGCGGCGGGGCGGACGCGGAGGTCGCGCTGTTCTCCGAGAAGTCCGGCTGCCCCGCCTGCGGCATCTCGCTCCCGGAGCTCGAGCCGCGGCAGTTCTCCTTCAACTCCCCCTTCGGCGCGTGCACGGCCTGCACGGGCCTCGGCTTCACGAAGCAGGTGAGCGAGCAGCTCGTCCTCGGCGACCCGCAGATCTCCATCCTCGAGGGGGTGGTGCTGCCGTGGGGGGAGCCGGACGGGTACATGCGCAAGGTGATCCTCCCGGCGCTGGCCAAGGAGCTCGGCTTCAATCTCAACGCGCCGTGGGGACAGATCCCCGAGCGGGTGCGCGCGGTGCTGCTGTACGGGACCGAGTCGCGGAAGAATGGCGCGCGCATCGGCTCGAGCGCCGCGAAGTGGGAGGGGATCCTCGCCAACGTCCAGCGCCGGTACGACGAGACCGAGTCCGACTCGGTGCGGATGCAGCTCGGCGAGTTCATGGTCGAGCGCGCGTGCGGGGCCTGCGGGGGGCGGCGCCTCAAGCCCGAGTCGCTCGCCGTCACCATCGCCGACCGCAACATCGGCGAGGCCGTCGAGCTGTCCATCACGGACGCGCTGGCGTACTTCGAGAGCATCCCACTCCGCGGGAACGGTCGCGCCGGCCTCGACGCGGAGATCGCCGGGCCCATCCTCAAGGAGGTGCGCGAGCGCCTGCGCTTCCTCAAGGACGTCGGCCTCGACTACCTCACGCTCAACCGCTCGGCCGAGTCGCTCTCGGGCGGCGAGGCGCAGCGCATCCGCCTGGCGACGCAGATCGGCTCGCGCCTCGTGGGCGTGCTCTACATCCTCGACGAGCCGTCCATCGGGCTGCACCAGCGCGACAACGCGCGGCTCATCGACACGCTCGTCCAGCTCCGCGACCTCGGCAACACGGTCATCGTGGTGGAGCACGACGAGGAGACCATGCGCGCGGCGGACCACGTCATCGACCTCGGACCCGGGGCGGGGAAGCACGGCGGCGAGGTGATCGCCGAGGGGACGCTGGAGGAGGTCGCGCGCCACCCGTCGTCGATCACCGGCAAGTACCTGCGCGGCGAGATGCAGATCCGCATCCCCGAGCGCCGGCGCCCGGTGGACGCGCGGCGCACCGTCCGCATCGAGGGCGCCCGCGCGCACAACCTGCGCAACGTCACGGCCACCATCCCGCTCGGCTGCTTCGTCGCCGTCACGGGCGTGTCCGGCTCGGGGAAGTCCACGCTCGTCGAGGACATCCTCCACGCGCAGCTCGCGCGGCACTTCTACCGGGCGCGCGTCATCCCCGGCGCGCACGACCGCATCACGGGGCTCGAGCACCTCGACAAGGTCATCGACATCGACCAGAGCCCCATCGGCCGCACGCCGCGCTCGAACCCGGCGACGTACACGGGCCTGTTCACGCCCATCCGCGAGCTCTTCGCCGAGATGCCCGAGGCGAAGATCCGCGGCTACGGGCCCGGGCGCTTCTCCTTCAACGTGAAGGGCGGGCGCTGCGAGGCGTGCCAGGGCGACGGGCTCGTGAAGATCGAGATGCACTTCCTCCCCGACGTCTTCGTGCCGTGCGACGTGTGCAAGGGGAAGCGCTTCAACCGCGAGACGCTCGAGGTGCGCTTCCGCGGCATGAGCATCGCCGACGTGCTCGACCTCACGGTCGAGGACGCGTGCGCGACGTTCGAGAACCAGCCGCGCATCCACCAGAAGCTCGTGACGCTCTCGGACGTGGGGCTCGGCTACGTGCACCTCGGGCAGAGCGCGACCACGCTGTCCGGCGGCGAGGCGCAACGCGTGAAGCTCGCCACCGAGCTCTCGAAGCGCGACACGGGGCGCACCTTCTACATCCTCGACGAGCCGACCACGGGCCTCCACTTCGAGGACGTGCGCCTGCTGCTCGACGTGCTCCACCGCCTCGTGGACCGCGGCAACACGGTCCTCGTGATCGAGCACAACCTCGACGTCATCAAGACGGCGGACTACATCGTGGACCTCGGCCCCGAGGGCGGCGCGCGGGGCGGCGCCATCGTCGCCGAGGGCACGCCGGAGGAGGTCGCCGCGATCGAGGCGTCGCACACGGGGCGGTACCTGGCGCCCCTCCTCGGCATGAGGCAGCAGCGTCGCAAGGCTGGCTGACGGCTGGTCGCTGGCGGCTGGCGGCTGACCGCGACTGACCAGCGGCTGTTAGATTGCCGCCATGGTCTCCATCCTCGACATCATCGGCCCGGTCATGGTCGGCCCGTCGTCCTCGCACACCGCGGGCGCGTGCCGGCTCGGGCTGCTCGCGCGCTGTCTCGTGGGCGGCACGCCCGAGCGCGCCCGGATCGAGCTCCACGGGTCGTTCGCGCGCACTGGCGAGGGGCACGGCACCGACAAGGCCATCGTCGGCGGGCTGCTCGGCTTCCGCCCCGACGACGAGCGGCTGCGCACGGCGCTGCAGATCATGGAGCGCGAGGGGCTCGACTACCGCTTCGAGAAGACGACCCTCGGCGAGGAGGACGAGGTGCACCCGAACTCGGTGCGCATGACGCTCGCGCGCGGCGACCGCGAGGTCACGATGCAGGGCGCGTCGCTCGGCGCCGGCCGCGTGCTGGTCAACAAGATCGACGGCTTCCCCGTGGAGGTCGGCGGGAACCTCGACACCATCGTGCTCGAGGCGGAGGACCGCCCCGGCTCAGTCGCCGCCATCGCGAGCATCCTCGCGAGCGCGGGCGTCAACATCGCCACGCTCCGCCTCACGCGGCAGCAGCGCGGCGGCGACGCGTTCATGGTCATCGAGGTGGACCAGCCCCCCGGCGAGGAGGTGCGCGACGCCGTGCGCGCGCTCCCCTGGGTGCGCTGGGCGTACCGACTCGACAAGGTGAGCGCCTAACCAGTGTACAAGTCGCTCGCCGAGGCCGTCCGCGACGCGGAGGGGAAGGGGATCACGCTCGCGCAGGCCGCGCTCGACGCCGAGGCGCGCGACCAGGGGCGCACCGTCGAGGACATCCGCGCGGCGCTGGCGCGCGCGCTCGTCGTGATGCGCGGCGCCGTGGCGCAGGGCATGACCGGCGACCTGCGAAGCAGCTCGGGCCTCGTGGGCGGCGACGCGGCGAAGCTGCGCACCGGCCCCGCCGGCCCGCTCGCCGGCACGCCGTTCCGCGACGTGCTCGCGCGCGCCCTCGCCGTGCAGGAGGTGAACGCCGCGATGGGCGTCATCGTCGCCGCGCCCACCGCGGGAGGCGCCGGCGTGCTCCCCGCCGTGCTCACCGGCCTCGCGGACGCGCGCGGCATCCCCGAGGCGCGCGTCGTCGACGCGCTCGCCTGCGCCGGGCTCATCGGCGCGGTCGTCGCGCAGCGCGCCTCGCTCTCGGGCGCGGAGGGCGGCTGCCAGGCGGAGACGGGCGCCGCCGCGGGCATGGCCGCCGGCGCCGCGACCGAGATGCTCGGCGGCTCGCCGCGCCAGGCGCTGCACGCCGTCGCCCTCGCGCAGCAGGGGACGCTCGGCCTCGTGTGCGACCCGCTCGGCGGCCTCGTCGAGCTGCCGTGCGTCTTCCGGAACGCCACCGGCGCCGCGATCGCGCTCGCCGCCATCGAGATGGCGCTCGCCGGGATCGAGTTCGCCATCCCCGCGGACGAGGTCATCGACACGATGGGCGAGATCGGCCGCAGCATGGACGTGCGCTATCGCGAGACGGCTGGCGGCGGGCTCGCCGCCACCCCCACGGGGCGGCGGCTCGCGCGCGAGCGGCTCTACCAGATCAAGCGGTCCGAGGGCTAGCGCGCGCTCTGGCGGGGCCGGCGGCGGCGCCCCACATTGGCGCCCAGTGATGCGCATGCCGCTCCGCCGCACCCGCGCCAGCTGCGCCGCGCGCGCCGCCGCGTCGGTCCTCGCCCTCGCCTCGCCGCTCGGGGCCGCTGCGCAGGTCGCGCCCGCCGCCGCCACGCCCGCCGACGCCCCCCGTGCCGCCGCCGTGGGTCGCGTCGTGGACAGCCTCGTCACGGGGCGCCCGCTCGCCGGCGCCGAGCTCTGGCTCGACGGCGCGCCCGTCGGCGCCACGACCGACTCGGCCGGCCACTTCCGCCTCGAAGGCGTCGAGCCGGGCTGGCACACGCTCGGCTTCGTGCACTCCGCGCTCGACAGCGTCGGCGTCGCCGCGCCGCTCGTGCGCGTGGAGCTGGCGGAGCTCGGCGAGACGCGCGTGGACCTGGCGACCCCGTCGGCGGCGACGTTCCACCTGCGCACGTGCGGCGCGCCGCCGGGCGAGGGCGAGGGCGTCCTCGTCGGCGTCGTGCAGGACGCGGAGGACGAGCGGCCGGTCGGCGGCGCGACGGTGACCACCGCGTGGATCGAGTGGACGCTCGCGCGCGAGGGGCTCGAGCGCTCGCAGCGCTCCTCGCGCGTCAACGCGGACGCCGCCGGCCGCTTCATCGTCTGCTTCGTTCCCGCGGACGTCGTCGTGGAGGCGATCGCCGAGGCGGGGGCGCGCGCCTCGGGCGCGGTGGACGTCGAGCTCGGGCGGCGCGGCTTCGCGGTCCGGCAGCTCCGCGTCGGCGCCGCACGCGCGGCGGTCGTGGCCGGCGTCGTGCGCGACACGCTCGGCCGCGGCGTGCCGCACGCCCGCGTGAGCGTCGCCCGCACCGAGCTCGTGGCGACCACCGACAGCGCGGGCGCCTTCCGCCTGGCGGGCGTGCCGGCGGGCTCGCAGACCATCGAGGTGCGCGCCGTCGGCTACGCCCAGACCCGCGTGCCGGTCGTCGCACGGGCCGCCGCGCCGGCGCAGGTGCAGGTGACCGTCGGGCGGACGCAGGTGCTGCCGACCGTGGCCGTCGTGGGCCGGTCGCGCCCCCGCGCGGACGTGAGCGGCTTCGAGGACCGCCGCCGCGGCGGCGCCGGCTACTACCTCACCGAGGAGCAGATCGCCAGGCGGCGGGCCTTCCGGCCGACGGACCTCCTTCGCACCGTGCCCGGCGTCTCGGTGCAGTTCACGCCGGGGGGCAAGCGACAGATCGTCATCACGCGCGGCGCGTCCAACGCGTGCCTCCCCACGGTCGTCCTCGACGGCACGGTGATGTACGCCGGCGCGACGGAGCTCGACGACTGGCTGCCGGCGGCCGACGTGCGGGCCGTGGAGGTGTACCCGAGCTTCGCGAGCGTGCCGAACGAGTACCGCGTGCAGAACAGCACCTGCGGGGCGGTGCTGATCTGGACGCGCACCCAGTCGCGTTAGGAGCGCCTCGCGGGCCCGCACTGGTCCGCGGCCGTCGTCCGCTGGTATCTTCGAGCGTGAAACATCGGGCGCCCCCGGCTACGTAGGGGCGGCCAGTCCCTCACCAGGTGCGCCATGGTAACCCGGGAAGACATCGAGAGCTTTCTCGACCGCCTCACGACCGACGACAGCCAGACGACGTTCGAGGAGGTCGGCGACGGCATCTGGCGCGTCCGCCCGGGCGGCGCGCTCGACATCGAGGTCGCGGTGAGCTACTCGCCCCCCGTGGCGCTCCTGCGCGTGAAGGTCATGGAGCTCCCGGCCGACGACGGCGAGTGCAACAAGCTCGCGCGCCGCCTCCTGGAGCTGAACGCCACCGATCTGGTGCACGGGTCCTACGGGATCGCCGACCAGTCCATCGTGCTCACCGAGGCGCTCGAGCTCTCGCATCTGGACTACGAGGAGTTCCTGGCCGCCTACGAGAGCATGACGCTCGCGCTCGCGTCGCACATCCGCGAGTTCGCGACATTCCGCGACGCACGCTGACGCGCGAGGCACACCGAGACTATGGGACTCTTCGACCGCCTCTCGACCCTCCTGAGGTCGAACATCAACGATCTGATCTCCTCGGCGGAGAACCCCGAGAAGATGCTGAATCAGATCATCGTCGACATGCGCTCGCAGCTGGTGAAGGCGAAGCAGCAGGTCGCCGCCGCCATCGCCGACGAGAAGCGCCTGCGCGACCAGGCGGACAGCGAGTACCGGCTCGCGGCCGACTGGGAGAACCGCGCCATGCTCGCCATCCGCGAGGGGCGCGACGACCTCGCGAAGCAGGCGCTCGTGCGGCAGCAGGAGCACGCCGAGCACGGCCAGCAGCTCGAGGCCACCTGGCAGTCGCACCGCGCCGAGACGGAGAAGCTCAAGAACTCGCTCCGCGACCTCAACGACAAGATCGAGGAGGCCAAGCGCAAGAAGAACCTGCTGCTCGCCCGGCAGCGGCGCGCGCAGGCGCAGAAGCGCATCGCCGAGACGATGTCGGCGCTCTCCGAGAAGTCCGCGTTCGAGGCGTTCGCGCGGATGGAGGAGAAGATCGAGCAGAACGAGCGCATGATCAAAGCGTCGAGCGAGATCGAGGAGGAGTTCACCGGCGACGCGCTCCACCGCGACTTCAAGCAGCTCGAGAAGACGCACGGCTCCGCGACGGCGGACATGCGCCTCATGGAGCTCAAGCAGAAGATGGGGATGCTCCCCGCCGGCGCCCCGCAGCAGACGCGGCAGCTCGGCGCGGGTGCCGCGCCCGCCGCGCAGGGCGACGACCACGCCGGGGCGCGCGCGGCGCTCGACCAGCCGGTGAAGCAGACGACCGAGGAGCTCCTCGCCGAGATCGAGGAAGACCTCGCGAAGGAGAAGGACAAGGGGTGACCACCGCCGCCGACACCGTCCGGCGCCTGCGCGTGGCGCCGATCCTCACCGCGACCGTCCTCACCGTCCTCCTCCTGTGGATGTTCGGGAGGGCGGTCGAGGTCTTTCTGCTCCTCTTCATCGCGATCCTGATCTCGCTCTACCTCGGCGCCACGGCGGACTTCTTCTCGCGCCGCCTGCGGCTGCCGCGCCGCTTCGCGATGGGGCTCGCGGTGGTGGTGAGCATGGGCGCCCTCATCGGCCTGCTCACGATGCTCGTGCCGCCGGTCATCGAGCAGACGCAGCAGCTCATCCGCGTCCTGCCGGCCACGATCACGAGCTGGGAGGAGGGGATCGCGCGCTTCATCGCGCGCTTCCCGGCGCTCCAGCAGTTCTGGAAGCCCGGCGAGAACAAGATCCTCGTCGCGGTCTACGACAACCTCTCCGGCGGCTTCCACGACGTCGTGCCGAAGGTCTTCGCCGCGGTGCACGGGTTCATCAACCTGTTCGCCGTCGGCATCATGTCGCTCTACCTGGCGCTGCACCCCGGCGTCTACCGCGAGTGGCTCATCGCGCTCTTCCCGCCCGTGCACCGCGACCTGATCCGCGACGTGCTCGGCGACCTCGCCGGGCAGCTGCGCGCGTGGATCGTCGGGCAGCTCACGGCGATGTTCGTCCTCGCGGTGTTCACGGCGCTCGGGCTCTACCTGCTCGACGTCCCGTTCTGGCTGCCGTTCGGCATCTTCACGGGCGCCGTCGCCATCGTGCCGTTCTTCGGCACGCTCGTCTCGACGGTGATCCCCGCGCTGTTCGTGCTGACGGGCGGCGGGTGGGCCGGCTTCAGCCCCGTCGGCCACGCGTGGCTCGTGGTGCTGCTCGGCACGGTGATCCACCTCTTCGAGAGCAACATCGTCATCCCGCTGATCACCGCGGACAAGGTGAAGCTCCCGCCGGTGCTCACCATCATGTCGGTGCTGGTGGTGGGGAAGATCGTCGGCGGGTTCGGGCTGCTCATCGCGGTGCCGCTGCTCGTCGTGATCATGGTCGTGGTGCGGCGCATCCTCATCAACCGCATCTACGAGGGGCAGGGCTTCCGGAAGACGGCGCGCGACCGCGCCCTCGTGCTGCGCGTGCCCGCGCCCGACGGCGGCGTGCTCGCCGCCGACGCGCCGCCCATCGACCTCGTGGCGTACGCCGAGGGGATGCGCGCGCGCCGCACCGCGTAGCGGGCGCCGCCGCCGCGCGGCGGCCGCGCCGCAGCCGCGCCGCGGTGCGGCGCGCAATGGCGGGGTGACGCTCGCGCGCGTCGCCGGCGACATCGTCGGGGCACCTCGCGCGCCCGCGGCCGACAGGTCGCGGGCGCGGCTCCCTCCGAACCCCCCGGGGCCCGCCATGCCGACCGCCCTCGCCCTGTCCGACGTCGCGAAGCGCTTCCGCGCGGGCGTCGTCGGCTGCTTCGCTTCCGTGGACGCGCTGCGCGGCGTGTCCCTCGCCGTCCCGCAGGGGGAGCACGTCGGCCTCTTCGGGCCCGCGGGCTCCGGCAAGACGACGCTGCTCCTCTGCGCCGCCGGCATCATGCGGCCCGACGCGGGACGCATCGCGTGGTTCGGCGAGGCGTCCGCCACGCGGGAGGGCGGGTGGGCGCCCCCCGGCGTGTCGTACGTCCCCGAGCGCGTGAGCTGCTACGCGTTCCTCACCGTGCGCGAGGCGCTCCACCACTACGACACGCTGCAGGAGCGCTCGGGCGCCGACCGCCGCGCCCGCGTGGACGCGGCGATCGATCGCCTCGCCCTGGGTCCGCTCGCCGACACGCGCCTCGCCCGCCTCGGGCGCGGCGCGCTCGCCCGCCTCGCGTTCGCGCAGGCGCTGGTGGACGAGCCGCGCCTCCTGCTGCTCGACGGCACGCTCGACGCGCTCGACCCCGCGTCGCGGCCCGTCGTGCGCGCGCTCGCCGCCGAGCTGCGCTCGGCCGGCGTCACGATGGTGCTCGCCACGCGCGACGTGGCGACGCTCGACGGGCTCGTGGAGCGGGCGAGCCTGCTCGCCGAGGGCGAGCTGCGGGCGACCTTTCGGTGCGCGCGGGGCGCCCCGCGGCGCGCGCTGCACCTCACCGTGAGCCGGCCCCGGCGCGCCGCGGCGCTCCTGCGCACCCGCGTGTCCGGCGTCGAGCACGACGCCGAGCGCGTGCGGGTCTCGCTCGACGGCGCGTCGCCGGAGGAGGTGCTGGCGCACTGCGCCGCGCTCGACATCGCGGTCCACACCTCGCGCGTCGTCGCCGACGACCTGCACGAGCGCCTCTCCGAGCTCGTGGCGCGGCACGGGCGCGTGGCGGAGGGCAGGGAATAGAGAGCAGGGAGCAGGGAGTCGGACGCGGACGTGGCTCGTGGCGGGGCGTGTTAGACTTCAGGTAGTTCCCCGCTCCCCGCTCCCCGCTCCCTGCTCTAGTGCGCCTCTACAACACCCTGTCCCGCCAGGTCGAGGACTTCGCTCCGAGCGACGGCCGCACGGTCCGCATGTACACGTGCGGCCCGACCGTCTACAACCCGGCGCACCTCGGGAACTTCCGCACGTTCCTCTTCGAGGACCTCATGCGGCGCACGCTCCGGCTGCGCGGCTGGGAGGTGCGGCAGGTGATGAACCTGACCGACGTGGATGACAAGATCATCAAGCGCGCGAAGGAGCAGGGGAAGACGATCACCGAGGTGACCGCGCACGTCGTGGACGTGTTTCACGCCGACCGCGAGTTCCTCCGCATCGAGCAGGCGGAGGAGTACCCGCGCGCGACCGAGTACGTCGCGCAGATGATCGAGCTCGTGGGGCGCCTCATGGATCGCGGCGTCGCCTACCAGGCCGAGGACGGGTCCATCTACTTCGCGATCGGGCGGTTCCCGGGCTACGGGCGCCTCTCGCGCCTCGACACGCGCGAGATCAAGAGCGGCGCGCGCGTGGCGCAGGACGAGTACTCGAAGGAGAACGCGCAGGACTTCGCGCTCTGGAAGGCGGCCACGCCCGAGGACGAGGCGGCCGGCGCGGCGTGGGACTCGCCGTGGGGCCGCGGGCGTCCCGGGTGGCACCTCGAGTGCTCGGCGATGGCCATGAGCCTCCTCGGCGAGACCATCGACGTGCACTGCGGCGCGGTGGACCTGATCTTCCCGCACCACGAGGACGAGATCGCGCAGTCGGAGGCGGCGACGGGCAAGCCGTTCTCCCGCTTCTGGTGCCACGGGGGGTTCCTCCTGACGGAGGGCGCCAAGATGGCCAAACGCGTGGGGAACGTCTGGACCGTCCTCGACGTGCGGCGCGCCGGGATCCCGCCGGCCGCGATTCGCTACTTCGTCTTCTCGACGCACTACCGGAAGGAGCTCAACCTCGTGCCGGAGGCGGTGGAGGGCGCGGTCGAGGCCGTCCGGCGGATCGGCAACTTCGCGCTGCGCCTCCGCGCGGCGTCCGGCGGCACGCCCGCGCTCGCCGAGGCCGCCGAGCGGGCGGAGCGGGCGGTGCGGGAGGCGCTGTTCGACGACCTCAACGCGCCGGAGGCGCTGGCCGCGCTGATGACCTTCGTGAGCGAGGCCAACGCCGAGCTCGACAAGGGGGGATCGGACGCGGGCGCGCTGGAGCGGGCGCGCGCCGCGTTCGCGACGATCGACGGCGTGCTCGACGTGACGCCGGCGGTGCGGAGCGAGACCGTGCGGGTGGACGGGGGCCAGCCCCGGGAGGTCGAGTCGCTGCTCGCGGCCGCGCCCGAGGACGTCTCGTCGGCCGACTACGGGCGGTGGGTCGGCGACATGCTCGGCAGCCGCCAGCTCTGGCGGCAGGCGCGGCAGTTCGCGAAGGCGGACGCCATTCGCGCGGCGCTCGTGGAGCGCGGGGTCCAGGTGGAGGACACGCCGCAGGGGGCGCGCTGGACGCTGATGGGGTGACGGGGTAAGCTAGGATGCACGGCGCTGGCGTAGCTCAATGGTAGAGTCCGTGATTTGTAATCACGTCGTTGGGGGTTCGACTCCCCCCGCCAGCTCTCGTTCGATCGGCCGGCCCGCGACGGCGCGGCGGCGCGGCGGCGTGGCGGCGGAACCCGTCGTGTTGACTCAGGTTAGCGCTCCGGTTAAGATACAAGGCTCGCGCTGCTCCCTCGGCGCTCGGGCCCTCTGGGGACGCGGACGCCGGGGAGGCGGCGCGGACTCGGGTGGGGTACCCAAGTGGCCAACGGGAGCAGACTGTAAATCTGCCGGCGACAGCCTTCGAAGGTTCGAATCCTTCCCCCACCACTGAGTCTCGCAGGCCGCGGGAGTAGCTCAGCTGGTAGAGCGCAAGCCTTCCAAGCTTGATGTCGCGGGTTCGAGTCCCGTCTCCCGCTCTGATAGCAACGAAGTTGATCGAAGCCGCTCGCGTAGCTCAGTTGGTAGAGCACACCCTTGGTAAGGGTGAGGTCATCGGTTCAATCCCGATCGCGAGCTTGTACTAAAACGAAACACGCTTGAGGACTAAATGAGCAAAGCGAAATTTGAGCGCACGAAGCCGCACGTAAACGTTGGCACGATTGGCCACGTCGATCACGGCAAGACCACGCTGACCGCGGCCATCACGGCGATCCAGGCCAAGAAGGGGTTGGCCCAGACCGTGGCCTTCGACCAGATCGACAAGGCTCCTGAGGAAAGAGAAAGAGGGATCACGATCGCCACCGCTCACGTCGAGTACGAGAGTGATAAGCGGCACTACGCTCACGTCGACTGCCCGGGACACGCTGATTATGTGAAGAACATGATCACGGGTGCCGCCCAGATGGATGGCGCGATTCTCGTGGTAAGTGCCGCCGACGGCCCGATGCCACAGACCCGTGAGCACATCCTCTTGGCCAAGCAGGTCAACGTGCCCTACATCGTGGTCTTCATGAACAAGGTCGACATGGTGGACGACCCCGAGCTCCTGGAGCTGGTAGAGCTCGAAGTGAGAGAGTTGCTCTCGAGCTACGACTTCCCGGGAGATGACACCCCGATCATCAAAGGCTCGGCGCTTAAGGCCCTGGAGAGTGGGGATCCCAATAGCGAGCATGGGAAGAAGATCGGTGAGCTCATGGATGCATTGGACTCTTATATCCCGCAGCCC
>JBJMNJ010000027.1:0-3564 GCA_045804325.1 Gemmatimonadaceae bacterium
GACGGCAGCGGAATGTGGCTCGTGATGCCGGCGGGAACAGCGCAGCCCGGTGGCGGCTTCGCGGGCTCCCTCTACCGCACCACCGGCGTGCCGTTCGCGCAGGTCAACGGGGCGCCCGCGTCCAATCCCTCGCCCGCGCTCGTGGGCTCCGGGCGCTTTACGTTCGCCGACGCCGAACACGCGATCTTCAGCTATACGGTGAACGGAACGTCGCAGCAGAAGGCGCTGCAGCGCCAGCGCTTCTCCACCGCGGTCACTTGCATGCAGTCGCGCGCGGCGCGCACCCACGCGACCAACTACCAGGACCTCTGGTGGAACCCCGCGGAGTCGGGATGGGGGGTGAACCTCACGCACCAGGGCGACACGATCTTCGCCACCTGGTTCACCTACGGCGGCGGCGGGCGCGGCATGTGGCTGGTAGCGCCGGATGCGCGCCGCCAGCCGACGGGCGAGTTTCGCGGGCGGCTCTACCGCACTGCCGGCGTGGCGTTCGATCGCATCGCGGGGTCGCCCGCGACGACCGGATCGCCGCTCGATGTGGGCGAGGTCACGCTCTCGTTCTCCGAGGGCGAGCGTGGCCGCATGCAGTACATCGTCGAGGGCGTCGCGCAGACCAAGGCGATCGAGCGCCAGGTGTTCGCGGCCGGTGCGCCGCTCTGCCGCTGAGGCGTGCTCAGCCGCCCAGCGCGCGGCGGTGCTCGCCCACGTCGCTGTAGAACCCGTCGCCGCGCGGCAGGGCCTTCGCCTTGAGTTCCGGCGTGAGGATCCAGAAATACGGGTAGCGCGGGCTCTTCGGCCCGCGGTCGCCCACCGCCGTGTTGAAGTCGCCGAACGTGTACGTGCGGTCGCCCACGAGGAACGTCGGCTTCGGGCCCTTGAGCCACGTGCGGATGTCGACCACGACGTAGCGCTCATACACCGGCAGGAGCGCCTGCGTGTGCGCGCGCAGGAATCGTTCGTACGCCACGCAATACGGGCAATCGCTCGCCCCGAGGTAGACGAAGAGGAGTTTCTTCTCGGCGCGCGCCTTCGCGATCGCCGGGTTCAGGTCGAAGCGCCGCTCGGACATCGCGAACGGCGCATCGACCACCATCGGCCGGAAGGGATCGGGAATCCCGGCGGCCGCGAGGGGCGGCGACAGCACAAGGGCGAGGAGGAGTGTCGCGCGGGCGGCCAGGTCCATGGCGGCCATTCTATGGCAGAGTTCGATCGAACTCCCGGTTTCCCCCGCGGTCCCTCATGACTCCAAGGAGCGGTCGATGTTCGTCTCCGGATTGGGTACCGCCGTCCCCGCGCGCAGCTACACGCAGCCCGAGTGCTGGGAGGCGCTGCAGCGCGCCGACCGTCCCGAGCTGAACGCGCGCACGCGCGCGATCCTCCACGGCATCCTCACCCACGACAACGGGATCGAGCGCCGCTCGCTCGCGCTCGACTCGCTGGACGAGGGCTTCGACCTCGATCCCGACACGCTGCACCGCCGTTTCGCCACCCACGCGCCACTCCTGGCCTCCGAGGCGGCGCGCCGCGCGCTTGCCGATGCGAGGCTCGATGCGTCCGCAGTCGACGCCGTCCTGGTGAGCACCTGCACGGGTTATCTCTGCCCGGGACTCACCAGCTACGTGATCGAGGCGCTCGGATTGCGCCGCGACGTGCTGCCGCTGGACCTCGTGGGGCAGGGATGCGCCGCGGCGCTGCCGAACCTGCGCGCGGGCGAGGCGCTCCTCGCCGGTGGACGAGCCGGCACCGTCCTGTCGGTGTGCGTCGAGGTGTGCAGCGCGGCGATGTACCTCGATGGCGACCTGGGCGTGCTGGTGAGCGCATGCCTGTTCGGCGATGGCGCCGGTGCGGCAGTGCTCACGGCCCACCCATCCCCCCATGCCCGTCGCGTGCGCTGGCGCGCGGGCGCCTCGCTCACGGCACCCGAGCACCGCGACGCGCTGCGCTTCGAGATGCGCGGCGGGAAGCTGCGCAACATCCTCACGCTTCCGGTGCCGCGCCTGGCGGCCGAGCACGCGCGCCGGGTGCTCGACGACACGCTCGCCAGCGAGGAGCTCGGGCGCGGCGACGTCGCGGGATGGGTGATGCACGCAGGCGGCAGGCGCGTGATGCAGGAGGTGGGCACGGCGCTCGCCTTGGGGGAACACGAGGTGCGCCACAGTGCGGCGGTGCTGGCGCAGTACGGCAACCTCTCCAGCCCGTTCGTGCTGTTCGTCCTGGATCGCGCGTTGCGCGACGGCACGACGGGCGGGCTCTGGTGGATGTCCTCGTTCGGCGCCGGCTTCAGCTGCCACGGCGCCCTGCTCGAGGTGGCCGCATGAGCCCGGGGGCACCCGAGGCATGAGCACGCCTCGCCGCGTAGAGCCCGAATGGCTCGACGTCCTGCCGGCCGACGACCCCCGCGCCCAGCGCTCGCGTCGCGAGCTCGCGCGCGTGAACGCGCTCATGGCCAACGCGGGCATCCTCGCACGCGCGTTGCATGCCGCGTTCGGCGCCCCACCCAGGTCGATTGCCGAGGTCGGCGCGGGCGACGGGCGTTTCGCGCTGCGGCTTGCGCGGGCGCTCGGCGTGCCGCCCGCGGGCGCGACGTTCACGCTGGTGGACCGGCAGGCGGTCGTCGACAAGGAGGTCGGGCGCAGCCTCGCGGATCTAGGCTGGCGGGTGAACGTGGTCCAGTCCGACGTGTTCGACTGGCTCGAGAGCGCCGACGACTGCGATGCGATCGTCGCGAACCTCTTCCTGCACCACTTCCAGCCCGGCGAGCTCGACCGGATGCTGCACCTGGCCGCGAAGCGCGTGGAGGCCTTCGCCGCGTGCGAGCCGCGGCGCTCGGCGCTCGCGGCCGCCGGGTCGCACCTGTTGGGCCTCGTCGGTTGCGGCGCGGTGACGCGCCACGATGCGGTCGTGAGCGTGCGCGCCGGATTCGACGGCCGCGAGATCTCGGCGCTGTGGCCGGACGCGAACGCGTGGGTCCTGGACGAGGGCGGACGCGGTCTCTTCAGCCACCTCTTCTCGGCGCGGCGCAAGTGAGGGCTTTCGACGCGGCCGTGATCGGTGGGGGACCCGCGGGGTCGACGGCGGCGCTGGCCCTCGCGCGCGCGGGCCTCACGGTCGCGGTGGTGGAGAAGGCGGCATTCCCGCGCCGCAAGGTCTGCGGCGAGTTCATCTCCGCCACGACCTGGCCGCTGCTGCGCCGCCTGGGGGTTGCGCGGAGCCTCCTCGCGATCGCTGGGCCGCCGGTGCGGCGCGTGGGCTTGTACGCGGGCGAGGCGGTCGTGCATGCACCCATGCCCACGCCCGCCGATCCCGATGCATGGGGCCGCGCGCTCGGCCGCGAGCACCTCGACCAGGAGCTCCTCGACGCGGCGGCGCGCACCGGGGCGCGTGTGTGGCAGCCGTGCGCGGTCGAGGCGTGCGAAGAGGATTCGGGCAACTGGCGCATCGCGCTCGCGGAACACTCGGGCGCGCGCGGAGAGATCCGCGCGCGGGTGCTCGTTGCCGCGCACGGATCATGGGAACGCGGCGCGCTTGCAACGCAGTGCGCTCGTTCGCCGGCACGCGCGTCCG
>JBJMNJ010000028.1:0-2795 GCA_045804325.1 Gemmatimonadaceae bacterium
GTTCGGCGCGAGCGAGAGCCTGCGGAGCTTCTGGCGGAATCTCGCACGCGTGGGTGGAGCGCAGGCGCGGCGTGCGCCGGAGAACGGGCGAGTGCATCGCGTGGCGCGCACCCCACGCGTGGTAGACCAGGCCGCGATCGCGGCAGCGCCTAGAACGCGATCGTGGTGGTGAGCTGCACGGAGTAGCCCTGAAGCGTCGAGCGGCTCCAGAGCTCGTCGAACCAGCGGACGCCGACGGCGATCCTTCTGTCGGGCAGGAGCAGGTTGGTCGCGACGCCGAGGGCGTGCACGCGGTACCGCGCGGCCGCCTCGGCCGTCGTCACGTCGGGACCCCGCGTGGGCGAGGTCTGCCACTGCGAGTACCCGACGACGGCGGGCTGAAGGTGAAGCCCCGCTCGCAGACGCACGACGTGCGACAGCGAGTAGTCGAGGTCGAGGGTCTCCCCCGGCCGGACGTCGGTGCTCTCCTGCTCGCCGTGGAGCTCGTACATCTGGAACGCCGAGAGCGCGGTCGCGCGACTCTTCGTCAGGTAGACCGTCTGGCCGGCGGACAGCGTGTGCGTCCAGTAGCCCGAGCCGACGTTGTCGGCGGCGCCGGCGGTGAAGCGACCCGTCGGCGCGAGGAAGCCATACGCGAGCTTCAGATCGGCGCGCGCGGCCGTCCACCCCAGGATGACGGGCTGATAGAAGGAGTCGCCCAGTCCGCCGCCGCCGCTCCGGGCGCCCTCGGCGTCGGAGGCGAGCGAGTTGCTCGCGATGGGGATCGTGGCCGTGAGCGCGAAGCGTGCGCCCGCGAGCACGGCCGAGTCGGTCGCCCAGGCGATGGTGTTCATCTGCAGGATGACGGAGTTGTGGCCGGTGGACACGAGCTCGCCGCCGGGCCCCGTCAGCCGGTCGCGCGCATAGAACAGGAGGAGGTTCGAGTAGGAGACGCCGGAGGCGGGGAGTGCGCCGGAGCCGATCGCGCTCATCCCGAGGGGATACACGCCCCGCACCTGCGCCTGCGCGCGGCACGCTGCGAGGCATGCCGCGAGGCACGCGCAGAGCGCCGCCAGCCTCCACGGCGCTGCGCGCCACGGGTGTGACGTGAACCCGAGCTCCTGCATGCGCGCGTCACGATCGGCGTGCACGTCGTTGCGCTCCCGGCGAGGGCTGAACGAGCGTACCCCCCGGTGCCGCCGCGGAGCGATGGGACCTTGGTACGGCTGTCCCGGCGCAGCGATGGAATCTTGCGCGAGGGGCGCCGATCGTCCGATCGGCGCCCCTCGCGTTCGTCCTCGCTCTCCGTCGCTACGGCGTCCCGACGGAGAACTCGATGCGGAGCAGCGGCGCCGCGGCCGCTACGCCGTCGTACGCCTCCGCGACCCGTTTCCCGGAGCCCGTGACGATCAGCACCATCGAGTTGCCACTCTGCCACCCGGCGCGGTTGACGATCTCCTGAATGATCGACGCCAGGTTCGGCGTCTGCTGATCAGGGCCGGCCTGGTCGACGGTCGGCCACGGCGCCGGCACCCACGACACCGTGCTCCCCGTCCTGGGTCGTGACGAGACGTTGGCGCTGCTGGAGAACGTCGCCGGGTTGTCCGCCGCCTGGCCGCTCACCGTCAGCGAGGTAGCGTCGACGGTCGTCTCGTCCACCTGGAACTGCACGTAGGCGCGCGTGATCGTCGCGCCTGGCGGAACGGCCACGCCATTGAACCGCATTCCCACGGTCTGGTTGCTGGAATCGAGCACCAGCTCCAGGTCGGTGCTCGTGAGCGACACGCTCCCACCGGCGGATTCCTCGGCGTCGTCGCTGCTCGCCGCCACCCGCGCCTCGGCGAAGCTCGTCGACGTCGACGCGGTCGTCACCGGCCCCACCGTCGGACTCAGCGCCGGCGCTCCCGGCGAGGCGCCGGTCGCCGCGGCCGGGGTCACCTCGAAGCGAATGAGCCGGCCCTGATCGGCCGCCACGAGGGTGTAGCTCCGCGCGCTCGCTCCGGAGATCGGCGCGCCGTCGCGGAGCCAGCGATAGGTGGACGACCCCTCGGGGTCCGTCTCGGCATCGGTGTACGTGTAGGTGCCCGTGAGCACCTGTCCCACCTGCGGCGCGCCGGAGATGGCCACGTTCGTGGCCGCCGGAGCCGAGTTCGTCTCGCCGGTCGTGGAGAGCTCCACGTGCAGGAGGGGAGCCGCGGTCGCCGAGCCTTCGTACGCCTGGGCGATCCGGCGTCCCGAGCCCGTGATGATCAGCACCAGCGAATTGCCGCTCCGCCACCCGGGCCGATTGATGATCTCCTGGATGATGGGCGCGAGGTTCGGCGTCTGCTGGGCGGTCCCCGCCTGACCGGAAACTGTCCACGGTGGAGGTGCCCACGCCGTGCTGCTCGCCGTCCTGGGCCGCGCCGAGATCCGCGCGGCGGTGGTGAACGTGGCAGCGTTGTCCGCCGCCTCGCCGCCCACGGTGAGCGCGGTGGCCTCGCTGGTCGTCCGCTGCGCCTGGAACTGCACGTACGCGCGGACGATCGTCGCGCCCGGCGCGAGGGTCACGCCGGTGAAGCGCAGGCCGACGGTCTGGTTGCTCTTGTCGTAGACCAGCTCGAGGTGGGAGCTCGTGAGCGTCACCTTGCCAGCGGCGGATTCCTCGGCGTCGTCGCTTCCCGCCGCCACGCGCACGAGCACCAGGTTCCCCGAGCCGGGCTCGTTCACCGTCACCGTGATGCTGGCGGACCCCTGGGCGCCGCCGGCATCCGTCACGGCGGCGGTGATCGTGTGAGTGCCGGCGGAGAGCGCGCTGGTCGAGATGGTGCCGCCGG
>JBJMNJ010000029.1:0-7102 GCA_045804325.1 Gemmatimonadaceae bacterium
GCGACGTACGACGCGATGGGCCCGCACATCAGGTACGCCAGCCCACCGAGCAGCGACGGGATGAACGACAGCCCCCACGCGCGGAGGAACACGAACGTGAACAGCCCCGCGAGCGGATAGTGCAGCATGAACGACCACGTCATCGCGACGTCGGTCGGGAGCACGGCCCGCAGCAGGAACGTCGGGTAGTAGATGTCGCCGTGCATGGCCGCCACGTACGGCAGCCCGCCCATGATGTACGGGTTCCAGAGCGGGATGCCCTGCCCGGCCCTCAGGGAGGCGGCGGCGAACTCGCGCACGGGGTAGCCGCCGAGCAGCTGGTCGCTGATGGGGCTGATGAGGAACTGGCCGGTGAGCGCCGGATAGCCCAGGGCGAGCGTGACCAGGACGTACACGACCAGCGCCCACAGTGCTGCGAAGCGCGGCGCCGGTGGCGCCGCGTCGTCGATCTCTCGAACGGGCATGAGCGAGCGTGCGGGGCCGCGTGCGCGAGTGATCCGCGACCCGATCGGGCCCCGATCTTCAACGCCTGGTGATGGTTCCGCGCCCCGGAGGCACCGGAAAGGTGTACGGTCGGGGTGCCCCGCGCCAGTCGCGCGGGATGGGCGCGCGGTCAGCGCGAGGTCAGCGCGCGGCCAGCGCGTGACGGCCCGCGGCGGCCCGCGCGTACACGTCCGCGTAGCGGCGCGCCACCGCGTCGCCGCCGAAGGTCTCGAGGGCGTAGCGTCGGCCCTCGCGGCCCAGCGAGGCGCCCTGGTCGTCGCGCGCGAGGAGCTCGTCCAGTTAGCGCGCGAGCGCCACGTGATCCCCCGGGGGCACCAGGATGCCGGTGCGCTCGTGGAGCACCGCGTCCACCACGCCGCCGGACTCGAAGGCGACGACCGGCGTCTCGCACAGGAGCGACTCGACCGCCGTGAGCCCGAGCCCCTCGTCGATGGCGGGGATGACGTGCGCCGTCGCCGCGCGATAGAGCTCCGCCAGCTCGGCCTGCCGGAGCAGCGGGTGCCAGGTGATGCGGTCGGCGACCCCGAGCTCCGCGGCGAGCTCCCTCAGGTGGCGGTCATCCACCCGACCGGCGCCCACCACGTCGAGCCGCGGCCGCGCGGTCATGAGCGAGAGCGCCCGCAGCAGGTGGTGCAGCCCCTTCTGCTCCGTGAGCTTCCCGACGAAGAGGAGCCGGTCGCGGGCGCGCGCCGAGGGCGGGAAGAACAGGTCGGGAGCGACGGGCATCGGCGCGACCACCGCCTCCACGCGGGGCGCCAGCTGGCGTGCCTCCGCGGCCAGCCAGCGGGACACCGTCGTGAGCACGTCCGAGGCGCCGGCGACCCCGCGGAACAGCGCCGCGCCCCCGGGCACCGAGCGCGCCACCCGCAGGTCGGAGCCGTGCAGGGTGGTCACGAGTGGCGTGCCCCACAGTCGCCGGAAGCCCGACGCGACGAGCCCGGAGGGGAACCACCAGTGCGCGTGCACCACGTCGGGCCGGAACGACCGGAGCTCCGCGGCCATCCTCCGGCCGGCGGCCGTCAGGAGCCCCGCCATCGCGATGCGAGCGCCCCAGGAGTCACGAACCTGCGCCGACATGGTCCCCGTGTAGGCCAGGGTCTCGAGCTTCGCCGTGGCGTACCTGAAGCGCCGCACGGGGATGCCGTGGAGTGCCTCCTCGGCCGCGAGACCGGGCGCGCTCGGCGCCAGCACCCTCACTTCGACGCCGTGCTCCTGGAGCGCGAGCGCGAGCCGGAGGAGGAAGGAGCCCACGGGGTCCGCGTCGTCTCGCGGGTAGGCGTGGGTGAGGAAGAGCACGCGCACGGCGGGCCTCAGGAGCGCGCGGCGCTTTCCAGCGGCCGGCCGGCGGCGTCCTCGAGCCGCGGCGCCTCGACCGCCTCGCCCTCGTAGGACGCGCGCACGGCGCCGCCCTCCGCCACGCTCACCGCGCGGGCGGAGCGCCGGGCGCGGCGCCATGCGACCGCCTCCCCCATGGCGCACAGCCAGGGGGTCCGCGCCGCCATCTCGCGGGCGAGGCGCGCGAAGGCCCGCGGCGCGTCCGGGTAGCCGAGCGGCGGCGAGAGGTTCGGGTGCCAGATGCCGACCCAGAGCCCGCCGACGGCCTCGCAGCGCGCCGCGAGCGACAGCGCCTCGTCGATCCACCGCTCGGGCTCCTCGACCGCGCGGTACTTGCTCAGCGAGCGGTCCATCCAGGTGAACGGCACCGCCTCGAGTCCGAGCGGACGTGCGGTGACCGCGTCCCAGGCGGGCACCACGTCGGCGACGCCGAGCCGGAAGCCGTTGCGGTCGGCGAAGCCCCAGGTCGAGTCGTAGCGGAAGCCGGCGCCGGCCATGTCCCGCTCGGTGGTTCCGTGGCGCGTGCGGAGGTAGTGCTGGCGCACGCCCGCCACCTCGCGGCCGACGATCCGCTCGAGGCGCGCGCGCTGCTCGGCGAACGCCGCGCCGCGGTCCATCGTCTCGAAGCTGCCGTGGAGGCCCAGCTCGTGGCCGGCGCCCGCCACCGCGTCGAGGATGCGGCGCGCCGCCGCGCCCTCGGGACGGTACGTCAGGTCGCCCGCGCGCGCCGTCTTCGTCGTGGGCGTCCCGCTGAGGATGAACCACGTCGAGCGCACGCCGTGCCGGCCCTCGACGTCGAGCACCTCGCGGGCGGCGCTCCAGACGGGACGGCGCACCATCGCGGCGAGGGCGGCGGCGATCACCCGCGCCGCGCGACGGAGCTGCTTCTTGCGAGCGAGCTCCGCGAGGCGCAGCAGCGTGAACGCCGGCCAGAGCGAGACCACGTCGAGGTCGTGCGTGAACGCGGCCGCCCACCGGCGACCGCCGGGCCACGGCGCCAGGAGGCGCACCGGCCGGCCGCCCGCGGCGTCGAGGGCCGCCGCGCGCAGGCGCTCGGCCGCCGCCGCCACCACGGGCTCGCCCTCGAGCCCCTCGGCCACGAGCACGTTCTCCGACGAGGGGACGCGGCCGAAGCGGTCGGTCGACATGGAGCGCTGCTCCGCCTCGCCGGCGGCGATCGCCGCGAGGCGCGCGAGGGCGGCGCGCGGCAGCCTCACCTCACCGTCGGCGGCCACGATTCCCCAGCCCGTCTCGTGCAGCGCGCGCAGGCCGCCAGCCGCGGGCCGATCCGTCACGACGAGGCGCACCACGTCGACGTCCTTCGGCAGCGCGTCGGCGCGGAGCAGCCGCGAGAGGTCGAGCAGCAGGTCGAGCGCGAACCGCTCCGCGGGCGCGAGTGGGATGGGCGGCTCGACGAGACGTATCACGGCGCGAAGGTTACGGGCGCCTCGACGCGGCTCGCAAGGCTCGGTCGGGCACGGCGGTACGGTTCGCGCATATTGACGCGCCGCGCGGTCGCCGGGCAGACTACCGGCGCCGCGCGAGCCCCGGACGCCTCGCCGGGGCGCACTCTCGCCTCCACCATTGCACCGTGCTCATCCCGAAAGAGCGCCTTCCACTGGCGCACATGGTCCTGTACGGCTGGCTCCCGAGCGGCATCAAGATCTGGGCGTATCGCACCTTCAGGGGCTACCAGATCGGCGAGGGCGTGAAGATCGGCTTCGGCGGCGTCGTCGTCGGCAAGGACGTGCAGATCGACGACCGGGTGGAGATCGGGCTCTTCGCGGTGGTGATCGGCAGGAAGATCCGCATCGGGCGCCGCTCGACCGTCGGCACGATGAGCTACGTCCAGTGCGAGACGATCGAGATGGGCGAGGAGGCGAGGATCCGCGAGCAGGTGTACGTGGGCGGCCCGATGCTCCCGGAGTCCCGCTTCACCCTCGGCAGTCGCACCATCGTGCTGCAGATGGCGTACATCAACCCCACGAAGCCGGTCGAGATCGGGGACGACAGCGGCATCGGCGGCCACTGCCTGATCTTCACCCACGGGGCCTGGCTCAACGCGCTCGAGGGGTACCCGGTGAACTACGCGCCGGTGACGATCGGGAAGAGCGTCTGGCTCCCGTGGCGCGTCTTCGTCATGCCCGGCTCGACCATCGGCGACGGCTCGGTGATCGGCGCGAACTCGCTCGTCGTCGGCGACATTCCGGCGTCCAGCCTCGCCGTCGGCTCGCCGGCCAAGGTCGTGAAGTCCGCGCCCGACTTCCCGCGCCGCCTGAGCGACGAGGAGAAGGCGACGCTCGTCGAGCAGATGATGGACGACTTCGACCGCTGGGCGGCGCACAACGGCGTGACGGTCGGGCGCGAGGGGCTGCACCGGACGTACGCGAAGGACGGCCGCGTGTACCGGCTCATGTGGGAGCACGGTACGGTCCCCAACACGGCCGTCGTCGGACGCGCGGACACGGTGCTCAGCGAGACGCGCATCGGGGAGCTCGAGCGCGAGCGCTACCGCGAGCGCGGCGTGCACTGGCTCGACCTCCCGGCGAAGGAGCGCAGCGAGAGCGGCTCCGATCTCACGGAGGAGGTCGCGACGTTCCTCGGGCGCTACGGGATCCGGCTCGTGCGCGTGCCGTGACCGCCTAGGCCGGACCCGGGGCGAGCACGGCGAGCGTGAGCGCGCTCAGAGGGTCGTCGAGGGGTCGGGCCGAGCCCGCCCCGCCCCGCTCGCGGCGAACGCGAGCCCCGGCAGGATCTCCAGCACGGTGCGCCACAGGCGCGAGACCACCGCGAGCATCAGCGCCTGCGCCGGCGTCAGGAGCCCCACGAGCCCGAAGGCGGCGACCATGGCCCCCTCCGCCACGACGGCGCCGGCAGGCACCAGCCCGAGGAAGCCGATGAGGTACGAGGCGGTGTAGACGGAGACGTACGCGGTCCATGGGCCGGGCGCCGCGCCGAGCGTGGCGACGGCGAGCAGGCGGAACGCGAGGCCGTACGCGACCCACGCCATCGCCGAGCCCACCGCGGCGATGAGAAGGGCGCGCGGGGTGATCGCGGGCAGCACGACGTCGCGCCCGGTGAGGCGAGACGCCCAGCGCGCGGCGACCGGTGTGAGCACCGGCGCGAGCGCCAGGGCGGCGACGGAGAGGGCGAGCGCCGCGTAGCCGCGGGCGCCGAACTGCGCGGCGCCGAGCCCCGTGGCGAACACCACGGCGAAGCCGGTGATGAGGTTGACGACGGTCATCACCACCGCCGCACCCGCCGCGGTGACGGGCGAGAGTCCCGCGCGCTGCGCGAGCACGCCCAGGGCGCCGATCTGAAAGAGGCTGCCGGCGTAGCGGGCGAGGTTCGAGACGAACCAGATGCGCGCCGCGGCGGGCCAGGAGAGCCGCCCGCCCATGCCGTTCGCCACGCGGCGCCACGCGTCAACGAGGAGCGCGTACGTCGCGAGCACCACGAGGCCCGAGAGCAGCGCCGGGCCCCACTCGAGCCGCACCTCGCTCGCCGCGCGGCGCACGGCGCCCCACTGCCCGCGCAGCGCCCGCGCCGCCATGACGAGCACGGCGGCGACGACGAGAAGCTGTGCGGCTCGGAACAGGAGGCGCCTGGGGACGGCCAACGCCTGGCGGGTGGGGGCGGCGGTTTCGCGCAGGAGGTGCGTCGGTGCGGCTAGCGCTCGGTCGCGCGCCCGGTCTCGCGCCCGGTCTCGCGCTCGGCGCGCAGCTCGTCGAGATGCCGGCGCACCTCGCGGAGCTCCGCGCGCTGCACGGCGATGGACTCGCCGAGGATGCCCGTCGCGAAGAAGACGCTGCCGACGATGAGGCAGACCTCGACGAGGTTGAGCAGCGGGCGGAAGCCGACGCCGCCGATCACTCGCCACAGAATCGCGGCGACGCCGACGATCACGCCCAGCGCGAACAGCCCGGCGCCGGCCATCCCGAAGGCGAGCAGCGGCTTGCCGCCGAACCGCAGCTCGAACCACACCGACAGCATGTCGAGCACGCCGATCGGAATGCGGTGCCACGTCGCGAACTTCGACTGGCCGGCGTGGCGCGGGTAGAGCGGGACCGGGACCTCGGTCACCGTGAAGCCCTGCGCCGCCGCGAGGACGACCATGTAGCGGTGCCAGTCCGGGCGCACGGGGAGGCCGTCCATGATCTCGCGCCGGTAGGCCTTCACGCTGTTGAGGTCCTTCACCGGCACGTGGAAGAGGGCGCGGCTCAGGCGGTTGTAGATGCCGGAGACGAACGCCTTCTCGTACTTCCCTTCCTTGAAGCCCGTGACCATGTCCGCCTCGTCGCGCAGGATGGGCGCGACGAGCCGCGGGATGTCCTCGGGCTTGAACTGGAGGTCCGCCGGGTAGAACACGAGCACGTCGCCGCGCGCGTGCAGGTAGCCGGTGCGGAGCGCGTCGGCGATGCCGCGGCGCGAGCGGTGGCGCGCGCTCCGGAGGAAGGCGTAGCGGCCCTCGAGGTCGCGCAGCACGCGGGCGGTGTCGTCCACCGAGCCGTCGTCGACGACGATGACCTCGTACGACGCGTGCGGGTCGGCGCGGAACGCGGCGTCGGCGAGCTCCATGAAGAGCGCGAGGTTCTCCGCCTCGTCCTTGGCCGGAACGAGCACCGAGACGTCGACGCGGTCGGCAGCGCCGACGTCCCGGGGCACTGGGCGGTCGAGGGCGGTGGTCACGACGGAGGGACGCGCGGCGGGGCCGGCGGTCACACCCGCTTGCGCATGCGGGCCGAGAGGACCCCGAGCTGATCGCGGTACTTCGCCACGGTGCGCCGCGCGATCTGCACGCCGCTCTCCTTCAGGATGTTGACGATCGCCTGGTCCGTGAGCGGGTGCCGCGGGTCCTCGTTCTCGACGAGCTTCTGGATCTGGTCCTTGATGCCGCGCGCCGAGACGTCCTCGCCGCCGGCGGTCGAGAGGCCGGACGAGAAGAAGAACTTGAGGGGGAGCACGCCGCGCGGCGTCTGGACGAACTTCTCGTTCGTCACGCGGCTCACCGTGCTCTCGTGCATGTTGATCACCTCGGCCACCTCGCGCAGCGTGAGCGGCTTGAGGAACTGCACGCCCTTCTCGAAGAACTCGCGCTGCCGCTCGACGATGTAGTTCATGACCTTGAGCATCGTCTGCCGCCGCTGCTCGATCGCCTGGATCATCCAGTTGGCCGAGTTGAGTTTGTTCGAGATGAACTCCTTGTTCTCCCCGTCGAACTTCTTCTTGTCGCGTGCGATCTCCTGGTACGCCTTGCTGAGCT
>JBJMNJ010000030.1:0-16389 GCA_045804325.1 Gemmatimonadaceae bacterium
TGGGTCATGGGGCATGAGGTGGGAGACCACCGACTACAGACCAACGCCCACGAGCCGTGAGCCACAGGACCAGTCCTAGCCGGACCTGTAGCTCACGGCCTGTAGTCTTTGGTCTTTGGTCGTTGGCCCACGCCTCGCGACCAGCGACCCACGACCTTGTACCCCGCACACCCCGCCTGTTAGCATGATCCTCCCGTGACTCCCCCCGCTGGCGCGTTCGACTCGGAGTACCACGCGCCCGTCATGGTCGCCGAGGTGCTGGATCTGCTCCGGCAGTCGCCCGCGGCGGCCGGAGGCGACTGGCGAGTGCTCGACGGCACCCTCGGCGGCGGCGGCCACTCGGCCGCGCTCCTCGAGGCCGGGGCGATGGTCACCGGCGTGGACCGCGACCCGGAGGCCATCGCCGCCGCGCGGCGCCGCCTCGCGGACGCGGAGCGGCTGGGGCGCTTCCGCGCGGTGCGCGCCAACTAAGCGGATCTCGACGCGGCCGGGGAGCTCGCGGGCGAGCGATTCGACGGCATCGTGCTGGATCTCGGCATCTCCTCCCACCAGATCGACGACACCTCGCGCGGCTTCTCCTTCCGCGAGGGCGCGCCGCTCGACATGCGCATGGGCGAGGACGCGGGCCGCACCGCCGCCGACCTCCTGAACGAGGAGGACGAGCGCGAGCTCATGCGCGTCTTCAAGGAGTACGGGGACGAGCCGCGCGCCGGGCGCCTGGCGCGCGAGGTGGCGCGCCGCCGCGCCAACCGCCCGTTTGCGACCGCGGACGACCTCGTGGGCGCCGTCCGCGGCGCCCTGGGGCCCCGCACGGGCCCCGGCGACTTCGCGCGCCTCTTCCAGGCCATCCGCATCGCCGTGAACGACGAGATCGCGGGGCTCGAGCGCGCGCTCCCCGCGCTCCGCGACCGCCTCGCGCCCGGCGGCGTTCTCGCCGTGATGGCGTATCATTCGGGCGAGGACCGCCTCGTCAAGAACGCCTTCCGCGAGTGGAGCGCCAGCTGCGTGTGCCCGCCGCGCCAGATCGTCTGCACCTGCCGGGGGCGCCCGCTCGGCGACACCCTCACGCGCAAGGGCGTGCAGGCCGGGGAGGAGGAGACCGCCCGCAACCCCCGGGCGCGCAGCGCGCGCCTCCGCGCCTGGCGGGCGGCGTGATGGCGCGCGCCCGCAAGGCCGTCCGCAGGGGCCCGCCGACCCGCCTGCTCGTCACCCTGGCGCTCCTCGGCTTCGTGGCCGTGGCGGCCTGCGTCATCTGGCGGCGCAGTTACGGCGTGGCGCAATCGCGCGTCGTGACTTCGCTGGAGGGGGAGGAGCGCCAGCTCGAGGCGGAACGCGCGCGGCTTCAGCGCGACATCCGCGATCTCTCCAGCCGGGCCAGGCTTTTGCCGGTAGCCGAGCAGCGGCTCAACCTGCACGTCCCGCCGGACAGTATGGTCGTGAACATCACGAGGCCCCCGCGTGTCCCGCGTTAGCCGTATCGGCGTCATTCACATCGCGTTCGCGGTCTTCGCCGTGTGCCTGATCGGGCGCGCGGCGCACGTGCAGATCCTCCAGCGCGCCACGTGGAGCGCGCGGGCGGAGTCGCAGCACTTCGCGCTGTCCGCCACGGCGCTGCCCCGCGGCACGATCTACGACGCCACGGGCGAGCGGCTCGCCGAGAGCCGCGAGGTCGTGCGCCTCGCGGTGGCGCCGACCGAGGTGCGTCCGGAGCAGCGCGACCAGCTCGTGCGCGGGCTCGTGCAGCTCGGCGTCGCGCGCCAGGTGGCGCTCCGCGTGACGGACCGCCGGCGGAAGTGGGTCGAGCTCCCCGGGCGCTACTTCCCGATCGCGGCGCGGCCGGTGACGCGCCTGCGCGGCGTGCACGTGACGCGCGCCGCCGAGCGCGTGAGCGACCCGATGTCCGGCCTCCGGCGCATCGTCGGCCGCGTGGGCGCCTCCGGCGCGCCGCTCGACGGCATCGAGCTCGCGCTCGACAGCCTGCTGCGGGGCGATTCGGGCACGGAGACGGCGGCGCGCGACGGGCGCGGGAAGGCGTTCCGCACGCCGGTGGCGCCGGGCCGCCGCGCCACGCCGGGCCGCGACGTCGTGCTCACGCTGCACCGGAGCCTCCAGGACATCGCCGACCGCGCGATCGACGACGCCGTCGACCGCCTCGGCGCCGAGGGCGGCGACATCGTGGTGCTCGACCCGCACGAGGGGGCCATCCTCGCGATGGCGAGCCGGCGGGCCGACCCGAAGGCGACGGCGGTGACGGCGCTCACGGAGCCGTACCAGCCCGGCTCGACGCTGAAGCCGCTGCTCGTCGCCTCGCTGCTGGACCGCGGGCGCGCGCAGCTGACGCAGCGCGTCCCCACCTACGGCGGCTCGTGGACGCCGGCGGGGTTCGCGCACCCGATCTCGGACACGCACCGCGCCGCGAGCCTGTCCCTGGCGGAAACCGTCCGGTGGTCGAGCAACATCGGCATGGTGCAGTTCGCGTCGCGCCTCAAGCGGCACGAGCAGTACGAGACGCTGCGCGACTACGGCTTCGGCACGCCCACCGGCGTGCCGTATCCGTCCGAGGCGGGCGGCTCGGTCCGCGAGCCGCGCCACTGGTCCGGAACGTCCGCCGCCTCGCTGGCGATGGGCTACGAGCTCACCGTCACGCCGCTCCAGCTCGCGCTGGCGTACGCCGCCATCGCGAACGGTGGCGAGCTGCTCGAGCCCGTGCTCGTGAAGGAGGTCCGCGACGCCGACGGGACCGTTCGCTACCACCACCAGCGGCGCGTGGTCCGCCGCGTGATGTCGGCCGGCACCGCGGCCAAGCTGCGCGAGCTGCTCGCGGAGACGGTGGACTCGGGGACGGCGCGCCATGCCGCGCTGTCCACGTTCGAGGTCGCGGGGAAGACGGGCACGGCGCGGCGCTACGTTCCCGGGCGCGGGTACGAGTCCGGCGACTTCACGGCGTCGTTCGTCGGGCTCTTCCCGGCGAACGACCCCCAGTACGTCGTGCTGGTGAAGGTGGATCGGCCGACGGTCGGCTTCGACGGGCAGCGCACCACGAGCGCGCTCTACGGCGGCGCGGCGGCGGCGCCGGTGTCGGCCGTGGTGCTGCAGGCCGCGCTCGCCGCACGCGACGCGGCGCTCGACCGCGCGGCGCTCCCGGCGCGGCGGACGCCCCCGGCCCGGGTGCGCGACACGCCCGCGCCGGCGCCGCCGAGCCTGGCGTCGCTGACCCCCGCGCCGATGCTGACCGTGGCCGGCACGGCCGAGCTCCCGACCGCAGGGCCGACGGAGGACACGTCGAGCGTGGCCGTCGTGGTGACGATGGCAGACGCGCGCCGCGCGGCGGGTCCCGTCCCCGTCCTCCCCCTTCGGGCGGTCCCGGACGTGCAAGGGCTCCCGGTGCGCGCGGCGGTCCGGCGTCTGCACGAGGCCGGTTTCCACGTGTCGCTCGCCCGCGGAGGACCGCCGGGCGGAGCTACCTGGCCGGCCGCGGGCACCGCGCTGCGGCCGGGCAGCGTCGTGAAACTCTCGCCGATCCAATGATCCGATTTCCCAGCGAGCGCGTCGCACGTGCGCTCGAGCAGGCCGGCCTCCTCGTGGAGCGCCGGGGTGGACTGCCCGCCGAGCTTGCCGGCATCACCGACGATAGCCGCTCCGTGGAACGGGGCGGCCTCTTCGTCGCGGTCCGCGGGTCCGCCCGCGACGGGCACGACTACCTCGAGGCCGCGGCCGACCGCGGCGCCGTCGCGGCGATCGTCGAGGACGCGTCGCGCACGCCGCTCCCGGCGCTCGTCGTGCGCGACGCCCGGCGCTCCGCCGCGATCGCCGCCGCGGCCGCCTACGACTTCCCGGCGGCGGGGCTGCAGCTCGTCGCCGCCACCGGGACGAACGGCAAGACGACGACGGTCGGCATCCTCCGCCACCTGCTCGACTCCATCCAGTCGCCGGCCGCCTCCGTCGGCACCCTCGGCGTGCTGCGCGGGAGCGCGGGCCGCGAGGTGCCTGGGGGGAGCGGGCTGACGACGCCGGGACCGGTCGAGCTCCAGCGCGTGTTCCGCGCGCTCGCCGACGACGGAGTGCGCGCCGTGGCGATGGAGGTCTCCTCGCACAGCCTCGACCAGCGGCGCGTCGAGGGCGTCGCGTTCGACGCCGCGGTGTTCACGAACCTCACGCGCGACCACCTCGACTACCACGGCAGCATGGAGGCGTACTTCGCCGCCAAGGCGCGCCTCGTCGAGCAGCTCAAGGCCGAGGGCGCGGCGGTGGTGAACGCCGACGACCCCGCGTGGCGCGAGCTCCCGCGGGCGCCGCGCGTCATCACGTTCTCCGCCGCCGGCGTGCGTTCGGGAGACGTCGGCGCGGCCGACGTCTGGGCGACGGACGTGCGCTTCACGCCGCGGGGCACGGAGCTCGTGCTCCACATCGGGCCGGTGCACGAGCAGGTGACGCTCCCGCTCATCGGCGACTTCAACGTCGCCAACGCGCTCGGCGCGGCCGCCGCGGCGTGGGCCATCGGCGTCGCCCCCTCCGAGGTGGCGCAGCGGCTGCGCGGCGCGCCGCAGGTGCCGGGGCGGCTCGAGATGATTCACGAGGGGCCCACGGTGCTGCGCGACTACGCGCACACGCCGGACGCGCTGGAGCGCGCGCTCGCCGCCGTGCGGCCGTTCGTGACCGGGAGGCTCATCGTCGTCTTCGGCGCGGGGGGCGACCGCGACCGCGGCAAGCGTCCGGAGATGGGGCGGATCGCGGCGGCGGGTGCGGACCTCGCCATCGTCACGAGCGACAACCCCCGCACCGAGGACCCGGAGCGCATCCTGGACGACATCGAGGCGGGCATGGGCAGCGCGCGGCGCGAGCGCATCGAGGACCGCCGCGCGGCCATCGCCCGCGCGCTCGCCGTCGCCGAGGAGGGCGACGTGATCGTGCTGGCGGGGAAGGGGCACGAGACCTACCAGGTCCGCGGCACGGAGAAGCTGCCCTTCGACGAGCGCGAGATCGTGCGCGAGCTCGCCGGCGAGGCGGCCGGGCGCGCATGACGACGACCGCCACGGCGCCCGCACCCTTCTGGACGCTCGACCGCGTCGCGTCCGCGCTCGCGAGCGGCGGCGACGGCGCCGCGTTCCCGCGCGGCGACCGGCCGCTGCGCGCCGTCACGACCGACACGCGCGCGATCGGCGCGGGCGACCTCTTCGTGGCGCTCAAGGGCGAGCGGTTCGACGCGCACGACTTCCTCGCCGAGGCGGTGCGGAAGGGCGCGGCGGCGCTCGTCGTCTCGCGCGTGCCGGCCGTCGGCTCGCTCGACGTCCCGGTCTACGTCGTGCCGGACACGCTGGTCGCGCTCGGGCAGCTCGCGCGCTACTGGCGCCGCGCGTGGGGCAGGATCGTCGTCGGCGTCGCCGGCAGCAACGGCAAGACGACGACGAAGGACATCCTCCGCGCCGCGCTCGGCAGCGTGCTCGACGTGCACGCGACGCAGGGGAACCTCAACAACCGCGTCGGCGTGCCGCTCACGCTGCTCGGGATGCCGCCGCACGTGGAGCTCGCGGTCATCGAGATCGGCACGAACATCCCCGGCGAGGTCGGCATCCTCCGCGCGATCGCGGAGCCGGACGTCGCGGTCATCACCTCGGTGGCGGAGGAGCACCTCGAGGGCCTCGGCGACCTCGAGGGCGTGATGCGCGAGGAGTCGGCCATCGCCGACGGCACGCCGGTGGTGATCACGCCGGCCGCGCAGCCCGAGATCGCGGAGGCCGTGCGGGGCCGGGCGAGGCGGGTGGTGTCGGCCGGGCTCGAGGCGGGCGACCTGCGCGCCGACCGGTACGGCACCGGCGAGGACGGGCGCGGGTGGATCGAGATGGGGGGCGTCACCGTGCGCCTCCCGCTGCTCGGGCCGCACAACCTGCGCAACGCGATGCTCGCGCTCGCCGCCGCGCGCGAGCTCGGCGTGCCGCTCGAGCGCGCGGCCGCCGGCATCGAGGCGATGCCGCAGCCCAAGATGCGCCTCGCGAGCGAGGCGCTCGGACGCGCCACCGTGATCAACGACGCGTACAACGCGAACCCCGGCAGCACGCGCGCGGCGGTCGAGCTCCTCGCCGCCACGGGGCGCGGGCGGCAGCGGGTCGCCGTGCTGGGCACCATGCGCGAGCTCGGCGCCCACGCGGACCGGCTGCACGAGGAGATCGCGCGCCAGGCGCTCGCGAGCGACGTCGAGGTGGTGGCCGGCATCGGGGACTTCGCGCCGGCGCTCGAGCGGGCGGGCGCCGGCGACGCGCGCGTGGTCACGGCGTCCGACGTGGACGAGCTGTGGCCGCGGCTGCGCGAGCGCCTGACGCCGGACGCCGTGATCCTCCTCAAGGCCTCGCGCGGCGTCGCGCTCGAGCGCATCCTGCCGCACCTGCAGCAGTGGGCCGGACTGGAACCACGCCCTACCGAGGCGCACTGAGTGCTCTACCACATCTTCTCGTCGCTGCAGTCGCAGTGGGGCGTGCTGCGCGTCTTCAACTACCTGACGTTCCGCGCCGCCGGCGCCGCGATCACCGCGCTGCTGATCGCGTGGCTCGTCGGCCCGCACATCCTCCGGCGGCTCCGCGCCATCAAGATGACGCAGCCGCTGCGCGAGGGGACGCCCGAGTCGCACCAGGAGAAGAAGCGCACGCCCACCATGGGCGGGCTCATCATCCTCGCCTCGATCTTCGGCTCGTCGCTGCTCTGGGCGCGGCTCAACAACCGCTACGTCCTCATCGCGCTCTTCGTCACGGCGTGGATGGGCGGCATCGGCTTCATGGACGACTGGCTCAAGATCCGGCAGAAGCGCGAGGGGAAGAAGAGCGAGGGGCTCGTCGAGAAGTACAAGCTCGTGGGGCAGACCAGCCTCGGGCTCGTGCTCGGGGTCTACCTCATGTACTTCCCGCTGTCGACGCTCCCGGCCGTGTCCACGACGCTGCCGTTCTTCAAGTACGTGCTCATCGTGCCGGCCACGGCGGCGCTCGCGTGGCTCTACATCCCGTGGGTGACGGTCGTGCTCACGGGCGCCTCGAACGCCGTGAACCTCACCGACGGCCTCGACGGCCTCGCGACGGGCCTCAGCGCCATCGCCGCGGCGACCTTCGCGATCTTCGCGTACCTGTTCGGGCGGTACGACTTCGCCGAGTACCTGAACGTCTTCTACCTGCGCGGCGCGGGCGAGCTCACGGTGGTCTGCACGGCGGTCTTCGGCGCCACGGTCGGCTTCCTCTGGTTCAACTGCTGGCCGGCGGAGGTGTTCATGGGCGACACCGGCTCCCTCGCGCTCGGCGGCGCCTTCGGCTCCGTCGCGATCCTGCTGAAGAGCGAGTTCCTCCTCCTGATCATCGGCGCGATGTTCGTGGCCGAGACGATCTCGGTGCTGACGCAGCGCTACGTGTTCAAGTACCGTAAGCGCCGCTACGGGCTCGAGTACGCACAGAAGAACCGCGTGCTGAAGCGAGCGCCGCTGCACCACCACTACGAGGAGGCCGGGTGGTCGGAGACGCAGGTGGTCGTGCGCTTCTGGATCATCGGGATCCTCTGCGCGTTCGTGGCGATCGCGACGCTGAAGCTGCGGTAGCTGTCGCGCCGTCGCGGAATCATACATGAACACTGGGATATTCCTCGGCCGCCCCCCCGGCACCGTCGCCGTCGTCGGGCTCGGCAAGAGCGGCGTCGCCGTCGCGCGGCTGCTGCTGCGCGACGGGCACTCCGTCTACGCGTCGGACGCCGGCTCGGGGGCCGGGACGCGCGCCGGAGCCGAGCAGCTCGGCGCGATCTTCGACCAGCTCCCGGCGGAGGGGGCCGCGCAGACCTTTCGCCTCGACGTCGGCTCGCACGACCTCGGCCGCATCCGCGAGTCCGCGCTCGTCGTCGCGAGCCCGGGGGTGCCGCCCGGTGCGCCGCCGCTCGCTGCCGCGCGCGAGGCGGGCATCCCGATCGTGAGCGAGATCGAGGTCGCCCTCCACTACCTGCCGGAGCTGCGCTACGTCGCGGTCACCGGCACGAACGGCAAGACGACCACCACGGCGCTCGTCGGCCACCTGCTCCGCGCGCTCGGCCACGACGCGGTGGACGCGGGGAACATCGGCACGCCGTTCTCCGACATCGCGCTCGCGGACCGGCGCCCGTCGTGGGCGGCGCTCGAGCTCTCGAGCTTCCAGCTCCACGACACCCCGAGCGTGCGGCCGACCGTCGGCGTGCTCACCAACCTGAGCCCGGACCACCTCGACCGCTACGCGAGCGTGGAGGAGTACTACGCGGACAAGGCCCGCCTCTTCGCGAACGCGGGCCCTGGGTCCCTGTGGGTGTCGAACGCCGACGACGAGGGCGTGCGGCGGATGGTGGCGCGAGTGGCGGGGCGGCACCTTCGGTTCTCGCTCTCGGACCGCGCGGCCGACGCCTACTACGACGCGCGGTCGGAGGAGCTCGTCGTCTTGCGCCAGCTCCTCGTCCGCCGCGACGAGCTCCACCTCCTCGGAGCGCACAACGTCGCCAACGCGCTCGCCGCGGCGCTCGCCGTGATGGCGGCGGACCCGGCGCACGCGACCCCGGCGGCGCGGAACGCCATCGCGAACGGGCTCCGGACGTTCCGGGCGCTCCACCACCGTCTCGAGCTCGTCGGCGAGCACGGCGGGGTGCAGTGGATCAACGACTCGAAGGCGACGAACGTGAGCTCCACCCTCGTCGCGCTCGAGGGCATGACCCGCCCCTACGTCCTGCTCCTCGGCGGGCGGCACAAGGGGGAGCCCTACACGCGGCTGGCCGAGCCGTTCGCGCGGTTCGGCAAGGTCGTGCTCGCGTACGGCGAGGCGGCGGATACCATTGAGAAGGATCTCGTGGGGCGCGTGCCCCTCGAGCGGCTCGGGTCGTCCTTCGACGAGGTGATGCGGCGCGCGCACGAGCTCGCGGCGCCGGGCGAGGCGGTCCTGCTCTCTCCGGCCTGCTCGAGCTACGACATGTTCGCCAACTACGAGGAGCGGGGCGCCGAGTTCCGGCGGCTCGCGGCACAGGCGAGTGGCGCGCCCGCGGGCGCGGGGCGGGAGACGGGATCGTGATGGTGACGGCGGCGAGCTTCGTGGAGCAGGTCGGTGAGGCCGCGGAAGGCCGGGTGCGCTGGCGCATGGGCGCCGCCGCGCGCGGGCTGGTCCTCGTCACCGCGTGCCTGCTCGCGTTCGGCCTCGCGGTGCTCTACAGCGCCAGCGCCATCGTCGCGCAGCAGATGGGCTACGGCGGCGCCTACTTCTTCCTGAAGCAGATCACCGGCGTCGTCGTCGGCATCGTGCTCTTCGCGGTCGCGGCGAAGGTGGACGCGGGGCAGTGGGAGCGCTGGGCGTGGCCGCTGATGGTCCTCTCGCTCGTGCTCATGACCGTCGTGGTCCTGCCGTGGACCACGGGGATCGCGCCGAGGGTGCACGGCTCGCGTCGCTGGCTGCTCGCGACGTCGTTCCAGCCCTCCGAGCTCGCGAAGCTCGCCGTGATCGCGTGGACGGCGATGATGACGCTGAAGCGCCGCGACAAGCTGCGGCGCTTCAGCAAGGGGCCGCTGCCCGTGCTCGCCGTCGTGGCGCTCCTCGCCGCGCTCGCCGCCAAGGAGCCCGACTACTCGTCGGCGATGCTCTACGTCCTGATCATGGCGATCATCCTCTACGTCGGCGGCGCGCGCATCGGGCACTTCATCCTGCTCGCCGCCGTGGCCGTCCCGCTGATGGTCGTCGGCATCGAGAAGTCCGCGTACGCCTCGCAGCGCGTGCGCGCGTGGTGGACGCCGGACTCCGTGTCCAAGGACGTGCGCCACCAGGTGGACCAGTCGCTGATCGCCGTCGGCTCGGGCGGGGTGATCGGCAAGGGGCTCGGCAACGGGCGCCAGCAGCTCGGCTTCCTCCCGTTCGGCTACAACGACTTCATCGGGAGCATCGTCGGCGAGGAGTGGGGCTTCGTCGGGATGGCGGCGCTGATCCTCGCGTACGCGGCCTTCGCGCTGCTCGGCTTCCGGATCGCGCGGAACGCGCGAACACCATTCCTGAGGCTCGTCGCGACGGGCCTCACGTCCACCGTGGTGATCACGGCGTACCTCCACCTCGCGGTGGTGCTGGACTTCCTTCCGGCCACGGGGCTCACGCTGCCGTTCATCTCCTACGGCCGCACGAACCTCGTGCTGTCGCTGCTGATGACGGGCGTCCTCGTGAACATCGGCAGCACGCGCGAGGAGGTGTTCGGGGACGGGCACCGGGTGTCGCCGTAGCGGCTCTCCGCACGCCATTTGCGTAGGCTGCCGCCATGCGAATCGTCTTCGCCGGCGGTGGCACGGGCGGCCACCTCTACCCCGGCCTCGCCATCGCGCGCGCCCTCGTGCGCCTGGACCCGTCCGCGAGGCCCTTCTTCGTCGGCGCGCGGCGCGGCATCGAGCGGGACGTGCTGCCGGGGACGGAGTTCCCGCACGCGCTCCTCGACCTCCACCCGCTCTACCGCTCGAGGCCCTGGGAGAACTGGAAGACGCTGCGGGGGCTCGTGGGCGCCTGGCGCGCGATCGGCGCGCTCGTGCGCGAGGAGCGGCCGCGCGTCGTGGTCGGCACCGGCGGCTACGCCTCGGGCGCGATGCTCGCCTACGCCGCGGTGCGCGGCATCCCGTACGTGCAGCAGACCGCGGACGCCTTCCCGGGACTCACCGCGCGCCTCTTCGCGCGGCGCGCCCGCGAGATCTACCTCGGCTTCCCGGAGGCGAAGCCGCACTTTCCGGCGGGGCCGCGCACGGAGTTCGTGGACACGGGCAACCCGATCGAGCCGCCGCCGCGCCCGCGTCCCGACCGCGCCGCCGCGCGCGCGAAGTGGGGCCTGCCCCCGGTGGGCGGCACCGTGCTCCTCGTCTTCGGCGGCAGCCAGGGCGCGCAGGCGATCAACCGCGCCGTGGCCGAATGGGTGCGCGGCGGGGTGGGGGAGGGGCTGTACGTCATCTGGGGCACCGGGAAGAACAACTACGAGGAGTTCCGCGACCTCGAGGGGCCGGGGGTGCGCGTGCTGCCGTACCTCTCGCCGATCTCGGACGCGTACGCGGCGAGCGACCTCGCGCTCGTGCGCGCCGGCGCGATCACGAGCGCCGAGCTCGCCGCCTGGGAGATCCCGGCCCTCTTCGTGCCGCTGCCGACGGCCGCGCAGGACCACCAGACGAAGAACGCCGAGGCGCTGGCCGCCGCCGGCGCGGCCGTGCACCTGCGCCAGTCGGAGCTCACGGCGGCGTCGCTCGCCGCCGCCGTGCGCGCGCTGGCCGGCGACCGCGCGCGCCTGAGCGCGATGCGCGAGCGGCTGGCCGCGCGCGCCCGGCCCGACGCCGCGCAGCGGATCGCGGAGCGCATCCTCGCGCTGGCGAAGCGCGGCGCCTAGCGCCGGGCGCTCCGCCTTGAGGGGCCTCGGGAACGTCCGTACATTCCGAATCCCGCCATGCCCCTCATCGAGCCCTCCGACAATCGACCCGTGCACTTCGTCGGCATCGCCGGCGCGGGCATGAGCGCGCTCGCCGAGCTCTTCGTGCGGCGCGGCGTGCGCGTGACGGGCTGCGACGCCCACCCGGGCAGCGCCGACGACCTGCGGCGGCTCGGCATCGCCGTGGCCGACGGGCACGACCCGGCGCACGTCGAGGGCGCGCGCGCGCTCGTCGTCACCAGCGCCGTCCGGCGCGAGCATCCGGAGCTCGCCCGCGCCCGCGAGCTCGGCCTCGACGTCGTGCGGCGCGCCGAGGCGCTCGGCGAGGCCGTGAGCGGCGGCGAGCTCGTCGCGGTGGCGGGGACGCACGGCAAGACGACGACGACCGTGATGACCACCGAGGCGCTCGCGGGCGCGGGGCTCGACCCCACCGGCGTCGCGGGCGGGCGCGTGCGCGCCTGGGGCGGCAATCTCCGCGGCGGCGGCGAGCGCGTGTTCGTCGCCGAGGCGGACGAGTACGACCGCTCGTTCCTCGCGCTCTCGCCCACGGTCGCGGTGGTCACGAACGTCGAGGCGGACCACCTCGACATCTACGACGACCTCGAGGACATCCGCCGCGCCTTCGCGCAGTTCGTGCGCGGCGCGCGCTACGTCGTCCTCTGCGCGGACGACCCCGGCGCGAACGCGCTCTCCACGCCCGCGTCCGCCGAGGTCATCCGCTACGGCATCGGCGACGCGCCGGACGCGCGGCTGCGCGCGACCGGGGTGCGCCTCGAGGCCGGCGGCGCGCGCTTCGACGTCGTCTACGATGGCGAGAGGCTCGGCGCGCTCCAGCTGCGCGTGCCCGGCGACCACAACGTGCGCAACGCGCTCGCGGCCGTCGGCGCGGGGATCGCGCTCGGGCAGAAGCTCGACGCGCTGCGGCCGGGGCTCGAGGCCTTCGGCGGCGTCGAGCGGCGCTTCGAGCGGCTCGGCGAGGCGCGCGGCGTGACGGTGGTGGACGACTACGCGCACCACCCTACTGAGATCCGCGCGACGCTCGCCGCGGCGCGCGAGGCGTTTCCCGGGCGGCGGCTCGTCGCCGCGTTCCAGCCGCACCTCTTCAGCCGCACGCGCGACTTCGCCGGCGACTTCGGCAGCGCGCTCGCCGGGGCGGACGTCGTCTACCTCACGGAGATCTACCCGTCGCGCGAGCAGCCCATTCCCGGGGTGACGGCGGAGCTCGTGGCCGACGCCGCGGCGCGGGCGGGGCGCGCGCCGGCGTGGCGCGGCGCGCGCGACCGGCTCGCCGACGCCCTGGCCTCGGCGGCGCGCGACGGCGACGTGGTGCTCACGCTCGGGGCGGGGGACATCACGCGCACGGGGCCCGAGCTGCTCGCGCGGCTCGGGAACGGACGGTGAGCGGCGCGGCGGACCGCGCCTCCGGCGGCCGCGACGACGAGCCGACCGGGCGCGGCCGCCGGCTCGGGCGCCTCGCCGCCCTCGGCGCGGTCGTGCTGGCCGTCGGCACCGCGCCGGTCTGGGGGCCGCGGCTGCTCCGCCGCCTCGACTTCTTCCGGGTCCAGCGGGTCGAGGTCGTGGGGGCGCGATACCTCGCGCCGCCCGACGTCGTCCGTAGAATGCGCGTGGACACGAGTGCGTCCGTCTGGGACGACCTCGCGCCGCTCGCCGCCCGCCTTCGCGAGCACCCGCAGATCGCGGAGGTGGACGTGGGACGCCGTCTTCCGGGGACGCTGGTGGTGCGGGTGCGCGAGCGCCTGCCCGTCGCGTTCATCCCGGGGGACGGCGGTCTGCGCGTGGTGGACGCGCGCGGCGTCTCCCTCCCGATCGACCCCGCGGCGTCGCGGCTGGACCTGCCGGTGGTCCCGGTCCGCGACACGGCGGTGCTCCGGCTGCTCGGCGAGCTGCGCGCCGAGGCGCCGGAGCTGTTCGACCGCGTCAGCGACGTGCGTCGCGTGGGCGCGGAGCTTCGCGTGCGCCTGCCGGCGTTCCCGGTGCGCACGACGGCCGACGTGACCGCGCGCCGGCTGACCGACATCCTTCCGGTCGAGCGGGACCTCGCGCGCCGCGGCGCGCAGGTGACCGAGCTCGACCTCCGTTTTCGCGATCAAGTCATCGCCCGACTCCAATGAACGTCGACCGCCTCGTCGCGGGGCTGGACATCGGCTCCGCCAAGACCACCGCGCTGATCGCCGAAGTCGTCGGCGAGCTCCGCACGCCGGGGGTCCGGGTCCTCGGCGTGGGGCAGGCGCGCACCACCGGGCTCCGCAAGGGCGTCGTCGCCGACATCGAGGAGACGATGCGCTCCATCCGCCGGGCGATGGAGGACGCCGAGCGCATGGCCGGCGTGAAGGTGGACGCGCTCTACGTCGGCATCGCCGGCGAGCACGTGCGCGCGATGACGAGCAAGGGCATCGTCGCGGTCGCCGGCGCGGAGATCACGCGCGCCGACGTGGACCGCGTCAACGAGGTCGCCCGCGCGCAGGCCATCCCGACCGACCGCGAGCTCCTGCACGCCATCCCGCAGGAGTACACGGTGGACCGCAACGAGGGCATCCGCGACCCCGTCGGGATGATCGGGACGCGTCTCGAGACCGAGATGTATCTCGTCACCATCGGCAGCTCGCCGGCGATGAACCTCCGCAAGGCGGTGAACAACGCCGGCTACAAGGTGCGCGAGCTCGTGCTCGAGCCCCTCGCCAGCGCGCTCGCCGTGCTGACCGAGGACGAGAAGGAGCTCGGCGTCGCGATCGTCGAGATGGGCGCGGGCACCACGGATGTCGCGGTGTTCCACGAGGGGAAGATCCGCCACCTCGGCACGGTGAGCTTCGGCGGCAACGCCGTCAGCAACGACATCGTGCACGGGCTCGGTCTCACGCAGGCCGACGCCGAGAGCATCAAGGAGCGCTACGGCTCGGCGTACGAGCCGCTCGTGGACAGCAGCGAGGTGATCCAGCTCCCGAGCACGGTGACGCAGGGCGACCGGCGCATCCCGCGCGAGCTGCTCTCGCACATCATCCACCAGCGCATGGACGAGATCTTCGACCTCGTGCAGCGCGAGGTGCAGAATGCCGGTTACCAGGGGCGGCTGAGCGGGGGCGTGGTGCTGACGGGCGGCGCGGCGGCGATGCAGGGCGTGCCCGAGCTGGCGGCGGACGTCTTCGGGGCCGGGGTGCGGCTGGGCCAGCCGGGCGAGGGGCTCCAGGGGCTCGCCGACTCGGTCGCGGCCCCGCGCTTCTCCACGGTCGTGGGGCTCGTGCAGTACGGGGCCCACCGCGCGGCCCTGGGCGGGGCCTCCGGCGGGCGCCGGATGCGGATCGGCGGGAGCGGGGGGATGGACGCCATCGCCACCCGCGTGAAGACCTGGTTACAGGATTTCTTCTGAGTCGTCCTTGATGTGGCCGCACCGATGCGGGGCGCCCGGGTCTCACGACCGAGGGCGCCTCGCTTTGTGACGTGGCTCACCTGAGGTCGCGGCCGGTCGGCACAGATTCGCCGTCGGACATGCTCATGGCGCGGGGTCCGCGTCGCGCGTTCGTCGCGCACGCGGGCACCGCGCGGGGGTCGTTTCGAGGCGAGACAGCGTGTTTGCGAGGGCGCGTCCGCGCGTGTCATTCGCGCGCATCAAAAACCTGTGCGCCGAGTGGCGCGTGTGGATAAAAGCGCGGGCGATGGCGCGGTGATTTTTCCTCGATTGAGTCGTCAGAAAAGCGGTGGCAGAACTGAAAATGCGCTTTATATTCCGCGGCGTTCTCCCTCCGCATGGATCTGCGTCGCGGGCGCCCGGCCCGACACTCGCGCAGACCGCCACACCGTAGTCGCCCGCCCTCGGCGCGTACTCAAGTTCTGGCTTCCACTCGCTGCACCGGAGTCACCCCCGCAATGATCTTCGAGTTCGAGGAGAGCGCGTCCACCAACGCTCGCATGAAGGTCGTGGGCGTCGGCGGCGGCGGCGGCAACGCCGTCAACCGCATGATCGAGGAGCGCCTCGAGGGTGTCGAGTTCATCTCGGTGAACACCGACGCGCAGGCGCTGCTGTCCTCGAAGTCGGACGTGAAGATCCAGATCGGGAAGAAGCTCACGCGCGGGCTCGGCGCCGGCGCGCGTCCCGAGATCGGGCGGCAGGCGGTGGAGGAGAATCGCGACGAGGTGCTGCGCGTGCTGCACAGCGCCGACCTCGTCTTCGTCACGTGCGGCATGGGCGGCGGCACCGGCACCGGCGCGGCGCCCGTCGTCTGCGAGCTCGCGCGCGAGGCGGGCGCGCTCACCGTCGGCATCGTCACGCGGCCCTTCCTGTTCGAGGGGCGCAAGCGCATGCGCCAGGCCGACCAGGGCATCGCCGAGATGCGCAAGCACGTCGACACGATGATCGTCGTGCCGAACGAGCGTCTGCTCGCGGTCGTCGGTAAGGGAATCCCCTTCCAGGATGCGCTCAAGAAGGCGGACGAGGTGCTGCTGCACGCCACGCAGGGCATCTCGTCGCTCATCAGCGTGACTGGGCTCGTGAACGTCGACTTCGCCGACGTGCGCACGGTCATGCAGAGCGGCGGCTCCGCGCTCATGGGCACCGGCATCGGTCGCGGCGAGAACCGCGCGATGGAAGCGGCCCAGCAGGCGATCGCCAGCCCGCTGCTCGACAACATCAGCATCTCGGGCGCGTCCGGCGTGCTCGTGAACATCACGGGCGGCGCCGACCTCACGCTCGGCGAGGTGCATCAGATCAACGAGATCATCCACGACGCCGTCGGTGACGACGCCGAGATCATCTTCGGTGCCGTGCACGAGCCGGCGATGCAGGGTGAGATTCGCGTCACGGTGATCGCGACCGGATTCGACAAGGCCGTGCAGCCCGGTCTCGTCACGCCGGCGCACGACTCTCCAGCAGTGGCGGCGCCGAAGGGCGCGCCCGTGATTCCCTTCCCGGGCACCCGCCCCGCGCGCGTCGGCGGCGGCATCCCGCAGCGTCCCAGCACCGAGGTG
>JBJMNJ010000031.1:0-24111 GCA_045804325.1 Gemmatimonadaceae bacterium
GGCCCACACGGCGTGTCGCACGGCGGCCGGGCGGCGCGCGAGCAGCCGCGCGAGCGCGCCGGCGGCCAGCACGAGCAGCGCGGTGCGCAGCGCGAGGTCGGCCATCGCCGCGAGCGAGGGCGCGCTCACCGTCCGCTCCGCCCGCGGCTGCGGCGCGCGCGCTCGACGAGGCCGGCGAGGCGCTCCAGCTCCTCGTCGCTCACCTTCGCCTGCTGCGCGCCCAGCAGCGCCGCCATCGCCTCGGCCGGCGAGCCGCCGAAGAACGTGCGCACGACGTGCGTGAGGTGCGAGGCGCCGGCGTCCTCCTTGGGCATCGACGGGCGGTACACGTACTGCCGCCCCTGCTCCTCGTGCGTCAGATGCCCCTTCTCCTCGAGCACGCGCAGGAGGCCGCGCACCGTCGTGTAGGTCGGCGCGTCGGGCAGGCCGGCGTGCACCTCCGCGGCGGTGGCGCGGCCGAGGCGGTACACGACGTCCATGATCTGTCGCTCGCGGCGACTGAGGGTGACGGGAGTGGGGCGGGGCATGGGTGTCAATTTTTTGACAGACAGGGCGTCTTGTCAAGAGCCGCTGTGGGCTGCGGGCTGCGCGGGTGCCCGCCGCAGGCGGGCGGGCCGCGCTGCGGGGGGGCCCCCCCACCGGGAACCTATGCTCCACGGCGGTCGCGCGCGTCACCAACTCCTTGCGGTCCGCAGCCCGCAGCCGACCTTCCCCTTGCATTACCCAGGGACCGGCCCCATCTTCCCTTACACCACAAGGGGAGACCCATGGCCGACTCCGACATCAGCGTCTTTCGCAGCAGCCTCGACCTGCTGATCCTCAAGGCCCTCACCTGGGGCCCGCGCCACGGCTACGCGATCGCCGAGTGGGTGGAGCGCGCCACGGACGCCACGATCCTCATCGAGGAGGGCTCGCTCTACCCCGCCCTCCACCGCCTCCAGCGGCGCGGCCTCGTCGAGACCGAGTGGGGCGTGTCCGCGAACAACCGCCGCGCGAAGTTCTACCGGCTCGCCGCCGCGGGGCGTGCGGAGCTGCGGCAGGAGTCCGCCGCATGGCTCCGCTATGCGGACGCGCTCACGCGCGCGCTGCGCATGACGGCCCCCCTCCCCGCGTAGCCCGAGGTACCGAAGATGTCGATGCTCCCGGACGGCTTCCGCCGGCTCTTCCGCCTCCCGCCCTCGCCGGCGCGGGTGCGTCAGCAGGTGGCGCGCGACGTGGACGACGAGATCGGGTTCCACCTCGCGCTCAAGGCCGAGGCGCTGCGTGCGCAGGGGCTCGCGCCCGAGGAGGCCGAGCGCCTCGCGCGCGAGCGGTTCGGGGACGTGGAGCGGCTGCGCGCCGAGGTGCGCACGATCGACGAGGAGCTCGTGCGCGCCGAGCGGCGGAGCGCGCTGCTCGAGACGGCGTGGCAGGACGCGCGCGTCGCCGCACGCGGGCTGCGGCGCGCGCCGGCGTTCGCCGTGGCGGCGCTGCTCACGCTCGCCCTCGGCATCGGCGCGACGACGGTCGTGTCCTCGGCCGTGTACGCGACGCTGATCCGCCCCCTGCCCTACGCGGACGCCGGGCGGCTCGTGTACCTCTGGGAGACGTCGACCACGACGGCCGGCGCGCGGAACCCCGTGTCGGTTCCGAACTACCTCGACTGGGCGCGGGAGAGCCGCTCGTTCGTCTCCACGCTCGCCTACGCCTTCAACCGCTTCACGGTCACCGGCGGCGACGCCCCCGAGCAGATCCAGGGCTCGCAGATCCTCGGGGACCTCGCGCGCACGCTCGGCGTGCGGCCCATGCTGGGACGCACCATCGAGCCGCGCGACGCTCGCGAGCACGTCGTGGTGCTCAGCGAGGGGCTCTGGCGCCGCCGCTACGGCGCCGACCCCGCGGCCCTCGGCCGCGCGATCGTGATGAACGACGTGCCGTACACCGTGATCGGCGTGATGCCGTCGAGCTTCGAGTTCCCGCGGCGCGGCGTCGAGCTCTGGACCGCCTACGCGACCATCCTCTCCGACCCCGCGTGGGGCGAGGCGCGCGGCCGGCGCTTCCAGCGCGTCGTCGGGCGCCTCGGGCCCGGCGTCACGCCGGAAGCGGCGCGTCGCGAGATCGACGCCATCGCGCACCGCCTCTCCGTCGCCTTCCCAGACGCGAACCCCGGCGGCGGCGCGACGGCGGTGCCGCTCCGCGAGCAGCTCACCGGCGACGTGCGGCCCGCCCTGCTCCTTCTTCTCGGCGCCGCCGCGTGCGTCCTGCTCATCGCCTGTGCGAACGTCGCGCACCTCGTGCTCGCGCGCACCGCCGCGCGGGAGGGCGAGCTCGCCGTGCGCGCCGCGCTCGGCGCGGGGCGCGGACGCGTCGTCCGACAGCTCCTCACCGAGAACCTCGTGCTCGCCGCGCTCGGCGCCGCCGCGGGCGTGGGGCTCGCGCACCTGGCCGCGGCCGCGCTCCGCCGCCTGAGCCCGCAGGACTCGCCGCTCCACGACGTGCGCGTGGGCGGGACGGCGCTCGCCTTCGCCGCCGCAGTCGCGCTGGTCAGCGCGGTGCTCGTGGGCGTCGCGCCGGCCGTGCGCGCGGCGCGGGGCGCGCTCGCCGAGCGCCTGCGCGCGGGCGCGCGCGCTGGCCACGATCGGCGCCAGCACGCCACGCAGGCGGCGCTCGTCACCGTGGAGGTCGCGGTGTCGCTCGTGCTCCTCGTCGGCGCGGGGCTCCTGCTCCAGAGCTTCGCGCGCGTGCGCGCGGTGGACCCGGGCGTCGAGCCCGAGGGCGTCGCGTCCATGCTCGTCATCGCGAGCCCCACGCGATACGAGACGGCCGAGCAGCAGCGCGCCGTGTTCGACGAGGTCGTCTCCCGCGTGGCGGCGGTGCCGGGCGTGCGGGCGGTGGGGCTCTGCGACTGCATGCCGCCGAACGAGGTCCGCCAGGGCGGGAGCGTCTTGATCGAGGGGATCGAGCGCGCTCCGGACGAGCTGCCCGTCGTCCAGCAGATCCGCGCCGGCGCGAGCTTCTTCGCGGCGCTCGGGATCCCCGTGCTCGCGGGGCGCGCGTTCACCCCGGCCGACCGCGCGGACGCGCCGCTCGTCGCCGTCGTGAACGAGGCGTTCGCCCGCCGACTGCTCGGCGCCGGCGGGCGCGGCGAGGCGGCGGTGGGCCGGCGCATCGCGATGGTCGAGGGGCGCTGGCTCACGATCGTCGGCGTGGTGGGGGACGTGCGCTACGACGGGCTCGCCACGCCGGCGTCGCCCGCGATGTACTCCGCGTTCGCGCAGGACCCCCTCAACGGCCTGTACCTGTTCGTGCGTGCCGCCGGAGACCCGCTGGCTCTCATCCCCGCCGTGCGCCGCGCCGTGCTCTCGGTGGACCCGGCGATGCCGCTCGCGTACGTGCAGCGTCTGGAGGCGGGGATCGCGGAGAGCACGGCGACCGAGCGGCTCAACAGCGCGCTGCTCGGCGGCTTCGCGGGGCTCGCGTTCGTGCTCGTGGCCGTGGGGATCTACGGCGCGGTCGCCTACCGCGTCGCCCACGACCGGCGGAGCGTCGCGGTGCGCATGGCGCTCGGCGCGCGGCCCGCGGACGTGCTGCGTCTCGTGATCGGGCGGGCGCTCCGGCCCGTCGCGGTCGGGCTGGCGCTCGGCATCGCCGCGGCGGTGGTGCTGTCGGGGTCCGTGGAGCGCATGCTCTACGGCGTCACGGCGCACGACCCGGAGACCTACCTCGGGGTGACGGCCCTCCTGCTGCTCGTCGGCGCGGCGGCCGCGTACCTGCCGGGGCGGCGCGCCGCGGGAGCGGACCCGGCGGCGCTGCTCCGGGCGGAGTAGCGGCGCCTAACGCTCCTCGTACAGCCGCCGCACGCGCTCGCGCCAGAGCGCGTTGGCGAGCAGGTCGGTGCTGTCGCTGAGCTGGTCCACGCTCCCGATGACGGGCCGCGCGGCGATGTGCCGCACGCGCTCGTCCCGCACGCGCGCGAGGAGCGCCCGCTCGAACCCGTGGAGCGCCATCACGCGGAACGGCCGCCCGTGAAAGTCGCGCGCCGCGGTCGGGAGCGGGTCCGTGAGCGCCAGCTCCGCGTGCATGCGCGCGACCGCCTCGTAGGCGGTCACGAGGTGATGCTCGCGCTCCCGCCACGTGCGCGCCGCGAGCGCCTCCGAGAGATGCGGCAGCAGCTCCGGGCCGCAGCGCAGCCGCGCGAACGCGGTCCCGAACCACTTCGGATACGGCGCGTACACGCGCTCCATGAGGAAGCAGAGGCGCATGACGTCCCGCACCAGCCGCGCGCCGATGACCGCCGAGCCGACCTCGTCGCCCACGGTGCCGGCGCGCCCCATGAGGTGCTCCTCCTGCCCGATGCGCGTCCAGCCGGCGGCGAGCAGATAGAGCCACACGTCCTGCGGGTACCAGGCGAACCGCGCGCGCAGCTCGCCGAGTCCCGCCTCGTCGCGGAACACGGGGCCGTCGGTGAGGGTGCGCAACTTCTGCGACGGGAACGTGAGCCAGTCCGCCGGCTCGATCTCCCCCGCGAGCTCGTAGCCGAGGTACTCGCGCACGAAGCGGCGCGGCGCGGTGATCACGACCTTGTGGCGCACCGGCCCCTCGTCGCGCGGGTCGAGGTGCTGCGTGCCGTGGTCCACCGGATCGGGCTCGCTGAAGCTGGTCGGCCAGCCGCGGAAGCGGTGCGGGAGCCCGCGCCGGAGCGCGGCGTCGATCCGGTCGCGGAGCGCCTCGTAGTCCTCATCGCGCAGGAAGAGGTCCACGCGCGGTCCCCAGCCGTGGTCGGCGCTCATCTCGGTGTCGAAGCCGAGCACCTCGGAGCCGGTGTGCAGGAGCGCGGCGCCGTAGCGGAGTCCCGGCAGCTCGGCCGCGAGCACCGGCTGCACCGCCTCGGCGAAGAAGAGCCGGGCGAGCTCGCGGCCGGGGATGAAGGCGGGGGCGCTCACGGCGGGAGGCCTAACGGGCGCGAGCCCGCTGCGCCTCCAAGCGCCGCCGGAAGCTGCGCTCCGCGTCGTCGATCATGCGGCGGCAGCCGTCGGGGTCCACGAACGGGTTGGGCGACGTGCCGGCCCGCGCCCTCTTCGCGGCCAGCCCGAAGAACGCGCCGTGCGCGGCGAGCGGCACGTCGCAGGGGAGCGCGCGCAGTGCGCGGAACGTGCGCTCGTAGTCCTCGACGATCCCCGGGTACGCGGGCGGGTCCACGAGCTCGTAGCCGGGGACGCTCGCGCTGCAGAGCACCACGACGTCGCGCGGCGTGCCCGCGTCGTCCACCCGCGCCGTCCACGTCGTGCAGCCCCGCGTGTGGCCCGGCGTGACGTGCGCCGTGAGGAGCGTCGTGCCGACGCGCAGCGTATCGCCGTCACGCACGGTGCCGTCCACGCGCACTCGCGGGTAGTGGAAGACGGAATCCTTGAAGAAGAAGTCGTTGCGGCCGCCCTGCTCGAGCACCGGCGCGTCCGGCGCGCTCGCCAGGAGCCGCGCGCCCGTCTCGCGCTTCACCCGCGCGAGCCCGCCCGCGTGGTCGTAGTGCGGGTGCGTGGTGAGCAGCGTGCGCACGTCCCCCGGGCGGAAGCCGAGCGTGCGGATGTTGCGGAGGATCTGCGGCGCGGTCTCGACGAAGCCGCCGTCGATGAGGACGTGGCCGCGCGGCGACGTGATGAGATACGAGGCGATGTCCGCGGCGCCGACGTACCAGACGTTGCCGACGATGCGGAACGGCGCGACGGGCTGGTTCCAGGCACGCGAGGCCGAGTCGGACTGCGCGCCGGCCGCGCCGCCGACGGCGAGCAGCGCGACGCCGAGGAGACGGGCGCGCATCCTGGCGCCGCCCTAGGCCGTCGCGCGCCGCGCGGCGACCTGCTCGCCGATCTCGCCGATCTGCGCCGCGTGCCGCGCCTCGTGGTCCGCCGTGAGCGCCACCCAGCTCCGCAGCGTCAGCGGTCCGAACACGGGGTGCGTGTGCGTCACCCGGTCGAGCGCGGCGCGGTCCGCGGCGGCGAACGCGGCGATCGTGCGCTCGCGCGCCTCGACGAGCCGGCCGAGCGCCTCGTCGGCCGGCACGCCGCCGCCAGGTCGCACGCGCTCCGGCGCCTCGATGCGCCGGCTCCGGTCGCGCACGAGCGCCGCGAGCCGCGGGCCGAGCAGCGCGTCCGCCGGCGGCTCGGGCGTGTCGGGCGGCGGGGGCGCGGCGCCCTTCATCTCGAGGAGCTTCCGCACGCCGCCCTCGATGCGCCCGAGGTGATCGAGGACCTCGGCCACCGACCAGCGGTCGGGCGCGGGGCGCTCCTCGCGCAGCGCGGGCGGGATCGCGGCGACGCGCTCGAGTAGCGCCCGGCGCTCGGCGTCGAGGCGCTCGCGGATGGCGGCGTCGGAGAGGAAGTCGGGCATGGGAAACAGGATGTTAACAGCGAGCGGGCGCCGCCCGCGAGCATTCCCAGCCGAGCGAGCCGCCGCAGGCGGCGGGCGACGGCGCTCCCAGGGGAGCGGCCGCAGGCCGCGAACCGGCGACGGCGCGATCAGCCCGCGCGCGACGTCGCCGTACGCGGCCCCGCCGCCCGCAGCCAGTCGATCGCCTCGTCCCACAGCGCGCGCGCCGTCGGGCGGAAGAAGCCGAAGTGCCCGAGCTGGCGCACGCCGACCTCCGACGCACGCACCTGGCGGTGGCGCTGCGCGCGGCTGCCGTAGAGCGCGTGCAGCGCCTCCACGGCCGCGGGCGGGGCGTACGGGTCGTCCTCGAAGCCGAAGCTGAGGATCGGCGCGGAGAAGCGCAGGTGCCCGCGCCAGTCTCCGAAGTACTGCGGGTTGCGGCACCAGCGCGCCCACTCGAGCGCGACGCCGAGCGGCAGGTCCTCGCCCGCGCCGAGGGCGCGGCCGGGGAAGTAGCCGACGGTGCGCGCGATGGCCGGCATCGCCACGTGCCAGAGCAGCGCGTACTTGTACCGCGCCGGGCGCGGCCAGTGGCCCCAGTAGCCGCTCTGCGCGGCGACCGTGACGAGCGCCGCCACGCGGTCGGCGTTGGGCGCGATGCCGAACGCCTGTCCGCCGAAGCTGTGCCCCACCGCGAGCAGGCGCGCGCCGCGGCAGCGGTCCGACGCCCACTGGATGGCGCCCGCGAGGTCGCGCGCGGCCCAGTTGCGCATCGTCGCGCGGAAGCCGTGCAGGCTCTTCGGCCGGCTGTCGCCCGTGCCGCGCCAGTCCCACGTCAGCACCCCGAAGCCCGACGCCGCGAGGTAGCCCGCGAACGCGTCGTAGATCCCACGGCGCACGCCCGTCGCCGGGGCGATCAGCACGACGCTCGACGCGCCGGGCGACCCGCGCCACGTCGCCGCGAGCGGAAATTCATCCGTCGCCGGGATCGTGACGTCTTCGGCCAAGTGATGATAGAAGCGCATGTCGGTCGTGTCTTCGCGGCGGTCTGTCGTTCTCTGCCGCGTAGACTCGGGGATGTGCATGTGCGTCACCTGACGATCGAATGCGGGAAAGGCGACCGGACTCTTTGCCGACTGCGGGTGGACATTCTGCCCAACGGGCGCGTCGCGTCAGTGTTTCCGTCCTGACGCATTGCATACAGTCGGCGCGCCCCGGGACCGCCCTACTCCTGCCGGAGCGCGAGCAGCGGGTCGAGCCGCGTGGCGCGGACGGCGGGCGCCGCGGTCGCCGCGAGCGCCACGGCCGCGAGCAGCGCCGCGACCCCCGCGAGCGTGGCGGCGTCGTTGGGCGCGATGCCGAAGAGTTGGCTCGCGAGCACGCGCCCGAGCGCGAGCGCCATCGCGAGGCCCGCGGCGAGCCCGATCAGCACCAGCGCCGCACCCTGCGCGAGCACGAGCCGCACGACGTCCGCCGGCTGCGCCCCCAGCGCCGAGCGGATGCCGAACTCGCGCGTGCGCTGCACCACGGAGTAGCTCACGACGCCGTAGAGCCCCACGGCCGCGAGGAGCAGCGCGAGCGCCGAGAAAGCGCCGACGAGCGACGCCGACAGCCGCTGCCGCGCCGTCCCCCCCGCGACGATCTCGGCGAGCGTGCGCACCTGCGAGATCGGGAGGTCGCGGTCGAGCGCCAGCACCTCGCGGCGGAGCATCGCGACGGCGTCGAGGGGGTCCCCGTCGGTGCGGAGGAGCACGTTCACACTGGAGAAGGGGAGCTGCGCCGCGGCCACGTACATCGCCGGCACCGCAGGCTGGTCGGGTGCGCCCTCGCGTACGTTCGCGACGACGCCGACCACCGTCTGCATCCCCTCCATCTCCCACAGGAAGCCGACCCGCTTCCCGACCGCCGCCTGTGGCCCGCCGAGCCAGCGCCGCGCGAACGTCTCGTTGACGATCATCACGCGCGGCGCGCCCGCGACGTCGCGCGCGTCGAAGTCGCGCCCGGCGACAAGGCGTGCACGGAGGAGCGGGAAGTAGCCCGCGCTCACGACGCGCTTCTCGGCGATCGGGCGGTCGTTCTTCGGAAAGGAGAGCCCCCCGACCTCGAAGCCGCCGTTCGTGCCGCCTTCCACCGGGACGTTGCTCGCCGTCGCCGCACCGCGCACGCCCGGACGCGCCGCGAGACGCTCGAGTAGCCGGCGGTAGAAGGCCGCGACGCGGACGGTGTCGGGGTAGCGCGTGCTCGGGAGCGAGACCTGTGCGACGAGCGTGTGCGCCTCATCGAAGCCCCTCTCCTGGCGCGCGAGCCGGGCGAAGCTCTGGATCAGGAGCCCCGCGCCGACGAGCATCACGAAGGACAGCGCGACCTCGGATACCACCAGCCCCGCGCGCACGCGGTCGCGGCGGAGCCCGCCGGCGAGCCCGCGTCCGCCCTCGCGCATGAGCGTCGCCGGGTTCTGCGCGGCCGCGCGCAGCGCCGGGACGATGCCGAAGAGGAGCCCCGTCGCCATCGAGAGCGCGAGCGCGAAGACGAGCACGCGCGCGTCCACTCCCACCTCCTCGAAGCGCGGGAGGCGCGCGGGGAGCCAGCGGCGCACCGCGGCGAGCGCCGCGTACGCCACGCCGACCCCGGCGGCGCCGCCGAGGAGGGCGCGCAGGAGGCTCTCGGCCATCCATTGCGACACGACCCTGCCCCGACCTGCACCGAGCGCGACGCGCACCGCGATCTCACGCTCGCGCGCGGCGGCGCGCGCGAGCAGCAGGTTCGCGACGTTCGCGCAGGCGATGAGCAGCACGAGCCCCACGGCACCGAGGAGGAGGAAGAGGCGCGCGCGCACGTCGCCGGCGACGCGCTCGGTGAGCGACTGGACCTGGATCTCGGCGTCATCGACGCGCTCGCCGCGGAGCGCCGCCGACGCGGCACGGGCCTCCGCGCGGGCGCGCGCGAGGTCCGTGCCCGGCTTCAGCCGCGCGAGCACCGTGAGGAAGTTGAGCCCGCGGGGCGCCCCCACCGCGTCGAGTCGCAGCGGCGTCCACAGGTCGGTGCGGCGGCCCGTGGCGAGCCCCGTCGGCAGGGTGCTCCCCGGGCCGCCGCGCAGCACCCCGATCACCGTGAACTGGTACCCGTTCAGCGTGAGGACCTGGCCGAGCACCCCCGGGTCGGCGCCGAAGCGCCGGCGCCAGAGCGCCTCGGACAGCAGCGCGACGCGCTCGCCCGAGCGCGGCTCCTCGTCCGCGCGAAAGGACCGCCCGACGAGGACCGTCGCGCCGAGCGTGGCGGGCAGGTCGGCCGACACCCGCGCGCCTTCGATCACCTCGGGCTCGCCTCGGCCTGTGAGCGTGTACTGCGTCGTGAAGTACGCGCCGACCGCCGCGAACGCGCCCCGCGTGCGCTCCCGCCAGTCGAGGAGCTGCGGATACGACGCGGGAAAGATCTCTCGGGGGCTCGGTCCGCCGCCGAGCACGACCAGCCCCTCCGGCCGCGCGTACGGGAGGGGGCGGAGCAGCACGGCGTCCACGACACTGAAGATCGCCGCGTTGGCGCCGATGCCGAGGGCGAGCGTGAGGACGACGACGAGCGTGAAGCCCGGCGTGGCGCGCACGGCGCGCAGCGCGGCGCGGACGTCGTGCGACAGGGCGTCGAGGCGATCTCTCAGATGCACGCGATCCTCCCGCCGTCTGACGGCGTCACGGAGCCGGGGCCGCGCCTCGGCGAGGGGGCCGAACTTGGCGAGGGCGCGGCGGCGCGCCTCGTCGGGGGGCATGCCGAAGGCGACGAGCTGCTGGACGCGGAGCTCGAGGTGCAGGCGGATCTCGTCGTCCACCTCGCTCGCGCGGCGCTCCTCGCGGAGGCGCCGGTCGCTGCGGACGGCGAGACGGAGGAGCCGGCGGGCGCGCGGGGGGAGCACGGGCCGCCTACGCGCGCCGCGGGCGCGGCGGCGCGCCGACGGTGAGGATGTCCGTCACGGTGCCCGCATAGCGCACCCACCGCGCGGTCTCGGCCTCGAGGTGCGCGCGGCCGGCGACGCTCAGGGCGTAGTAGCGGGCGCGCCGGTTGTTCTCGGTGACGCCCCACTCGCCCTCGATGAGCCCGCGGGCCTCGAGACGGTTGAGCGCCTGGTAGAGGGCGCTGTCGACGATCTCGAGCATCTGGGCGGAGCGCGCCTCGAGCCACGTGGTGACCTCGAAGCCGTGCATGGGGCCCCAGGAGAGGGCGCGGAGCACGAGGAGGTCGAGGGTGCCTCGGACGAGCGGGAGCGGTTCGGCCACGGCGCGTCTCTCCAGGTTCTTCCCTAAGCTTCTGCAGAGAGTGCGTCGGCGGGGCGCTGTCGTCAAGGCCCCCGGGCGGGTTGTTTGTATGAAGAGTACGTATAAATTACGCCGGACCACCAGGACACCACCCCTCACGAACGGGACGACATGGACGCGCTCGCAGGTCGGATCGCGCTGGTGACGGGAAGCTCGCGCGGCATCGGCGCCGCCATCGCGCGGCTGTTCGCCGCGCAGGGCGCGGCCGTCGCCGTCCACGGCCGCGACCGCGCCGCGCTCGACGCGGTGCGCGGCCAGATCGAAGGCGCGGGCGGCCGGGCCGTGGCCGTCGCCGCGGACGTCACGCGCTTCGACGAGGTCGACGCCATGCGCCGCCAGGTCGAGGACGAGCTCGGACCCATCGACGTGCTCGTCGCCAACGCGGGCGCGAGCTTCGCGCGCCCGGGCGCGCCGGTCGAGGAGCTGTCCGAGCAGGAGTGGCACGCCGCCGTGGATGCCAACCTCACGGCGACGTTCCTCACCCTCAAGAGCGTGCTGCCCGGCATGAAGGCGCGCCGGCGCGGCGCGATCGTCACCCTCTCCTCGGCCGCCGCGCGCCGTCCGACGGAGCGCTCCCCCGCGCCCTACACCGCGGCGAAGGCGGGCATCGAGCTCCTCACACAGGTCGTCGCCACGCAGGCCGGCCCGTTCGGCGTCCGCGTGAACTGCCTCGCGCCGGAGACGATCATGACCGAGCGCAACGAGGCGCAGATCCCCGCGCACTACCGCCCGGGCCTCGTCGACGCGCACCCGCTCCGCCGCCTCGGCACGCCCGAGGACGCCGCGCGCGCCGCGCTCTTCCTCGCGTCCGACGAGTCGAGCTGGATCACCGGCATCGTCCTCGACCTCGCGGGCGGCGCCGTCCTGCGATAGCCCACGCCCGGAGCCCACATGCGCCTCTACGCGGTCGCGATGTTCGTCCACGTCCTCGGCGTCATCGCCCTGTTCGGGTCGTTCGTGATCGTGCACCGCGTCCCGCCGCGCCTCCGCGGCGCCACGCGCTTCGACGCGGCGCGCCCACTGGCCGAGCTGCTCTTCGCGATGCGCCTCGCGATGCCGTCCGGCGCGATCATGCTGCTCGCGAGCGGCGGCTACCTCGCCTATCGCCTGGGCGGCCGGCCCCCGGCCTGGGTGCTCGTCGCGGCGGCCGCGGTGCTCCTCATCGGCCTGGTGGGCTTCGCCGTCGTGGTGCCCTACGCACGCGACGTGCAGCGCGCGCTCGCGCAGGGCGACGGCGCGCTCGGTGCCGACGCGGCGCGGACGCTCGAGCGCGCCGGCCTCGCGACCGCGGCGGGCGCCGCGAACGGCGCCGCGCTCGGCGTGCTCTGGCTCATGACGGCGCGGCCCGGCGTGGTCGAGTCGGTGTCGGTCGTGACCGCCGCGACGGTCGTGGGCGCGCTGGTCGGCCGCCGCGCCGCGCGCGCCTGACGCCCGGGCCGCCCGACGGCCGGACCGCCTAACGCCGCCCGCGACTCCGCGCCGCGGCGCCCGGGCCGACGGGAACGCCCGCGTCGAGCCCCAGGGCGCGGCGGGCGAGGTCGTGCATGATCGGCGCGACGTCGGCGTACGTGCGCTCGGGCCCCGCCATCGCCTCGAACCCCTCGGGGGACACGAGCGCGTAGAGCGCGGCGGTGGCGGCGTCCACGTCGAGCGCCGAGGGCCGCCGGCGCGCCGCCACGCGCCGTGCGATCTCCCGCATCCCCTCGCGGCGGCGTCCCTCGCGCGCGTGCCAGACGGCGGAGAACTCCGGGTCGAGCACGGCGAGCGCGTGGAGGCGACGGACGACGAGGCGGTCCTCCTCCCACACGTCCGCGAACGTGCCCACGAATTCGGCGAGCGTCGCCTCCGGGTCGGCCAGCGCGAGCGCGTCGACGAGGCGCGCCACCCCGCGGCGTACGATCGCCAGCGAGTCGAAGACGGCCTCGATCAGGCCGCGCTTCGAGCCGAACTGGTAGTAGATCGTCATGCGCGCGACGCCCGCCTCGCGCGCGACGGCGTCCACCGTGAACGCGCCGAGCCCCTCCGGGGCGCCCAGCATGGTGCGCGCGGCGGCCACGATGCGGGCGCGCGTCTCGTCGGCCGCGGCCTGACGCGCCCCCATGCGGTACGGCCTCGGGGCCATCAGCTCCGGTCTGCGGCGGTCATCGCCTCGAATATAGGGCAGCCGAGGGCGCCGGGTGTCAAAGCGCGGGCGTGTCAGGCATTTCATGTGTGACGCCGCCGCGAGGGCGGATCGGCACCCGGGGACGGCCCGGCGCTGGGAGACGGCCGCGCGGGACCGTACATTCGTCTCGTCCACCACCCCGAGCCTTCAGTGCACAAGTTCGCGCGGCGCGTGTTCACGATCGCCGGCATCTACGGGCTGATCGCCCTGCTGCCGAACTACTTCCTCGAGAGTCGCATCGGCCGCGACTACCCGCCGCCGATCACGCACCCCGAGTACTTCTACGGCTTCGTGGGCGTCGCCCTCGCGTGGCAGCTGGTCTTCCTCGCCGTCGGCCGGGACCCGGTGCGCCTCCGGGCGGTGATGCTCCCGGCGGTCCTCGAGAAGCTCGCCTTCGCCGTCCCGTCGATCATGCTCTACCTCAAGGGCCGGATGGCGACGCCGCCGCTGATCTTCGCGGGGATCGACCTCCTGCTCGGCTTCCTGTTCCTCGTGGCATACCTGCGCACGCCGACGCGCACCGAGCTGGGCGGCACCCTCCGGACGCGCTCCGGACGCCGGATCCCGCGGTACAGCTGACAGTTGGCGAGTTCCTGACGCGCGGCGCTCTCCGCGCGGCCGACGCGCGCTCGCATGATTGCGTCTCCCGGATCGACGCTCCAGGAGGCGTACATGAAGCTGCGCGCGCCGCGCACGATCGACCCGACCGTCTTCGCACCCCCGGCGCCGCGGCCGCCCGCCGACGTCGTGCGCCCCGCCCACCGGCTCGAGGCGGTGGACCTGCTGCGCGGGCTCGTGATCGCGCTCATGGTCCTCGACCACGTGCGCGACTACCTCTCGAACGTCGCGCTCGTCTTCGTGCCGACGGACCTCACGCGCACCACACCGGCGCTCTTCGCCACGCGCTGGGTCACGCACCTCTGCGCGCCCACCTTCGCGTTGCTCGCGGGGGCGGGCGCCTACCTCCAGCGCGCCCGGGCGAGGGAGCGCGGCGAGCCGCTCGGCGGCGTCGCGCGCTTTCTGCTCACGCGCGGGCTCTGGCTCGTCGCGCTCGAGGTCACCGTCGTGAGCTTCGCGCTCGACTTCACGTGGCCGTTCGCGTTCCTCCAGATCATCTGGGCCATCGGCGCGGGCTTCGTGACGCTCGCGGCGCTCCTGTGGCTCCCGCCCGCCCTCGTCCTCGCGCTCGGCGCCGCCGTCGTCGCGGGGCACGGGACGCTCGCGTCCGTGGTCGCACCCGCGAGCGCGTGGCGCTTCTGGCTCCTCCCGGGCCCGCTCCCCGGCCCGCTCGCCGGCGCGCCCGGGTTCGTCGCGTACCCGGCGCTGCCCTGGGTCGGGATCCTCTGGCTCGGCTACGGGCTCGGGCCCGTGTTCACGCGGCCCGACGCGAGGCGGCGGGGCGCGGTGCTCCGGCTCGCCGGCGGCCTCCTCGCCGCGTTCGTCGTCCTGCGCCTGCCCAACCTCGACGGCGAGCCGGCGTCGTGGTCGCCCCAGCCGCGCGGCGCGGTCTACACGGCGCTCTCGCTGATCAACGTCTCGAAGTATCCGCCCTCGCTCCAGTTCGTGCTGCTGACGCTCGGCGTCTCGCTGCCGCTCGGCGTCCTGCTCGAAGGGCTGCGCGGCGGCCTCGGGGGCCTGGTCCGTCGGGTGCTGCTCGCCTACGGACGCACGCCGATGTTCACGTACCTCGTGCACCTGTTCCTGGTGCACGGCTCCGCGATGCTGATCGGCGTCGCGCTCGGGTTCCGCGCGTCGGACTTCGTGGGCTTCATCAGCGATCCGAGGCGGCTCCAGCGCGCCGGGTGGGGGATCGAGCTGTCGGCGGTCTACCTCGTGTGGCTGCTCGTGCTCGCGGCGCTGTACCCGCTCTCGCGCTGGTACGCGGCGTACCGGGCGCGGTCGGGCCGGTGGTGGGTGAGGTACCTGTGAAGCTCGCTCTTGACTAGCCTCGGCGAAGATGTAATTTAGGATATCCTAAATCCGAGGCCTCCCATGGAGTCCGCGATCGAGCGCTTCGCAGCCATCTCCTTCTTCGTCGTCGGGCTCTCGCACGTCCTCCAGCCGAAAGGATGGGCGGAGTTCTTCGCCCAGCTGCGTGCGAAGGGGGCGCCCGGAGCGTTCATCAACGGCATGATGAGCCTCTCGATGGGGGCGCTGATCGTGGCGTTCCACGGCGGTGACTGGAGCTGGCCTGGCGGCATCGTGACCTTCATCGGGTGGGGGCAGGTGTTCAAGGGGACGCTCCACATGTGCGTCCCCTCGCACTCGCTGCGCTCCATGGCGCAGGTGCCCGTCGAGAAGGCGTGGAAGTTCGTCGCGGCCGGCGCGGTGATGCTGCCGCTCTCCGTGGCGATGTTCGCGGCGAGCCTGCGCTAGGCGGCCGCCCGCCGTCACTCGCGCCCGCGCCGGATCACGCGTCCGGCGCGCGCGCCGGTCGGGCGGCCGTCGAGCACCGCGGGCACGCCGTTCACCACGACGTGCGGGATCCCTTCCGGGTACTGATGCGGGGCGTCGAAGGTCGCCGCGTCGCGAACGTGGGCCGGGTCCAGCACCACGAGGTCCGCGTACGCGCCTTCCGCGACGCGGCCGCGGTCGCGGAGCCCGAGCCGAGCGGCGGGCTGCCCCGTCATCTTGTGCACGGCCTGCTCGAGGGTGAGCACGCCCCGCTCGCGAACGTACCGCGCGAGCACGCGCGGGAAGGTGCCGTAGGCGCGCGGGTGCGGGTGGCCCTCGCCGGGGCGCGAGAGGCGGCCGTCCGACGCGATCATCGTCTGCGGGTGGCGCATGATCCGCTCGACGTCGCCCTCGTCGAGCACGTGGTAGATCGCGTTCGCCCCGCCGCGCAGCTCCGCCTCGATCACGAGCTCGGCGCCGGACTCCGGCGTCGGCGGCAGGCCGCGCCTCGTCGCCCAGTCGTGCAGCGTACGCCCCTCGAGCTCGGGCTGCCAGCGCACGCGCGAGAACTGCACGCGACGCAGGTCGCCGCCGCCGCGGTCGTTCAGGATGTTGAACACGATCCCCCGCACGACGCTGTCGCGTAGCGCCGGGTCGCGCACGCGCCGGGCGAACGCGGAGTCGCCGCCCGCGAGCGCCCACGTCGGGATCAGCACCGACGTACCTGTGTGCGTGGCGGTGTACGGGTACTGGTCGATCATCACGTCCACGCCGGCGCGCCGGGCGGAGTCCACCATCGCGAGCGTGCGCACGCTGGCGCCCCACATCTTCTGGCCCACGGCCTTGTGGTGCGTGAGCACCACGGGGATGCGCGCCTGCCGCCCGATCTCGATCGCCTCCCCCACTCCCTCGAGGAGGCCGAGCCCCTCCTCGCGCAGGTGGGACGTGTAGATGCCGCCCGAGTCCGCCGCCGCACGCGCGAGCGCGACCACCTCGTCGGTCCGCGCGAACGTGCCGGGGAGATAGCGCAGCCCGGTGGAGAGCCCGAACGCCCCCTCCCCCATCGCGCGTGCCACCATGCCGCGCATCCGCTCGAGCTCCGCGGGCGTCGGCGCGCGGTCCTCGCGCCCCATCACGCGCTCGCGGATGGTGTTGTGCCCCGTGAGGAAGGCGACGTTGATCCCCACGCCCAGCGCGGCGGCCGAGTCGAGGTAGGGGGCGAGCGGCCAGGGCGAGCCGCCGTCGGGGCCGCCGAGCGCGGTGGTGACGCCCTGGCGCACCGCGCTCTCGGCGCCCGGGAGCGCGAGCAGCGGGTCGAGGTGCGCGTGCAGGTCGATGAACCCCGGCGTGACGACGAGCCCCGTCGCGTCGATCACGCGCCGGGCGCGCTCGCGCGGGATGCCGGCGCGCGACACGCGCACGATGCGGTCGCCGCGCACGGCGACGTCGGCGCGGAAGCGCGGCGCGCCGGTGCCGTCGATCACCGTGCCGCCGGCGATCAGAAGGTCGTACGACTCACCGGCGCCTGACCGGGCGCGGGCGCACGACGTCAGGGCCGCGGCGGCGAGCGCGAGGCCTGCACCGAGCGCGGCGAATGCGGCGGGGCGGAACATCCGGAACGGGGACATGGGCTCGGTCACGGGGTTCGGCCAATCATGTCTCGCGCGCGGCGGGGCGCAACCGGCTTGCGCCGTACGACGCGCCGCCCGAGGACGCGAAGGCGCGCCCGCGCGGCGATCACATCGCGATCTCCTGCCGCCCCGCACGGAGCGGCACGCGCCGCCCGCCCCACTCGAACGTCCCGGTGGTCCCCGGCGGCAGCGTCACCGTCCCGCGGATCCGGCCCTCGCTCATCCGCGTGAGGCTCACCTCGACGTCGCCCTTGGGGTGCGGCACGCGCCCCTCCGCGCGCACGAGCGGGCCGAGGTGCGGCGCGATGGTCACCGTGCGGAAGCCCGGCGCGCCGGGCCGCACGCCGAGCACGGTGGCGAGGAGGCCGTAGTTGGGGTGCGCGCTCCACGCGTGCGAGTCGGAGCGCGAGGGCTCGGGCGCCTCGGGGGTCGTCGTGAACCCCATCGCGAGCATGGTGCGCCAGGGCGCGAGCTGCTCGACGTAGCGGTCGCCGAGCCCGGCCTCGCGCACGGCCTCCAGCAGGTACCAGGAGAAGTAGTAGCTCGCGCGCACGAGCGAGCTGTCGGCCAGGACGCGTTGCACGAGGTCGCGCCGCTCGGCGGCGGGCACCGCGCCGGCGAGCACGGCCAGCACGTTCGTCTGCTGGCTGTAGAGGGCCGAGTCGGGGGCGTCGCGGAAGAGGCGGCGGGCGGGGTCCCACGCGCGGGCGCGCACCGCGGCGCGGAGCCTCGCGGCCCTCGCGCGGTAGCCCGCCGCGAGCTCGCGGGCGCCTAACGCGTCCTCCAGCTCCGCCGCGCGGTCGAGCGCGTAGACGTACTGGAGCGTGACCGCCGCCGACCCGCCCGAGCGCTCGGCCCCGGGCGGCGCGCCGCGCTCCCACTGCGGCGCCCAGTCCACGAAGCCCCACCAGGGCGCCGGCCCGACCATCCCGCCGGCGTCCACCCGCCGCTCGAACCACGCGAGCACGCCGCGCACGCCCGGGAGGAAGCGCCGCACGAACGCCGCGTCGTCGCGCAGCATCCAGTAGTCGTGCACCATCGCCACCCAGAGCAGCGAGAAGGGCGGGATGTACTGCGGCAAGTCGGACGGGTAGCGGCTCGCGGTGAGCCCGTCGGGGGCGCGCGACTGGTCGAACTGCTCGATGGCGTTGCGCACGAGGCGGTCGTCCCCGGCGACGTAGAGCGAGAGCAGCGCCTGGATGCGCGTGTCGCCGACGTACTGGAGCTGCTCGTAGTACGGCGTGTCGAAGTACGTCTCCCACGCGCAGAGCCGCGCGGTGCGCCAGTTCATCGCCCACACGCTGTCGATCCACGCCGCGTCGCTGGCGAATCGGCCGCGCTCGCGGTACGGGTACGCCGCGAAGTCGCCGCGCACGTCGTGGATGCGGAGCGGCTCGTCGGCCGTCTCGACGTCGAGCTGCACGTAGCGGTAGGTGCGGAACCAGAGCGTGCGGAAGCGGCGCCGGGGGCCGCCGTCGGGGGCGAAGACGTCGCGCACCCCGACGATGGTCTTGCCGTCTATCTCGTCGCGGTCGCCCTTTCGACCGCTCGCGTCGCGCAGCGCCTCGGCGTAGGTGAGCGCGATGCTCCCGCCGGCCCCGCCGCTCGCCTCCAGCACGAGGTGCGCGTTGGTGAGGTGCGCGTTGTCGAGCAGGAGCGTCGCGCGCGAGCGCGGGGGGACGACCAGGTCGCCCTCGCCGCGCAGCACGCGCGCGTCGGGCGCCGCGCCCTCCGCGCGCCGCACCGTGGCGAAGCGGACGACCGAGTCCTGCATCGGGGGGAGGGTGCGCGGCTCGAGCTGCCACGTGGTGACGAGCCCATATTCGTCCGTGCCGCTCGCCTGCGCCCGCTCGAGCCTCCCCGCGGCCGGCCACGAGGCGGCGTCGTAGTCGGCGCGCTCCCAGCCCCACGGGTATCGGCGCCCGTCCACGCTCTCTCCGGGCGGCGACGCGTAGTAGCCCCCCGTCGCGGGACCCGTGACGGGGACCGGCGCGTAGGCCAAGTCGCGCAGCACGCGCCACCCGGGGCGCCCGGTGCTCACCAGGGAGTCGCGCGCGTCGGCGCTCTGGAGCAGGAACGCGGTGCGCCGGCTCTGCTGCCCCACGGGCCGGTGCGCGCCCCAGTTCCACACGGTGGCGGCGATGACGTTGCGGCCGGCGCGCAGGTGCGGCGCGAGGTCCACCGTCTCGTAGCGCCAGTGCATGAGGTCGGAGCGCTGCGGGCCCGCCGCGACCGGCTCGCCGTTGACGAGGAGGCGGTAGCGGTTGTCGGCCGAGACGTGGACGAGGAAGCGGTCGGGGCGCGCCGGGAGCTCGACGGCGCGGCGGAAGTGATAGACGCCGTAGGCGTCCGGCGGCGCGCTGGTGTCGGCGATCCAGTGCGCCCGGAACGCGGCGGGCGCCTGCGCCCGGGCGGGGGGCGCGAGGAGCGCCGGCAGCGCGAGGAGCGCGAGGGAGGAGGCTCGGAGGGGGCGCGTCACGCGCCTATGGAACCCCGGACCGGCACCGTCGTCAAGCCGGCGCGGCGCCGCCACGTACCCTGCTCCTCTCGGTCCACGGGCCGTCGCGCTCGCCGCGCAACGATGGGCGCGGCTACTGCGGCGCGGGGGACGAGCGCGCGGTGGTCGCGCTGGAGATGGTCCGGGGCGCGCGCGGGGCGCGGCCGCGGGTCCGGGGCGCGCAGGGCGCGCTCTTCGACTCGTGCCTCTTCTCGGTCAACCAGGCCGACCCGGAGGAGGGGCTCCGGATGGATGCCGACGGCGCGTGGGGCGAGTGGCACCCGCACGACCGCGAGCGCGAGGGCGGCCTCGGCGAGAAGCGCCCGATGCGCTACCTTTTCCGCGCGCCCGAGCGCGGGCTGCACGCGGCAGAACCGCGCCAGGTCCGGGCCTAGGAGCTCACGATCAGCCGGTCGTCCACGGTCTCGACGCCGTGCAGCGACCACGCGGCGCGCTGGATCTCGCCGCGCTCCTCCCAGGACCGCACCGTGCCGGAGAGCGTCACCGCGCCGCCGCGCACGTCGACCTGGATCGCGTCGGCGCGCTGCTCGGCGCTCCGGTACAGCGCTTCGCGGATTCGCTGGCTCACGGCCGCGGCCGAGATGGCGGGGACGGGGTTCCGCGTCATCGCGCCGGCGGCATCGCTCGGCAGCCTCTCTCTCGACTCTTCCACGCCCCACCTCCTCGCCCATCGCCGGGCGACGTCGTGAAGGATGGTGCAACCGGAGCCCCGCCGCTGTCCAATGCCGGCCGGGACGGTACGTCATTTGAAGCACACTCGTGCGGAGCACGGCCCGTACCGCGGCCGATGCCCGGAACGAGGGGCGCCCTGGGGCCCGCAGGCGCCACCCGTCGCGAGACGCGGGCCACACCGCGAGACGGAGGACCTATGGCGCGCGAGCACAGCCAGTTGGAGCACCTTCCGGACGGGTTCATCGCCTTCCAGACGGCCGAGGGCGAGCGCTGGAGGCACCGCGACGTCGAGGCGTCGCGGGTGGGGCCCGGCTACCGGCTGTTCATCTCGGACCGCGGCGAGCAGCGCCGCTACGACTTCGGCAAGAACGAGCCGCACGACGTGACCCTGTTCGACCTGCGCGAGCAGGTCGCGCGGGCGAAGCCCTTCCTCGCGGACGACGCGGCGTCCGCGAGCTCCACGGCGGCGAGCACGCCGGCCGCCGGCACGTCGACGGCCGCCACCTCCGACACGCCGGACGCGATCGCGCCCTCCCGCGCCGCGCCGCCCGTCAACTGACCACCGGCCGCATGCCGGTCGCGCACCTCAGGTTCGGGAAGGGCTTTCGCGTCGCGCTGGGCAACAGGCGCGGACAGGCGGCGACGATGGTCGTCCCGCCGGGCGACTGCGAGGGCGGCCCGGACAACCGGCACCGCGGCGCGGACCAGTGGCTCTACGTCCTGTCGGGGACCGGCATCGCGGTCCTCGGCCCTCGGCCCTCGGCCCTCGGCCGTCAGACCTCGGCCCTCGGCCCCCTCCTACTCCACCCGCAGCGCCTCCGTCGGCTCCACCCGCAGCGCGCGCCACGTCGGGACGACGCAGGCGAGCAGGCACACGCAGAGCATGAACGTCACGTACCCCAGCAGGGCCGCCACCTGCGCGAGCGAGAGCCCGCCCACGCCGCCGGCCGGCGCACCGCCGTCGGGGACGTGGCCCGCGAGCGCGAACGCGCCCACGGCGACGAGGACCCCGCCCGCCACCACGCCGACGCCGACCTGCGTGAGCGGCCGCCGGAAGATGGCGGTGACGACGCGGCGCGGGCTCGCGCCGAGCGCCACGCGCACGCCGATCTCCCGCGTGCGCCGCGCGACGGTGAACGACAGCACGGCGTAGATGCCGGCGAGCGACAGCAGCAGGGCGACGGCGCTCAGCACGAGCGTGATCCGCAGCCACAGGCCGATGATCCACAGCACGGTGTTCGACACCTCGTCGAGGCGCTGGAACTCAGCCAGCCGGAGCGTGGGATCCACCGCGGTGGCGATCGTGCGCAGCCGCGGCGCGAGCGACATCGGGTCTCCGCGCACGTGGACCATCATGTGCGTGCCGCCGGCGTTCGCCGCGTTCCCCATCGCGGCCGGCAGGTAGAGGCCCGCGGGCCGCCCGCGCTGTGCCACGTGCCCCATGCCGAGGTCCTCGACGACCCCGACGATCTCGAACCACGGGCGCGACGACTCGGGCACGTTCTCGTCGAGGGTGCGCCCTTCGCTGAGACGCACGCGCCGGCCGATCGGGTTGCGGCCCTTCAGCACCTGGTCCACGAAGCCGCGGTCCACGATCGCGACGCGCGCGTCCGCCCCGAGCTCGGCGGCGCCGAACCCGCGCCCGGCGACGATCGGCGTCTCGAGCACCGCGAAGTACGACGGGTCGACGAGCGCGGTGCTCACCTCGTAGCCCGTCCGCGCCGCGTCGTCGAGCTCGGCCCACTGCTCGCGGTGGTACATGCGCGGCATCCGGTCCACGAAGGTGACGCCCTCCACGCCCGGCTCGGACTCCACGCGGCGGCGCAGCGTCGCGAGCGCCGCGCCGAACCGCGCGCGGTGCGCCGAGTCCGCCGCTTCGGCGCCCGCCGCGGGGGCGGCCGCGGCATCCATCTGGAGCCGCAGCCCGAGGAACTCCTCGGTCGCGAACGCGGGCTGGATCGACCGCATCCGCACGAGCTCGCGCTGCTCGACGAACGCGACGGCCGGGAAGGCGACCGTCGCCGCGACCTGCGCGACGATCACCGCCGTCCACACGCCGCCGAACTTCGGGCCGCCCGCGCCGGCCGTGCCCTGCTTGAGGCGCGCGCTCAGGCCGCGCGTGATCTTGAGCGCCGGCACCACGCCCGCGATCACCGCGCCGAGGATGGCCAGCGCGATCGCGTAGCCCAGCGCGGCGGGCGACAGGTGCGGGTCGATCCAGAACGGGAGCCGCCCGAGATTCCGCTCGAGGAACGGCGTGCCCCACGCACGGAGCGCGTACCCGGCCGCCGCGAGCCCCACCACCGTCGCCACCCCGCCGAGCACGAGCGCCTCGGCGAACAGCTGCGCGACGATCCGGCCGCGGCTCGCGCCGAGCGCGGTGCGCACGATGATCTCGCTCTCGCGCGTCGCCGCGCGCGCGAACAGCAGCAGCGCGACGTTTCCGCAGATGAGGACGAGCAGCATCACCGCGAAGAAGTTGACCGACATGAGCAGCGGGAAGGTGCCCGCCGCCTGGAAGCCGTTCGACGCGGTGTACGGCTCCACGCGCGGCTCGAGGCGCGCGTGCGTGGCCGGGCTCTCCGCGGCTGCGCGTCGGCCGACCGCCGTGAGCTCGGCCTGCGCCGTCTCCATGGTGGCGCCCGGGGCGAGCCGGCCGAAGACCGCGATGCCGGGTCCCGTCCGCGGCCCGCGGTCGAGCGACGCGGCTCGGAGCGGCGTCCACAGCTCGTGCGAGACGGGGAACTCGAAGCCCTCCGGCATCACGCCGACCACCGTGGCGAACGCGTCGCCGAGGCGCACGCTCCGCCCGACCACCTGGGGGTCGCTCGCGAAGCGATTGCGCCACACGCCGTGGCCGAGCACCACCACGGGGGGCGCGCCGGCCTCCTCGTCCGCGGCGACCAGCGTGCGGCCGAGCAGCGGCCGCTCGGGCGCGATGCGGAACGCCGACGCGGTGACCTCCGCCCCCACGACCGGGCTGGCGGCGCCGTCGTCGCCGGTGAGGTTCTGCGCGACGTCCCGGTAGGCGCCGACGTCGGTGAGCGACTGCAGGGTGCGGCGCCAGACCAGGAAGTCGTTGACGACGCGGGACTCCGTGTCGTTCGCCTCCACGTTCCAGGTGCGGACGCGCACGATGCGGTCGCCGTCGGGCAGCGGCAGCTTCGGGCTCACGGCGGCGCCGACCATCTCGAACGCGACGACGCCGACCCACACGGCGAACGCCATCGCGAGCCCGCCGACGATGGTGAGGCCGGGGTACTTGACGAGGATGCGGAGCGCGAGCTTGAAGTCGAGCGAGAGACCGGTGACCCAGGCGAGGCCGCGGGCGTCGCGCACCTCCTCCTTGTAGCGCTCGATGCCGCCGAAGGCGACGAGCGCCCGGCGGCGGGCCTCTGTCTCCTCGAGGCCCCCCTGCCGCATCAAGCGTTTCGTCTCCATCTCGATGTGGAACTGGAGCTCCCGCTCGGTCTCCGCGTCCTCGCGGCGGCGGAAGAAGAGCCCGCGCGCGCGCTCGCGCGCCGCTGCGATCCATCTCATGCGGCGCCTCCGCTGAAGTCGAGGATCCAGTTGACCGCGGCGGACGAGCGCTCCCACTGCGAGCGCTCGTGAGCGAGCTCGCGCTCCCCGGCGGGGGTGAGCATGTAGTAGCGCGCCTGCCGCCCGTGGTCGGTGGTGCGCCACTCGGCGCGCAGGAGGCCCTTCCCCTTCATGCGCTGGAGCGCGGGATAGAGGCTGCCCTGGTTCACCTGGAAGACGTCGCGCGACATCTGCTGGATGCGCTGGCTGATGCCCCAGCCGTGCATGGGCTGGAGGGAGAGCGTCTTGAGGATGAGGAGCTCGAGGGTGCCCTGGAGGAGCTCGGACTGGTCGCGGGCCATATGTTCCTGTTGGGGGTCTACAATCGACGATACGGCGCGTATTGTAGACGGTCAACAGTAGAACTTGTACGGATCTGATGGACAGCCGTTCCTCGCCGACGCAGCGGCTGGGAGCATTCCGATGACGGGAACGACGAAGGGCCGCCCGCGGTGGGGCGGCCCTTCGTCTGTCATCTGCGCGAGAATCCGTGCGTAACGGCGA